>JBDTLB010000054.1:0-38555 GCA_039934955.1 Devosia sp.
TCGCCTCGCACAGATCGGCGATCTTCTTGGCCGCCGTAATGCCGCCGACGCGGTTGACGTCGTACTGGGCGATGTCGAAGGCTTTGAGCGCCAGCGCATCGCGGAAACCGGCCAGCGTGTATTCGTGCTCGCCGCCCGAAATGTTGACCAGGTTGAGCGCCCTGAGCTCGGCATAGGCATGGAGATCGTCGGAGATCACCGGCTCCTCGACCCAGCGCACGTCGAACGGCGTCAACATACGGAGCATGCGCTTGGCGTATTCGAGGTTCCAGCCCATGTAGGCGTCGGCCATGATGTCGACGTCGGGGCCAACAGCCTCGCGCGTCGTTCGTACCAGATCGACGTTCTTGCGCAGGCCTTCGATACCGTCTTTGGGGCCCCAGCCGAAGCGGAGCTTTACGGACTTGAAGCCTTGATCGGCATAGGCTTTTGCCTCCTGAAACAGCGTGTCTAGGGGCTGCGAGTAGAGCCGGCTGGCGTAGACCGGGATCTTCGATTTGGTGCGGCCGCCGAGCAGCTTGAACACCGGCTGGTTCAGGATCTTACCCTTGGCGTCCCAGATCGCGAGGTCGATAGCGCTGATCGCTACCATGCCGATGCCCTTGCGGCCGAACGGCAAGGTGCGGCGATACATCGACTGCCAGATATACTCACTGTCGAGCGGATCGGTGCCGATCAGCAGCGGCTTGAGATAGGTGTCGATCGTGGTCTTGGTGGCGTGCGGCGCCAGCGCCGCGTTGCCGATACCGATCGTGCCGTCGTCGAGTTCGATCTCGACCACCAGCCAGCCGAGGAAGCGGAAGCCCGAGATCGAGCCAGTGACGTCGGAGACGAGGTCGGACGCCGTCGTGCAGAAATGCGGCGGCATCGGCGCTACGGGGCCAATCCACTCATAGATGGTGGTGCGGACGTCCTTGATGCGCGGCATGATCTCTCCAGTCAGATGGGCAGAGGTCCGAGCTCGGCGGCGTAGCGCTCTGCCCAGGCAAGCCCGGTCGGTGTGGCAATGTCAGAAGGAATGCGGTTGCAACTCGGCGCGATGCCAAGGCGGTGGGCGGCGATCAGCTTGCCATAAAGCAGGAAATTGCCGAGGCCCTGCATGATGAAGGCAACGAGCGGCAGCAGCTTGCGATACATTTGCTCGGCCTGGGCCTCATCGCCGGCGCGCATGGCGTGTTCAATGTCGACCTGCAAATCGATAGTTTCGGTGCCGGGGATCATGCCGTCAACGCCGGCGCGGAAATTGTCGAGCAGCTCGAAACCGGCGCGACCATTGAAGATCTTCATCCGGCCACCGATCTCGGCGATGACCTGAGCGACGGTGAGCGCGGTGCTCTCGGCTTTGACGATCGTGACGTTGGGATGGGCGGCGTTGAGTGCCAGCAAATCTGCCGGCGACAGACCGATGCCGAGAAATTCCGGTGCGTTCTGGATGGCAATTGGGCAGTCGACCGAGTCGGCGACGGCGCCGAAGAACTCGATGAGATGCGCACCGCTGGCGGGTGGCCGCGGCGGCTGCAGGATCAGCCAAGCGGCACCTGCGTTGCGGGCGAAGCGGGCACTTTCGACCATGTCGGGGACGTTGCCGTCAGCCACCGTCACCGCCACCGGGACGCGACCTGCAACATCGGCGATGGTCCATTCGACGAGAGAACGGCGTTCGTCGCGGCCGAGCTTTTGCACCTCGGTGCCGAGACCGAGCACCGCGACACCCGACGCACCGCTGGCGATGGCCGCGCCGATCTGGCGTGACACCGCTTCGCGGCGGAGCCGTCCGGCCGCGTCGAAAAAGGCATAGAGCATCGGGTAAGTCCCGCCGATTTCCATGCTGCAAACACGCTCCCTCGGAGTGCCATCATCTTTTTGCGACGGTTCACGACCATTGACAGGATGGGGGAGAAAGTAAAAACTTGTCAAACTAATTTTTGTCTGACAACTTATACCTCAAGCAAGAGAGCAGGCGCCTACAGCCTGCCGTGCGACTACGGGAGAGCAGCCTTTGTCGACCAGTTCCGCCCTGAAAAAGGTCGGCTCAACGAGCCTCAGCCTGCCAGCTCTCGGCTTCGGCAGCGCCCATCTGGGCGAGCTCTACGGCAAGGTCGACGAAGCCGACGCCAAGGCGACGATGGATGCCGCGTGGGACGCCGGCGTGCGCTACTACGACACCGCGCCGTGGTATGGCCGCGGTCTTGCCGAACATCGCATGGGCCACTACCTCCGCAACCGTCCGCGCCATGAATTCAAGGTCACCACCAAGGTCGGCCGTCAGCTCGTCCGCCCCAAGGATCCGGGGCATTTCGATCGTGCACCGTGGGTTGGGGGGCTCAATTTCGACGTGCTGTGGGACTATTCCTACGACGGCATCATGCGCTCCTATGCGCAGGCGCTGCAGCGCCTGGCGCTCGATAGTGTCGAAGCTCTGGTGATCCACGATCTCGACGTCGCCTATCACGGCGAGCATTTCGAAGTGCGCCAGAAGGACCTGCGCGACTCGGGCATCAAGGCCCTGCAGGAACTGAAAAAGTCCGGCGACATCCAGGCCTACGGCATGGGCATCAATACCGACGACGCGCTTGAGCAGGTCGCCACGCAGGTCGATCTCGATTTCTGCATCGTCGCCATGCCCTACACCCTGCTCGATCAGCGCAGCCTGCATCGCGGCATGGCCGACCTAGCCACGCGCGGCGTCTCGGTGATCATCGGGGCGCCACTGGCCTCGGGCATTCTCGCCACTGGCTCGAGTGGCGCAGCACATTACGGCTACGGCAAAGCATCGGCCGAGGTGCAAGCGAAAGTCCGCGGCATCGAGGCCGTATGCAAGGCGCACGACGTCGCCCTTCCCGCCGCCGCCTTGCAGTTCGTCCTTGCCCACCCGATCGTCGTCTCGGCGATCCCCGGCGCGGCGCGCGCCAGTGAAGTCACGGAGAACGTCGCGCATGTGAACGCGCCGATCCCCGCCGGCTTCTGGTCCGATCTCAAGGCGCAGAAGCTGATCGACCCCGATTCTCCGGTTCCGGCGGGGCGCTGAGCATGACGGACGCGACTGCCGCATCACGGGATACGCCGCTGATCGCCGCGCGCGGCATTTCCAAATCGTTCGCCTCGATCGAGGTGCTGCGCGATGTCGACCTCGATTTGAAGCGCGGCGAAATCCATGCGCTGCTCGGTGAGAACGGCGCGGGCAAATCGACCTTCGCGAAGATCCTCGCGGGTGTGCATCGACCGACGCGCGGCACGCTCGCCCTCAACGGCACGCCGGTTGAGATCCCCAATCCGATCGCCGCGCAAAAGCTCGGCATCACACTGATCCACCAGGAGCCGATCTCTTTCCCGGATCTCTCGGTTGCCGAAAATCTTGTGCTCGGCCGTACCGTAGGCTCGCCGCTCGGCCGGGTACCGTGGGCGCAGATGACGCGCGAGGCGCGCCAGCTGATGGATCTGCTCGGCGTCAAGATCGACGTCACGCGGCCGATGCGCGGGCTGTCGATTGCCGACCAGCAGATGGTCGAGATCGCCCGGGCGCTCGCGTCCGACAGCCGGCTTATCATCATGGACGAGCCGACCGCGCCGCTGACGCCGAAAGAAGTTGAGACGCTGTTCGTCATCGCCCGACGGCTGCGCGACGAAGGCCGCACCATCGTCTTCATCTCGCACCGGCTCGAAGAGGTCCAGCAGCTCTGCGACCGCGTCACGATCTTCCGCGACGGCAACAAGGTTGCCACCGAGGAGATCGCCAATCTCACCAACGCCGACATCATCCGGCAGATGATCGGACGGCCGCTGCGCGAATATATGAAAAAGCAGGGCACGACCATCGGCGACGTGGCGCTCAAAGTCGACAAGCTGACGCTGCCGGGCGTGTTCAACGACATCAGCTTCGAGGTCCGCAAAGGCGAGATCGTCGGGCTCGGTGGGCTCGTCGGCGCCGGTCGCACGGACGTCGCGCGGGCCATCTTCGGGGTCGCACCTGCCGCGAGCGGTACGGTCACCATCAACGGCAAAGCCGAACTCATCACTCAGCCGTCGCAGGCCATCGCGCTCGGCCTCGCCTTCGTGCCCGAGGACCGCGCCACCGCCGGGATTTTCCGCACGCTGTCGGTCGAGGAAAACATCACCGCCGCCATCCCCAAACAGATTGCTCCGAATGGCATCATACGCCGCACGCTGGAAAAGACCCTGGCCTCGGATTCGGTGCGCAAGCTGCGCATTCGGCTCGCTTCGTTGCGCCAGCCGATCGGCGAGCTGTCGGGCGGTAATCAGCAGAAGGCGATCCTCGCCCGCTGGCTGCTGACCAATCCGAGTGTGCTGATCCTCGACGAGCCGACGCGCGGCATCGATATCGGGGTCAAGGCCGAGTTCTACGATATGATCGGCGAACTCGCCGCGGGCGGGCGCGCCATCCTGCTGATCTCCTCCGAATTGCCCGAACTGCTGGCGCTGTGCGACCGCGTGTTGGTGATGTCGGAAGGCCGGCTGACCGCAAATATTGCTCGCGCCGACGCAACTCAGGAATCGATCATGAGTGCGGCTGTACCGCGCGCCCGGGTGGCGGCATGAACGCGCTGCGATCACTCCTGCTGCGCCGCGAGATGGGCATTCTCGTCGCGATCATCGTTTTTTGCATCATCGTGGGGATCATCAAGCCGCGTTTCCTGGCGGTCGACAATCTCCGTGTGATCATGATGTTTGTGCCGCTGATCATGATCGCGGCAATGGGCCAAATGCTCGTGCTCATCGCTCGCCACGTGGATCTGTCGGTCGGCTCCACGCTGGGCTTTGCGGCGATGATGACGGCGCTGATGTTCAAGCTACAGCCTGATATTCCATTCTACCTCGGCTTTCCGGTCGCGATCGGCATCGGCGCGATCCTGGGCTTCATCAATGGCTTGACGGTGATCGTTTTTCGTCTGCCGGCCATCATCGTGACGCTCGGCACACTCTACCTCTATCGCGGCCTGACCTTCATCGCGTCCGGCGCCAAGCAGATCGACCGCCAGTATATTCCTGGTCCGCTCAAAGCGATGTCGGCCAACGCGCCGAACTATTGGTTGCCGTGGATCGTGATCATCGCGCTGGCAGTGGTCCTGCTCACCTATTGGTTCGCCAATCATTCGCGGCTGGGTCGGCAGGTCTATGCCCTTGGCTCTAACCCGGTGGCGGCGCCACTGCGCGGTATCCCGGTGACCGCCGTCACTCTCACCGTGTTCTCAATTTCAGGTGGCCTCGCCGGGCTCGCGGGCATCTTGTATGCGAGCCGCTGGGGCTTCGTTAATCCGTCCAATACCGGCTGGGGCTTCGAGTTCCAGGTGATCGCCGCTGTGGTGATCGGCGGCGTGTCGATCAATGGCGGCGTCGGCTCCGTCCTGGGGGTGGTCCTCGGCGTGGTGCTGCTCGGTTGCGTCAGTGCGGCGCTGCCGCTGCTCGGCATTCCCGGCACGGTGCAGAGCGCAATCTACGGTCTCGTTATTATCGTCGCGCTAGTCATCGACCAGACCGTGCGCGACCGCGGCATCAAAGCCCTGACCACCGCGCGAGGGGTTCGGACATGACCACGGAGCCTATCTCCACGACCGTCACCCCGTTGGATGCGGCGCCAGCCCGTCCGCTGTGGCAGGTCATCCTCGTGCGGCCGGTGATGATGACGGTTGCGCTGCTCATCATCGAGCCGCTCGTTGCGAGCGTGTTCTGGCCGCAGTCGCTCGACCTGCAATATATCCTCAGCACCTTTACCCTCACTGCGCCGCTGGCGCTGATGGCGCTGGTGCTGACGCTGGTGATCATCGCCGGCGAGATCGATCTGTCGCCGGCCTCGAGCATGGCGCTGACGGCCTGCGTGTTCGCGGCGGTGCAAGCGGCCGGAGTCCCGTTCCCGCTGGCCGTTCTCATCTGTATCGGTCTGGGTCTGGCGCTTGGCCTGTTCAACGCCTTCCTCGTTGTGTACCTGCGGCTGCCATCGCTGATCGCAACGATCGGCACACTGACCTTCTATCGCGGCCTCGCGCAGGTGCTGGCCGGCGACGCCTCGATCAAGGTCCCCGAATGGTACATGGGTCTCAACCTGGTGACGATTCTGGGCATCCCGGTGCCGGACCTGATCGTGGTCCTCGCCGCGATCCTTCTGGCGCTGTTGCTTAGCGCGACGATCTTTGGCCGGCAGATCTACCAGATCGGCACCAACGAGATCGCGGCCCGGCATGCCGGCATCCGCACGCGAGCGATCAAGACGGCGCTGTTCGCCGCGTTGGGTGTGGTGAGTGCGCTGGCGGGCATGATGTTCGTCTCACAACTGGGCACCGTGCGCTACGACCTCGGCCTCGGTGGCGAGCTGCAGATGGTGCTGATGGCGATGCTCGGAGGCACCTACATCTTCGGCGGCCGCGGCTCGATCATCGGGACGCTCCTCGCCGCCTGGCTGCTGTCGATTATGACCAACGCCATGAACACCGCGAGCTGGCTGCCGGCGACGCAGTTCTGCCTGCTCGGCGTGCTGCTCATCGTCTCCATCATCGTCACCAATTTCATCTATTCCCGCACCCAAAGGTAGCGGGCGTATCCGCCGGCCAACCGGCATCAACAGGAGGAAGCAAGTGCTCAAGAGAAACCTACTAGCCGGCCTAGCCGCGCTCGGTCTGGTTGCGACGTTCGCGACCGGCGCCCTCGCCGCCGGCCACGACTTCAAGGTCGTCTACATTGGCAAGAACACCGGCAACCCGTACTTCGACTCGATCACGGGCGGCTTCAAAGATGCCTGCGCCAAGATCGGTTGCCAGTTCGAGTTCGTTGCTCCGGCGACCGCTGAAGCGACCTCGCAGATCCCGCTGATCGACGCGCAGGTCCAGAAGGGCGTCAACGTCATCGCCATCGCGCCGAACAGCCCGGATGCGATGAACCAGGCGCTCGACGCTGCCCGGGCCAAGGGCATCCTCGTGCTCGCGGTGAACGGCGATCTCGTCGGCAACGAAAGCCATCGCGACGCCAACATCCTGCCCGTCGACTTCACCAAGACCGGCCCGAACCAGGTCGAGCTGATGGGCTCGATGATCGGCTACAAGGGTGAGATCGCGATCCTGTCGGCCACCACGGAAGCTCCGGACCAGAACACCTGGATCGCCGCGATGAACGACACGCTCAAGACCAACCCGAAGTACAAGAACATGAAGCTGGTCGCCACCGTCTATGGCGATGACCAGCCCGAGAAGTCGACCACCGAAATGGAAGGCCTGCTGTCGAACTTCCCCGACCTCGTTGGCGTCATTGCGCCGACCACCGTCGGCATCGCGGCGGCCGCTCAGGTCGTGCAGCAGCGTGGCATTGCCGCCAAGGTCCATGTGACGGGCCTCGGTCTGCCGAGCGAAATGCGCGACTTCGTCAAGGACGGCACGGTCTCGGCGTTCCAGCTCTGGTCGCCGTACAATGAAGGCTGGCTGGCGGCTTATTTCGCCGACGGCGTGATCAACGGCACGATCAAGAACGAAGTCGGCACCAAGTTCGATGTCCCGACCCTCGGCTCGATCACCATCGGCGACAAGAATGTGATGAACACCCAGGCGGAGCTCACCACGTTCGACGCCAAGAATATCGACGACTTCAGCTTCTAAGCGTAGTTAGCAAGAGGGGACGCCGGTCACTCCCGCCGGCGCCCCCTCATTTTCTTTCCGAAACGGACCCTTCCATGAACAGCTATGACCTCAACGGCCGCGTGGCCATCATCACCGGCGCCGGCCAGGGCATCGGCCTCACCGTCGCAGAACGCATGCTCGACAGCGGCGCTTCGGTGTCGATCTGGGATCGCGACCAAACGCTGCTCGACGGGCTCGAGGCCAAATACGGCAGGACCGGCAAGGTGCAGACGGTGAGTGCCGACATCGGCAAGCTCGACTCGGTCGAAGCCGCCACCAAGGCCGTGGTCAACAAATTCGGCAAGATCGACGTTCTGGTGAACAACGCCGCCATCGTCGGTCCCAACGCCAACACCTGGGAATATCCGCCGCAGGCCTTTGAGGACGTCGTCCATATCGGCCTCGTCGGCACCTTCTTCGTCTGCCGCACGGTGGTGCCGCACATGATTGAGAAGGGGTATGGCCGCATCGTCAATCTGGCTTCAGTGGCCGGCAAGGAAGGCAACCCGGGCGCCCCGGCCTATTCGGCGACCAAGGCGGGCGTGATTGCGCTCACCAAATCGCTCGGCAAGGAACTCGCCAAACACAATATCGGCGTCAATTGCGTGACCCCCGCGGTCGCCAAGACCACCATGTCGATGAGCCAGGACCCCGAATTCCTCAAGATGATTCTGAGCAAGATCCCGCGCGGCCGCATGCTTGAGCTCAGCGAAGCCGCGTCGATGATCACTTGGCTGGCGAGCGAGGAAAATTCCTTTACCACCGGCGCCGTGTTCGACCTCAGCGGCGGCCGCGCGACGTACTAAGCGGCGGCGCGCTCTCGTCCCTTTCCCTCCCCCGTGTGGGAGGGCGGCGCGCTTGTGAGCGCAGCGAGCTAGCAAGCCGGGTGGGGGGACTCTCGGCCATACTCCGACTTTCCCCACCCAGCTTCGCTAGGCCAAGCGGCCAAGCTTCGCTTCCCTCCCCACGCGGGGGAGGGAAACCGGTGCCGACTGAAGCTTTCGCTCACGCGGCCGGCAGCGTCGCCATGTCGATGACGAAGCGATACTTCACGTCGCTGCGCAGCATGCGCTCGTAGGCGTCGTTAACCTGATCCATGCGGATCATCTCGATGTCGGAAACGATGTTGTGGGCGGCACAGAAATCCAGCATCTCCTGGGTCTCGGCGATGCCCCCGATGGTCGAGGCGGCGAGCGTCAAGCGGTTGCCGATCATCCGGCCGATGGCCGGCGGCGGCATGTCGGTCGGCGGCACGCCGAGCAGCACCTGTGCACCATCGACGCGCAGCAGTCGCTGATAGGCGTTGTAGTCATGCGTCGCCGACACCGTGTTCAGGATCAGGTCGAGGCTCTTGGACGCCGCCTTCATCTGCGCGGAATCGGTCGAGATGATCACCTCATGGGCGCCGAGCCTCTGCGCATCGGCGGCCTTTGAGGGCGAGGTCGTGATCATCACCACATGCGCGCCGAGCGCCCGTGCGATCTTGACGCCCATATGTCCGAGCCCACCCAGCCCAACGATGCCGACCCGTTTGCCGGGGCCGGCGTGCCAGTGCTTGAGCGGCGAGTAGAGCGTGATCCCGGCGCAAAGCAGCGGCGCGGCGGCGTCGAGCGGCAGATCGTCGGGGATGTTCAGCACGAACCCCTCGTCGACGGTGATCGAGGTGGAATAGCCGCCGAAGGTGTGTCCGCCCGAATGCTTGTCGTGTCCATTGTAGGTGCCGACATTGCCCGGATAGCAATATTGCTCGAGCCCGGCCTTGCAGCTTTCGCATGTGCCGCAGCTGTCGACCATGCAGCCGACGCCGACGCGCTGGCCGGGCTGGAATTCGCGGACATGCGAGCCGACGGCGACGACCTTGCCGACGATCTCATGGCCGGGCACGCACGGATATTTTGTGCCGGCCCACTCGCTGCGTACCGTGTGCAGGTCCGAGTGGCAGACGCCGCAATAAAGGATGTCGATCTTGACGTCGTGCGGACCCGGCTCGCGCCGGTCGATGCTGTGTGGTCCGAGTGGCGACGTGGCGGATTGGGCGGCGAAAGCGCGCGTGGCGGTCATGGCGATGCTCCTAGAGGGAAAAGGCGCGGAAATGCTTGCTGAGCTTCAGCGTCTGCGCCTGGTAATTCGAGCCGAGGCCAGAGCCGTAGAGCCGGTCGGGCAATGCCGTCAGCCGCTCATAGACCAGCCGGCCGATCGTCTGGCCGTGGCCGAGCAGGAACGGCACTTCGCGCGAGCGCACTTCGAGCACGGCGCGGCTGCCCGTGCCGCCGGCGGCCGAGTGGCCGAAGCCCGGATCGAAGAAGCCCGCATAGTGAACGCGGAACTCACCAACCAGCGGATCGAACGGCACCATCTCGGCGGCGTAGGCGGGCGGCACATGCACGCTCTCGCGGCTCACCAGAATATAGAACTCGTCGGGATCGAGGATGAATTCGTCGCTGCCGCGATTGATCAGCGGCTCCCAGTAATCGAGGACGTCGAGCGTATCCTTGATGTCGATGTCGATGACATTGGTGTGGCGCTTCGAGCGGAAACCGATAAGGCCGCGCCGGTCCTCGCCCTTGAGGTCGATCGAGAGGGCAACGCCCTCGCCCACCGCCTCGTTGGCGTCGAGCACCAATGTCTCGGCCGCGTGCAACGCAACGTGTTCGTCGACCGTCAGCCGGGTATCGCCGACGCGAAAGCGCATCTGGCTCAGCCGCGACCCTTTTCGGATGCGCACCGGAAACGTGCGCGGCGAGATTTCGAGATAGAGCGGGCCGGAATAGCCGGGCGGCAATGTGTCGAACCCGCGGGCCCGGTCGCCGATGACGCGGGTGAAAACATCGAGTCGGCCGGTCGAGCTCTTCGGGTTTGCCCCGGCGCTGACGGTGGGCGGTAGCGCGAGGCTTTCCTGCAGCGGCACGAGATAGACGCAACCGCGCTCCAGCACGGCGCTCTTGGTGAGATCGAGATGGTGCAGTTCGAGTGTCTTGAGCCGCTCGGCCACGGTCTGCTCCGGCCCGGGCAGGAAACTTGAGCGAACCCGATACGCGATGTCCCCCAGCCGTAGATCGAGGCTCGCCGGTTGCACCTGATCGGCGTCGAACGGTGGCGCCGAAATGCCGCCAGCCTCACGCAGACGCTCGATGTCGCGCGCGGTGAAGACGCCGGGAATCCAAGTTTGGTTGTCAGTCGCCATCGGTCAGGTGTCAGCCACTCTAGGTCGACAGTGTCTTACCCACCGCGTCATTCCCGCGAAAGCGGGAATCCAGACCCCACGCACAGTTTGGGCTCACCGGGCCCTGGATTCCCGCTTTTGTGGACAGGTGGCAGTGGTTGACGACAAACTTCGGGAGGACTACAGCAGCTTTAGTGGTGATTTGGCCGGTCTGATTGCAGCCACTTAAAATAAATCGCTAAAGGGACCCAGGTGCTCGAACCGGCCGCCAACGCGTGCCGGTTTTGTTTTTGGAGCATCCTATGCCGAACCCGAAGAACCCCCTCAGCGACCCCAACGCCCGCTCGACGGAGACCCAGCTCGTCCATGGCGGCGGGATTCGCAGCGAGTTCAACGAGACGTCCGAGGCGATCTTCATGAACTCGGGCTATTCCTACCCGAGTTCGCAGCATGCCGAGGATCTGTTCCTCCACAAGCTCAACGGCCATCACTACAATTATTCGCGCTTCGCCAACCCGACGCTCGACATGTTCCAGCAGCGCATGGCGCTGATGGAAGGCGCCGAGGCGTCCCGTGCCTTCTCGACCGGCATGGCGGCGGTCACCAATGCGGTAATGAGTCAGGTGCGCGCCGGCGACCATATCGTCGCCTCCCGCGCGCTGTTCGGCGGTTGCCGTTACGTGGTCGAAGATTTGATGCCGCGGTTCGGCGTAGGCTCGACACTGGTCGATGGCCGCGACACGGCCAATTTCGAGCGGGCGATGCAGAAGAATACCAAGGTGGTGTTCATCGAAACGCCGACCAATCCGACGCTGGAGTTGGTCGATATCGCCGCCGTGGCGAAGATCGCCAAGGCGTGGGGCGCGAAGCTCATCGTCGACAATGTGTTCGCGACGCCGATGTACCAGAAGCCGCTGCAACTGGGAGCCGACCTCGTCACCTACTCGGCCACCAAGCATATCGACGGCCAGGGCCGCACCCTTGGCGGCGTTGTGCTGGGATCGAGGGCGCTGATCGAGGGCGATGTGCACACGCTGTTGCGCCAGACCGGCCCATCGCTGTCACCGTTCAACGCCTGGGTACTGCTCAAGGGCCTCGAGACGCTGCCGCTCCGGGTTCGCCAGATGACCGAAAATGCGGCCAAGATCGCCGAGTTCCTCGCCGGTCACCCCAAAATCGAGCGGATCTCCTACCCACACCACCCGTCGCATCCGCAATACGAGCTGGCGAAGCGGCAAATGGGCACCGGGTCGACGCTGATTGCCATCGAGGTGAAGGGCGGCCGTGAGGCAGCGTTCAAGCTCAGCGACTCGCTCGCGGTGATCCTTATCTCGAACAATCTCGGCGATGCGAAATCGTTGATCACGCATCCCGGCACTACGACGCATGCGCGCTTCACCGAAGAGGTGCGGCTCGAAAGCGGCATCACGCCGGGCCTTCTGCGCCTCAGCGTCGGGCTGGAGAATGCCGACGATCTGCTCGCGGATTTGAGTTTCGGATTGGACCAGATCTGAACAAGCGTCGTCGAGTCTACTGCTTTCCCACCCCCGCGTGGGGAGGGCGGCGCGCTTGTGAGCGCAGCGAGCTAGCCGGGTGGGGGGAATCGGGGTGGTCATTGCAGATCCCCCCACCCAGCTTCGCTAGGCCTACCGGCCAAGCTGCGCTTCCCTCCCCACACGGGGGAGGGAAATCGTGCCTCACGTGGGAGGTAGCGAACGACTTCACCACACTCCCGGCACCCAGCGGTACTTCACCTGCTGGGTGTAGGCGGTGTAGCCGGGCAGTTCGGCACGCAGCGTCTGTTCCTCGAACAGCGTACGGATGGCGAGCGCGACGATCACCACTGCTGTGGCGATCAGCGCCCACCATGAGCCGAGCATCAGCGGAATCGACGCTGCCAGCAGCGAGCCGCTAATGTACCCCGGGTGGCGGACGATGGCGTAGGGGCCGGTGTCGATCACCACCTGCCCGCGATCCTCCTGGATGCGCACGCCCGGCTCGAAATGCCGGTTCACCGCCTGCGGCCAGACCTGTCCGGCAAAGCTCACGACGAACAGCGCATAGCCGAGACCGATCACCCAGTCCGGCATCGCCGACCAGCCGAAGCGGAAATCGAAGCCGGCGACCGGCATCAGGCCGATGAAGCCACCGATGATCAACACGAGGAAGATGTAGTCCCAGGCCTTGGTGCCGGCTTGCACCTTGGCGCGCGCGACGAAGATGTCGGGGTTGAGCCGCCAGAGCACGGCCAGCGAGATCAGGATCGCCACGACGAACGCCGAGGCGAAGCACCAGCCGAGCGGCCAGTTCAGCGTCCCCGCGGGCCAGAACAGCAGCACCCCCATGACGGCGAGCACGACGATGAGCGAGACGAGGCTGCGGATGACTGCGGCGTTTTGGGTAGGTGTGGCAACAGGCATATTTGGCTCCCACGATCGCTGCGCGGAAGCTAGGCCGATCGCGCCCGGCGGGAAAGCCTACTCGGCCGGCGTCGCCAGCAGTTCGGTGTTGGCGGAGTCAAGCTCGCCTTGCAGCCGCTCTGCCTCGTGCGCCTTGGGTTTGCTGAAGGGGGCAAGCAGTAAGTACGCGACCGGGGTCAGGAACAGGGTCGAAACCGCCGCAACGCCAAGGCCGCCGACGATGATCCAGCCCAGCGCCTGCCGGGCTTCGGCGCCGGCGCCGCTCGAAATCACCAGCGGCACGCCGCCAAGAACGGTGGCGATCATCGTCATCAGCACCGGACGCAGACGGATGTTGGCCGATTCCTCGATAGCGTCCCGCACGTTCAGGCCACGATCGCGCAGCTGGTTGGCGAATTCAACGATGAGAATGCCGTTCTTGGCCATGATGCCGACCACCATGATCAACCCGATCTGCGAATAGACATTGAGGCTACCTCCGGTGAACAGCACCGCATAGACCGCGCAGGCGAGGCCGAACGGTACCGTGACCATGACGATCACGGCGGCGAACACGCTCTCGAACTGCGCCGACAGCACCAGGAGGATCACCAGCACCGCAAAGCCGAAGGTGATGGCGAGGCCATAGTTGGAATCGCCGATGGTCTTGGCTTCGGCCAGGGGCAGAATGGAATCGCCGGCCGGCAGGATCGGGGCAGCGATCGCCCGGACTTTGGTGAAGGCGTCGCCGAGCGCGTAGCCGCCGTCGAGCGACGCCGTCACCGAGACGTCGCGGCGTTGCTGCTCGCGCGTCAAATTGGGGGCAATCGGAGCTTCCTTGAGCGTCGCGATCGACGACATCGGTACATATTTGCCGTCGGTTGTCTTGAGGAAGATGCTTTCGAGGTCGCTCGGATCATTGACCGGCGCCGTGGTCGACAGCATCCGAACCGCATAGCTCTGGTCGCCGACGAACACCTGGCCAACCGAGGCACCGTCGATCATCGACTGCATCGTTGTGGCGAGGCCATTGATGTCGATGCCAAGCGCTGCGGCCTTGTCGCGGTCGACGGTCAAGGTCAGCTCGGGCGTCGTCGCAGAGTAGTTGACGGTGACGCGCCCGAACTTGGGATCCTGGCTCATCTGGTCGGCGATCTTCTGCGCCGTAGCGGCGAGTTCGGTGTAGTCGGAACCGGCGACCGCGAATTGCAGGCCATTGCCGCCGCCGCGAATGCCGAGGCTGTTGGCCTGGGCGAGCGTGGCACGCACACCGGGCACGAATTGCAGCAACTGGTTGACCTGCGCGGCGATCGCCTGCTGGCTGCGCGCGCGCTGATCCCACGGCGCCAGCGTCAGGGTGATGAAGCCGCTCGAGGTATTGGAGCCGAACCCCGACACCGAGAAGATCGATTTGACTTCGCCAGATTTCACCAGCGGCTGCATCAGATCCTCGATCTTCTGCATCTGCGTCTGGGTGAAATCGAGACTAACGGTCGGCGGCGCGGAGACGCGGATCGAGATCGCGGCGCGATCCTCGGGCGGCGTCAGCTCTTGGCGGATCGAGCCGAAGACAAACACGGCGGAGCCGGCAAAGAGCAGCGCGATAACAATCACCACCAGCGGCGTATCGAGGCAGAAACGCAGGATGCGGCGATACAAGGCGGCCAGCGCCCGGCCGGTCGCGGCGATCGGGTTGTGATGGATCTTGTCGTCGTGTTCCTTGAGAAAGCGCGAGGCGAGCATTGGCCCCAGACTCAGCGCCACGACGCAGGACAGCACCACGCACATCGCGAGCGTGAAGCCGAATTCGCGGAACAACCGCCCGGTCTGGCCGGGGAGGAACGAGATTGGGACGAACACCGCGACCAGCGTCAGGCTGGTGGCAATGACGGCGAAGAACACTTCCTGTGTGCCCAGCACCGCGGCGGCGCGCGGCCCCGCGCCCATGCTGCGCCGGCGCACGATGTTTTCGAGCACGACAATGGAGTCGTCGACGACGAGACCGGTGGCGAGAACGATCGCCAGCAACGTCAGGATGTTGAGCGAGAAGCCCGCGATATAGATGCCGGCGATCGAACCGATAAGTGCCACCGGCATCGAGATGGCCGGCACCAGCGTGGCGCGCCAATCCATCAGGAACAGGAAGATCACGCCGATGACGATGATCACAGCGAGGCCGAGCGAACGCTCGACTTCGTGGAGGGCGCCGGAGATGAAGATCGAGTCGTCGCTCGACACCTTCATCGTCACGCCTTTGGGCAAGGTCTGCTGCAGCTGCGCCACCGCCTTGTAGACGCCCTCGGAGATCTGCACGGTATTGGACTGGGCGGCCCGGATGATGCCGATACCGATGCCCGACTTGCCGTCGGAATGCAGACCGCTGCTCGAATTGGCCGGGCCGAACACCACCGTGGCGATATCGCCGAGGCGGGTCTTGCCGTTGATGATGATGTTTTCGAACTGCGCCGGGGTGGTGACCTCGGCCAGCGCCCGCACCGAGATGTTCTGGTTGGCGCCGTTGATCGTGCCGGCGGCCGTATCGAAGGCAATACTCGATAAGCCGCGCGTGATGTCGGCGACCGTCAGCCCGACGGAGGCGAGCTTGTTCTGGTCGACGTCGATGGTGAAGACCTTGGCCTGCTCGCCATAGATCTGCAGATCGGCGACGCCCGGCACGGCGGCAAGCGCCTCCGAGATCTGGTTGTCGACCAGATTGGTCAGGTCGTCGCGGCTCAGCGTGTCGGAGGTGACGCTGAGCTGCATGATCGACTGCGCGTTGGAGTCGGCCTTGACGATGGTCGGCGCGGTGACGCCGTCGGGGAAGCGGTTGATCAGGCGCGCCGTGGCATCGCGCACATCCGAGGTCGCGCTGTCGAGATTGGTGCCGTCGGCGAAGGTCAGCGTCACCTGACTGCGGCCATAGGACGAACTCGACGAAATGCCGGTGACGCCCTGGACGCGGGCGACCGCACCCTCGATGGACGAGGTGATTTCGCGATCGACAGTGTCGGCCGAAGCGCCAGGGAACTGCGTATTGATGCTGAGCACCGGCTGGTCGACCTGCGGCAGTTCGCGGATTTCGACGCCAAGGAAGGCAGCGAGACCACCGACGACAATCAGCGCGTTGATCACCACCGCGAGCACCGGCCGGCGGACGAACAGTCCGGCAATCTTGCCGCCCTGCGCCGTCTGGGTTTGCTGGATCGACATGGCGTCAGCCGCCAGCGGCCGGAGCGGGCTGGCTCGATGCCGAACCTTGCTGGCCCTGACCCTGGCGCTTCTTGTACTGGCCATTGCCCTGGCCGCCGCCCTGCCCCTGCGTGGCCTGCGCCTGCCCGCCTTTTCCGGATGCGGCCTGGCCCTGAGCGTCACCCTGACCCGGCACAGCGGCCGTCTTGGCGCCGGCGCCATCAGCTCCGCCCTGTGGCGCATCAAGCAGGCGCACAGCGGCGCCATCGGTCAATTGCAGCACGCCCTGGGTCACCACCGCATCGCCGACTTTGACGTCGCCATTGACCAGCACGCCGTCAGAGTTGCGCTGGATGATGTCGACCATCGCCTTTTGGACTTTGTCGTCGACGACCTTCCACACATACGCGCCCTTGTTCGACCACTGTATGGAGAGCGGATCGACGGCGGTGAAGGTCTGGCCTGGAAAGGCCTGGTCAACCGTGAACGACATGCCCGCCTTGATCACCCCGTCAGGGTTGGGCAGCGTCGCCTGCACCTGCAGGGTACGGCTGGCAGCGTCAATCTTGTTGTCGACCGCGCTGATGGTGCCGCTGAAGGTCTTGCCGGCGAGCGCCGACGACTGAGCGTTGACCGCGCCGCCAACGGAGATCTGGCTGGAATAGCGTTCCGGCACCCAGAAATTGATCAGGATCTCGGACGAATCCTCGACTGTAGTCACCACGGTCTGGGCATTGATGAGGTTGCCGGGCGAAACCTGGATCAGACCGACGGTACCGGCAACCGGCGTGGTAATGGTGCGCTGGTCGAGGTTGATCTGGGCGGCCTGCAACGCCAACTTGGCATTGTCGGAAGCGAGTTGTGCGGCATCGAGCTGGGTCGCCGGAACCGAATTGGACTTGGCGAGCGATTGCGTCCGCGCCAGCGTCGCGTCGGCGTCGGCGGCGGCGAGCTTGGCCCGGTCATGGGCATTCTGCTGCGTTGCCGCGTCGAGGGTTGCCAGCTTGGCATTGGCGGCGACCTTGTCACCCGGCTTGACGTCGACACTCACCAGCGTGCCGCCCGAGGCGGAACTAACGGTGACGGCACGGATGGCGCTGCCTTCGCCGATCGAGGTGAGCTGGTTATTGATGGTGCCACTGGTCACCGGCGCGGTGACGACCACGGCGGTCCGGTTGCCGCCGAAGCCACCGGGACGGCCCGCACTTTGGCCGCCGCCCGGCCCGCCACCCTGGCGCTGGCCGGTGGTTTGGCCCTGTGCGCTCTGCGGCGCGGCTTGCGCGGCGGCTTGCGGTTGATCGGCCGAGGCGGTGAGCAGCGGGATGCTGATACCGAGCCGCGCCACCATTGCATTGGCGGCGGGGACGAACAGCGCCGCGATGCCGACGGCCACGACGATGACAATGAGGGAAAGGAGAAGCTGGAGCCACAGGGGCGCGCCGCGGCGCGATTTGGCCGAAGCGATGCCCACTTCAGACACGGGCGTTGCCCGCGCCACGTCGATCTTGTCTTGTTCCACGACCAATCCGCTCCAAACCGCCGGAAAACCTATGCGGACCGGCAGCCTGAAACAAATGAAAGAATGGTAAGGTCATGGCCGGTCGCGGGCTTGTGATGGCGACCGGATTAGCACCGTCAGTGCGTCACGTCCTCGAAATCGTGCGGCTGGAAGTGGTAGTCGGCCGAGCAGAACTCGCAGACCACCTCGATCTCCCCGTCGACGACCATTTCGGCCCGCTCGCCGGCCGAGAAATTGTCGCGCAGCATCGCCTCGATCCGCTCGGCCGAGCAGGTGCAACGCTCCTCGAGCGGTATCGGGTCGAACACCCGCACCCCGGTCTCGTGGAACAGCCTGAACAGCAGCCGCTCGGCGCTGACATCGGGATCGGCCAACTCGTCATCGGCTACCGTGCCAAGCAATGACCGGGTTTCGGCCCATTTGTCGCTCTCGGCGAAATCCTTATCGGCGGTATCCGGATTGGCGAAATCGCCATCGCCCGGCAGATCCGGCATGGTCCGGGCGCCATGCGGCGGCAGGTGCTGGACCAACACGCCGCCGGCGCGCCAGCGCGGCTTCGGCTCGCCTTTGCGGGTCAACTGCGCAACCGCGAGCCGCACCAAAGTCGGCACCTGCTCGGATTGCTGGAAATAGGTGTGGGCGACATCCTCAAGCGTGCCGCCCTCGAGCGCCACGATGCCCTGATAGCGGTCCATGTGGCTGCCCTGGTCGACGGTCATCGCCAGATGGCCCTTGCCCAGGAGCTTGCCGGGCGACGTCTCGCCGGTCTCGATGGCCCGCTGCACGGCGTCGGCATCGAAGCGTGCATAGCCGCGCAGGCCATCGGGCGCATCGAGGTCGACGACGATCAAATTCACCGGACCGTCGGTCTGGGTCTGCATGATAAAGCGGCCCTCGAACTTCAGCGATGAGCCGATGAGCGAGGCCAGCACCACCGCCTCGCCGAGCAGGCGGGCGACCGGCGCGGGGTAGTTGTGCCGCGTCAAAATGGCGTCGAGCGCCTCCGATAGCCGGACCACGCGGCCGCGGCCATCAAGCTGCTCAAGAGTAAACGGCACCACGACATCGTCGCCGGATTCCGGGCGATCGAGGCCGTAATCGGTAAGCTGCAATTCAGGCATTCAGACCGTTTCGATCCCAAAGCACCAGCACAGGATCGCCTTTTGTGCGTGAAGGCGGTTTTCCGCTTCATCGAAGACTACGGATTGCGGCCCGTCTATGATTTCGTCAGTGACTTCATCGCCGCGGTGAGCCGGCAGACAGTGCATGAAGAGTGCATCCTTGTCCGCCAAGCGCATCAAATTGGTGTCGACCCGGTAGGGTTTCAAGGTCTTGCGGCGATCGGAGACGTCGGTGTCGCCCATCGAGACCCACGTGTCTGTGATGATCAGATCGGCGTCTTTGACGGCGGCCAGTGGATCCTCGCCGAGTGTAACGTTGGCGCCGGCTTCCTTGATGTCGGCAAGCAACCCCTGGTCCGGGCCGTATTCGTCCGGGCAGGCGATGGCGAATGTGTTGCCGAACAGCTTGCTGGCATGCACCCAGCTTGCCAGCACGTTGTTGGCGTCACCGACCCAGGCGATCTTGGCGCCCTTGATCGGGCCACGGTGCTCTTCGAAAGTCTGAATGTCGGCCATCACCTGACAGGGGTGGGCGCGGCGGGTCAGGCCGTTGATCACCGGAACGCTCGAGGCGCCCGCCAGATCGAGCAGATCGTCGTGGTCGAGAATGCGGATCATGATCGCATCGACATAGCGGCTCATCACCCGGGCGGTGTCCGCCAGCGTCTCTTCGCGGGCAAGCTGCATTTCGGCGCCCGACAGGAACATTGTCTCGCCGCCGAGTTGGCGCATGCCGACGTCGAAGCTGACGCGGGTGCGGGTCGATTGCTTCTCGAAGATCATCGCCAGCATCTTGTTGGGAAGCAGCGACGGGCGCTCGCCGGCTTTGAGGCGGGCCTTGAGATTGTTGGCGACGGCCAGCATGCCGCGCAGCTGGTCTTCGGTGAAATCCTCGAGGGTCAGGAAATGCCGGGGGCTGCTCATGCGGTCACGTGCTCATTGGCGGTTTCGGAATCGATCGCGGCGAAGGCCGCACCGATTTTGTCGACGGCTTCCTTGATGTCGTCCTCGGTGACGATCAGTGGCGGCAACAGCCGCAGAACATTTTCCCCGGCGCCCTGCGTCAGCATCTGGTGATCGTCCCGCAGCCGGCCGACAAATTCACGCACGACGATCGAGTCCGGCAGCTTGATGCCGGCCAAGAGGCCCTTGCCGCGCAGTTCGACGACATATTGCGGGAAGCGCTGCTGCAATTGCTGCAGATGCCAGGCGAGCCGCTGGCCCATCTTGTCGACGTGTTCGATGAAGCCCGGCTCCATGATGCGATCGAGCACGGCGTTGCCGATTGTGCAGGCGAGCGGATTGCCGCCATAGGTCGAGCCATGCGTGCCCGGGACCATGGATTTGGCCACTTCGCCCTTGGCGAGGCAGGCGCCGAGCGGGAAACCACCGCCGATGCCTTTGGCGACTGCCATGATGTCGGGTTCGATGCCGGCCCATTCATGCGCGAAGAATTTGCCCGTCCGGCCATAGCCGCACTGCACTTCGTCGAGAACGAGGAGCATGCCGTGCTTGTCGCAGAGCGCGCGCAGGCCACGCATGAACTCAGCGCTCATCGCGGTGACGCCGCCCTCGCCCTGCACCGGCTCAATCAGAATGGCGCAGGTTTTGGGCGTGATTGCCGCCTCGACGGCCTTGAGGTCGCCCGGCGCCACATGGGTGAAACCCTCGAGCGGCGGGCCGAAGCCCTCAATGTAATGCGGGTTGCCGGAGGCCGCGATGGTCGCCATCGTGCGGCCATGGAAGGAGCCGGTGAAGGCGATGATCTCGTAGCGGTCGACCTGGCCCTTGGCCCAGAAATAGTGCCGCGCCGTCTTGATCGCGCATTCGAGCGCCTCGGCGCCGGAATTGGTAAAGAACACCGAGTCCGCAAAGGTGGCGTCGACCAGCCGCTGGCCCAGCCGCTCCTGCTCGGGGATCGTGAACACATTGGAGACGTGCCAGACCTTTTCTGCCGCTTCCTTCATGGTTTTGACCAGATGCGGGTCGGAATGGCCGAGCGCATTGACCGCGATACCGGCGTGGAAATCGAGATATCGGGTTCCGTCCTGGCTGATGAGGCGCACGCCTTCGCCCCGCTCGAAAGCGAGTGGCGATCTGGCGTAGGTGCCGTACAGCGCGGACATGATGGAGCTCCGGTGAGGTTGGTGTTGCAAATGCCCCACAAAAACCAAAAACGCGCTGCCATTGGGCGCGCGTCGGGGCGCTCGAGATATGCCTACGGGGTCTATCAAAGTCAACTTTTGCCGCCCAAGTGGCTGATTTGACTCGATGGTTGCGGCGCCGATCAACGTGCGGGGTTTTCCCCGGTGAAAACGTCGCCGGAGCCTTGATCCCGGATTCGCGGGCCGTGTAGTATCAAGGACGTTGGGCACGATATCTCGTGTGGCGGACCCTTCCGACCTACGATGCGTAGAGTTTTGAGCTGTTTGCACCTCTCGCGGCAGCCCGGTGAAGGATTCCGTCTAGACGGCGGTTTAGGAGCGATACAGGTATGGGCTGGACCGAAGAACGCGTCGAGCTATTGAAGAAACTTTGGCTGGAGGGGCTATCCGCCAGCCAGATCGCCGGGGTTCTCGGCGAAGGCGTCACCCGAAACGCCGTCATCGGCAAGGTGCACCGGCTAAAGCTGACCGGGCGTGCCAAGCCCGCCAATTCGACGCCGCGCGCCCGCACGGCGCCACGCGCCCCCGGCATTCGCCGCGTCGCCTCGCCCTCGGGCATGGCCGGCAGGTCGAGTTCCGGCATCGCCAGCATGATGAAGTCGCGCTCGATGCCGGCGGCACCGATGCATGGCAACACTGCGCTCAAGATCGAAGAGCAGTTCCAGACCGAAGTGTATGTCGCGCCGCAGGTGCAGGAGCTGTTCATTCCGGTGGAGCAGCGGCTGAGCCTGCTGCAACTCAGCGAAGAAACCTGCAAATGGCCGATCGGCGACCCGCTGACGCCCGACTTCTACTTCTGTGGCCAGCACTCGAACGAAGGCAAACCCTATTGCGAGTTCCACTCGCGCCGGGCCTACCACCAGCTTGAGAAGAAGCGGCGCTGAGCATGGCGGAGCGGCTGCGCCTCTTCAGCGCCAGCCGTAACTCCGCCGGCTGGCGCGTACGTATTGCGCTGGCTCTCAAGGGTATCAACTACGACTATATCTCGACCAGGACGCTCGCACCGGGAGAGTATCAGCGCATCAACCCACAGGGGCTGATGCCTGCGCTTGAGATCGGGGGACGGCTTGTCGCGCAGTCCGCGGCTATCCTCGAATATCTCGAAGAGCAACACCCCTCGCCGTCTCTCCTGCCGGCCGATCCGATCGCGCGGGCAACGGCTCGCAGCTTTGCCCAGTTCATCACCGCAGACCTGCACCCGCTCAACAACAACCGCGTGCGCAAATATCTCGGCGGCGTGATGGGCCAGAGCAACGAGGCCATCGCAGCGTGGTATGCCCACTGGGCAACAACCGCGCTTGAGGCCCTCGAAGAGATGCTTCGCCGGCGCCAACTTCCGACGCCATTCTGCTTTGGTGAGGCGCCGGGCTGGGCGGAACTCCACCTTGTGCCACAGCTCTACAATTGCCGTCGCTTCAACATCGATCTCGCTGCCTTTCCACTGCTCGTCGCGGCGGACGCGGCATGCCAGGGTATCCCCGCCTTCGCAGCAGCGGCGCCGGAACAGATGCCTGATTTCAGTGGCGAAGACCCACCGTGGCGACAATCCGCAGCTACTTCGCCAATATTGCGCTAGCGAGGTCCGGCGGCGACGCAGACGCGCTCACGCGTTCGCCGCAAACCGTTCGTCAAACGCATACCCTGCCCCGCGCACGGTGCGGATCGGGTCGGCCTCGCGGCCGCGGTTGATCGCCTTGCGCAGGCGGCCGACATGGACATCGACGGTGCGCTCATCGACATAGACGTCATTGCCCCAGACGCCATCGAGCAATTGTTCGCGCGAATAGACCCGGCCGGGGTGACGCATCAGATATTCGAGGAGGCGATACTCGGTCGGACCGAGATGGAGGTCCCTGCCCGCCCGGCGAACGCGGTGACTCTGGCGGTCGAGTTCGAGGTCGCCGGCCTTGAGCGTATTGGTTATGAGCTGCGGGCTCGAGCGGCGGAGCAGCGCCTGGATGCGGGCCACCAGCTCGGGCATCGAGAAGGGCTTCACGACGAAGTCGTCGGCGCCGGTCGCGAGGCCGCGCACGCGTTCCTCTTCCTCGCCGCGTGCGGTGATCATGATGATCGGTGTGCGGGCGGTCTCGTCGCGCGAGCGCCAGCGGCGGCAGAGTTCGATGCCGGACAGGCCCGGCAGCATCCAGTCGAGCAGGATCAAATCGGGGACACCGTCGCGGATGCGCTCCACCGCTTTGTCGCCGCTCTCCGCGGTCACGACGCGGAACCCTCCGGCTTCGAGGTTGTAGCGCATTAGCTCGGTGAGGTCGGCTTCGTCCTCGACGATCAGAATGGTCGCGGTCATGGCCGGGGCCTATTCTTTGATCTGGGTCCGGTGCAGATCGTCGGCGGCGGCCGCCGACATCTGCCGGCCGGTGTCGAGATAGAACGCCGCTTCAGCGATATTGGTGGCGTGGTCGCCGACGCGCTCGAGGCTCTTGGAGCAGAACAGCAGATGCGTGCACTGGGTGATGTTGCGCGGATCTTCCATCATGTAGGTGAGAAGCTCGCGAAACAGCGAGGTATAGAGCGCGTCGATCTCGTCGTCGGAGTTGCACACTTCGACGGCGGCGGCCGCATCGCGCGACGAATAGGCATCGAGCGCTGCTTTGAGCTGGCGCAGGATCAGATCGGCCATGTGCTTGACGCCATTGTAGAATTTCGGTGTCAAGCTGAGGCCTTCGATCTGCAGCGTCCGCCGCGCGACGGTCTTGGCCATGTCGCCGACACGCTCGAGGTCGCCGGCCACATGGATGGCGGTGATGATGGCGCGCAGATCGCGGGCCATCGGCTGACGGCGGGCAATCATCGACACCGCCATGTCATCGATCGCGCGGTGCATCTCGTCGATATGCTTGTCCTGGGCGATGATCTCTTTGGCGGCCGCATGGTCGAGCTTGAGCAGCGCGCGGGTGGCGTCGGCCACGGCGGCTTCGACGAGGCCGCCCATCTCCGAGATCGAAGCGGCAAGCGCCGTCAGCTCGTCCTCGTAGGACGAAACGATATGCTCGTTGGCAATATGGGGCATGGTAATGTCCTTGCGCGTCAGCCGAAGCGGCCGGTGATGTAGTCCTGCGTCCGCTTGTGGGACGGGCGGGTGAAGACGACTTCGGTGCGGTCGAATTCGATCAGGTCGCCCAGATACATGAAGGCGGTGTACTGGCTGGCGCGGGCGGCCTGCTGCATGTTGTGCGTCACGATGGCGATGCAATAGTCGCGGCTGAGCTCTTCGATCAGCTCTTCTACAACCGCGGTGGCGATCGGGTCGAGCGCCGAGCACGGCTCGTCCATCAAGAGGACTTCGGGCTTGGTGGCGATGGCGCGGGCGATGCAGAGGCGCTGCTGCTGCCCGCCGGAGAGGCCGAGGCCGCTCTGCGGCAGCTTGTCCTTGACCTCTTCCCACAGACCGGCCTTGCGCAGCGTCGCCTCGACGCGGTCGTCCATCTCGGATTTGCTGATCTTCTCGTGGAGCCTAATGCCGAAGGCGATGTTGTCGTAGATCGACATCGGGAACGGCGTCGGCTTCTGGAACACCATGCCGACTTTCGAGCGCAGCAGGTTCAGATCTTCGCTCTTGTCGAGAATGTTGCGGCCATCGAGCAGCACCTCGCCGGTGACCTTCTGGCCCGGATAGAGATCGTAGATGCGGTTGAGGATGCGCAGCAGCGTGGACTTGCCGCAACCCGAGGGTCCGATGAAAGACGTCACGGTCTTGTCGCGCAGCACCAGATTGATACCGTGCAGCGCCTCGAAGCCGTTGGCGTAGTTGAAGCGTACGTTCTTGATCTCGAGCTTGACCGGATGCTGCGTCGTCTTGCTCGCGGCCAGGGCAAAGGCAGAGGGCGCGCTGCTGCTTGGTGTGTCGGTGTTGACCATGTCCATCGCCATTTCTTACTTCAGATCCGTTCTTGCGCCGGAAACCCACCGGGCGACAATGTTGATGACGAGAATTGTTACGGTGATCAGCAGGGCGCCGCCCCAGGCCAGTTTCTGCCAGTCGTCATAGGGGCTCGTGGCGAACTGAAAGATCACCACCGGCAGATTCGCCATCGGCGCCCCCAGATTGGTCGAGAAGAACTGGTTGTTGAGCGAGGTAAAGAGCAGCGGCGCCGTCTCGCCGGTGACGCGGGCGATGGCCAGCAGCACGCCCGTCAGGATGCCGCTCATGGCGGCGCGATAGATCACCGTGACCTGCGTCTTCCACCGCGGCGTACCAAGTGCGGCGGACGCTTCGCGCAGCGCGTTGGGCACCAGCCCGAGCATATCTTGCGTGGTGCGGTTGATCACCGGCAGCGCGATGAGGCCAAGCGACGCGGCGCCGGCCCAGGCGGAGAAATGCCCGAACGGCACAACCAGCACGGTATAGACGAACAGCCCGATGATGATCGAGGGTGCCGAGAGCAGGATGTCGTTGATGAACTTGGCGGCCTCGCCCAGCCAGTGGCCGCGCGAATATTCGCTGAGATAGGTGCCGGCGAGAATGCCGATCGGGGTCGCGACCACGATGGCGATCACCGTCATTACGACTGATCCGAAGATGGCGTTGAGCAGGCCGCCATCCTCGCCCGGCGGCGGGGTGTTCTCGGTGAACATCTGCAAAGAGATGGCGCTGAAGCCTTTGTAGACCAGCGTCGCGAGGATCAGGAACAGAAAGAACAGCCCGACGATCGTGGCGACGATCGCCAGCGTCATGGCGACGACATTGGTGGTGCGGCGGCCGGAATAGCTTGCCATAGCGGACGCTCCTACTTCACGGCCGTGCGGGCCAGCAGCCATTTGGCCACTGCCAGCACGGCGAAGGTAATCACGAACAGAATGAGGCCGAGCTCGATCAGGCTCGAGGTGTAGAGGTCGCCGGTCGCCTCGCTGAACTCATTGGCGATGGTCGCCGAGATGGTGGTCGCGGGCGCCAGCAGCGATGCTGAGATATTGTGCGAATTGCCGATGACGAAGGTCACCGCCATGGTTTCACCAAGCGCGCGACCGAGCCCCAGCATGATGCCACCGACGAGGCCGATGCGGGTATAGGGGATGATGATCGAGCGGATCACCTCCCACGTCGTCATGCCCATGCCGTAGGAGCTTTCGCGCAGCAGCACTGGCACAGTCTGGAACACGTCGCGGGTGATCGAGGTGATAAAGGGCAGCACCATGATGGCGAGGATGATGCCCGCCGTCAGCAGCCCGATGCCGTAAGGCGCGCCGCCGAACAGCACACCGATGCCGGGTACCTGGCCGATGGTGCCGATCAAGAAGGGCTGGATCGTCGTCTGCAGGAATGGCGCGAGGAAGAAGAAGCCCCACAGCCCGTAGATGATCGAGGGGATGCCGGCCAGCAGCTCGATGGCGATGCCGATCGGGCGACGCAGCATCGGCGGGCAGAGCTCGGTGAGAAAAATGGCAATGCCGAAGCTGATCGGGATGCCGATCACCATGGCGATCAGCGAGGTCACGATGGTGCCGTAAATCGGCGACAGGGCGCCGAAGATCTCTTTGACCGGGCTCCAGCGCTGGGTCCAGATAAAGTTGAGCCCGAAGGCCTGGACAGCCGGCCAGGAGCCGATCAGCAGCGAGGCGATGACGCCGAGCAACAGCACAACCACCAAGGTCGCCGACAGCAGCGTCAGCCAGAAAAAGATGCGGTCCTGGATGGCGGCGTTTCGGGCCTTGCCGAGCGCGATGGACGCGCTGTTGTCGAGTGTTTCGGCGGCGTTCGCCATGTGCCCATTCCCCGCTTGTCAGATTGGAGCGGGCGCTTGCGGCGCCCGCTCCGGATAACGCGTCAGATCTTACTTCGCGGCGTAGACCGGGGCGCCATTGGCGGTGATGCCGGCCCACGATGCCCTGATCAGTGCAACGACCGAGTCCGGAATGGCGACGTAGTCGAGCGCGGTTGCCTGGTCCTTGCCGGTCGAGTAGGCCCAATCGAAGAACTTCAGGGCTTCGGTGGCGGCAGCGGCGTCATCGGGCGCCGCGTGGATCAGCACCCAGGTGCTCGCGGTGATCGGCCAGCTGGCGTCGCCCGGCTGATTGGTCAGGATCAGGTTGAAGTTCTTGGCATTGGCGAAATCGGCGTTCGCTGCCGCGGCCGCAAAGCTGTCAAGCGACGGATCGACGGCTTTGCCGGACGCGTTGACCAGCTTGGCGTAGCTCATGGCGTTCTGCTTGGCGTAGGCGTATTCGACGTAGCCGATCGAGCCGGCGGTCTGCTTGACGGTATTGGCAACACCCTCGGAGCCCTTGGCCCCGACGCCGACCGGCCATTCGACTGCGGTGTCCGAACCAATCTGGTCCTGCCAGTCCGCCGATTCCTTGCTGAGATAATCGGTGAAGTTGAAGGTGGTGCCCGAGCCGTCCGAGCGGTGCGCAATCACGACCGCAGCGGCCGGCAGCGTCAGCGACGGGTTCAGCTTCTTGATCGCCGGATCGTCCCACGAGGTGATGGTGCCCATGAACAGGGCAGCGAGGGTGGGGCCGTCGAGCACGAGGTCGCCCGGGTTGAGGCTCGCGATGTTGACGATCGGGACGATGCCGCCCATCACCACCGGGAACTGCACGAGGCCGTTCTTGGCGAGTTCGTCATCGCCGAGCGGCTTGTCGGTGGCGCCGAAGGTCACGGTCTTGGCTTCGACCTGTTTGATGCCGCCGCCGGAACCGATCGACTGATAGTTCAGCCCATTGCCGGTCGCGGTTTTGTAGGTGTCGGCCCATTTGGAGACAAGCGGATAGACGAAGGTCGAGCCGGCGCCGGAGATGTCGGCAGCGAGCGCCGTTCCGGTGAGGGTCGCGGCGACTGCGACTGCGGCAATGCCGCTGAGGATTGCGTGTTTCATGTCATGTCCCTTTCGAACAGATCGGGGCAGTGCCCCAGCAGACCGGGCCGAATGCCCATGTGCCTGATCTGGGGAGTCCTATTGGCCTTAGCCTCAGCTTTTATGTCGGTTGGACGACGAGTTTGTGACAGGCTACGATGCTGTGATTGCATAGTTTTTTGCTGAACATCTCGTAGCCCCCGCGGCCGCATCTTTCCCTCCGCCGCGTGGGGAGGGCGGCTCGCTTGTGAGCGCAGCGAGCTAGCTAGCCGGGGTGGGGGGGAGTCGCGGCGATCACTTCGACTCCCTCCACCCAGCTTCGCTAGGCCTACGGCAAAGCTGCGCTTCCCTCCCATGCGGGGGAGGGAAACAGACTGCGGAATCCCGCCCTACTTATTCAAAAGCACTTCCACCCGCGTCCCCTCGCCCGGTTTCGACTTGATCGTCAGCAGGCCGCGATGGCGGTTGACGATGTGTTTGACGATGGCGAGCCCGAGGCCGGTCCCCTTCTTCTTGCGGCTCGATTCCGCATCGACGCGATAGAACCGCTCGGTCAGCCGCGGCACGTGCTGCGCCTCGATGCCCGCGCCATGGTCGGTGATGGTCACGGCGTAGTCGTAACCGACGCGGCCGGGCGTCACGGCGATCTCGACGCTGCCGCCATCGCCGCCATATTTGATGGCGTTGTCGATGAGGTTCTCGAACACCTCGTAGAGCTCAGCCCGCTCACCGGTCACCGTGACGGCGTCGTCGCCGGCGATCTCGATCCTGACGCTGGCGCTCGTCGACTGGGTCTCGAAACCGTCGCGGACTTCGCGCAGCAGCAGAGGCAGATGGACGGTGCCGGTCGGCCGCAGATGCTGGTGCATTTCGATCCGGCTCAACGACAGCAGATCGTCGATCAAATTCGACATGCGGGCGGCCTGCTGGCGCATGATGTTGAGGAAGCGCTCACGCGCGCCTTCGTCCTTGGCGGCGGGGCCGAGCAGCGTATCGACGAAGCCGACCAGCGAGGTCAGCGGCGTGCGCAATTCGTGGCTGGCATTGGCGATGAAATCGGAGCGGAGCTGGTTCGTTCGCCGCTCCTCTGTGAGACTCCGCAGGGTGATTGCCAGGAGACCGTCATCCGGAAGCGGCGCGACATTGACGCGGTGCCAGGTTTCGTTGGGGACGGTCTGGTGAAGTTCGATCGCCTGTGGAGTCCCGCCACGCCGCGCCGCATCGATGGCGCCCAGCAGCGCTGGATTGCGCAGCGCCGCGGTCAGCAGGCTGCCCTCGGAAACACCGGGGAACTCCATGACCGCCGCTTCGTTGCAGTGGAGCACCACCGAGCGGCGATCGAGCAGCAGCGCGGGATCGGACAGGGCATCGGCAAAGCTGCCCAGGATTTTGAGGCGCTGCTCGGGCGAGACCGAATTGGCCATGAAATCGTCTCCGCTTAAGCCGGACGGTAACTGAGTCTTCTCGACGCCACTTGCCACAAAACCAGCCGCGATGCACGGTCCGGCAACAGGAGACCGCAATGGCAGACGACGACGCCCATACTTTCGACATCGAGAACCCGAAGCTGGCCAAATGGGTCGACAAAGGGGCGCTCGGGTCCGGCGGCTATCCGTATGACAAGCGCATGGACGAGGACGATTATCTCAAAGAACTCCGTCATCTGCAGCTTGAACTGGTGAAACTGCAGTCGCACCAGCTCAAGACCGGCGGTCGTACGATCATCCTGTTCGAGGGGCGCGACGCCGCCGGCAAGGGCGGCGCCATCGACACCTTCCGAGAGCACCTGAACGGACGTTATTGGCTCGATGTGGCGCTCCCAAAGCCCTCCGATCGCGAACGCACGCAATGGTATTTCCAGCGCTATGTCGACTGGCTGCCCGCAGCAGGCGAGACGGCGTTGTTCGACCGCTCCTGGTACAACCGCGCCGGGGTCGAGCCGGTGATGGGATTCTGCACGCCTGAGCAGACCGCGGCCTTCCTCGAGGAGGCACCGCGCTTTGAGGAAATGCTGACGCGCGACGGCATCCATCTGTTCAAGTTCTGGCTGGCGATCGGCCGCGAGATGCAGATGAAGCGCTTCCATTCGCGCCGGCACGATCTCCTGAAGCAGTGGAAGATCTCCGACATCGATATCGCGGCGCTGGGCAAATGGGACAGCTACACCGATGCCGCCCACCGAATGCTCAGTGAAACCAGCAGTGAGCACGCGCCATGGCGTGTGGTGCTGGCCAATGACAAGCGGCGCGGCCGTCTCGAGTTGATGCGCTGCGTGCTCAAGACGCTCGATTACGAGGGCAAGGACGACGATGCCGTCGGCACGGTCGACGATAAAATCATCATCGACCCCAAGCGCTTTGTGGAGCAGCACAAGCAGAACTAAGCGTCGCGTCCAGTGTCACTCGCCGGATCCTCAGTCGGTTTCCATCCCCCGCGTGGAGAGGGGAGCAAAACTCGGACCGGGTAGTTCGGAGCGGCGCTGGGTGGGGGGATTCGCTGCCTTACCCAGCCGAACGCCTTTTCCACACGTCTGCTCTGGAACAATGTGTCAGTCGTTTGACAGTGCCAGAAAAAGCGAATCAATTGCTGTGATTGACCGGCGGTTGGGGCGTCCTGCGTGCTGCCGGTGCGGGCGAAAATGCGTCCTGGCCCGCGATCGGGGGCGACATGGGCTACGCAGAGATGCCGCGGTTTGCCGCGGATCTTGTTGCGCCGGTGCGAACCGTGAATGCGGAAGGCAAAGGCCCTTTCGCATTCGTCGTTGATCACGCCTCAAATCGCATTCCCCCGCAATATGGCGATCTGGGACTGTCACCGGCTGAGCGCGTTCGCCATATCGCCTGGGACCCCGGAGCGCTCGGCGTCTCGCTCAGGCTTAGCGAGTTACTGGATGCACCCGTCGTGCATTCGACGGTGTCGCGCCTGGTCATCGACTGCAACCGCGAACTGCACGTCGACGACCTGATCCCCAAAGTCTCGGAATATACCGTGATCCCCGGCAACGCCGCCGTAACGCCGGACGATCGGGCGTCCCGCATCGCCGGTGCTTATGAGCCGTTCCACGCGGCGATCGAGGCGCTGCTGGATCGCAGACAAGCGGCCGGGATGGAAACGATCCTCGTCTGCATGCATTCGTTCACTCCGGTCTTCAAAGGCGCCGCGCGGCGCTGGCCGATCGGACTGATCCCGCCCTACACAGAGGCCTACACGGCTGCCTTGCGCGATGCGCTCGCCGCCGAGGCGCCGGACCTCGACATTGGCTGGAACGAACCCTACTCGGCGCTGAGGGGCGTCACGCAAACGCTTGAGCGGCACGGCGACGGACGCGGGCTCGTGGCCACCATGATCGAAATCCGCCACGACGAAATTCTCGAACCAAACGGGTTGGCTCTCTGGGCGTCCCGACTGGCCCGGTGTCTTGACGCAGCGCGAGGGGCAATGCGCGGCACACCGGTACATCTCTCCCCACCGAACATCGGGGCAATACGGTTGGAAGGAAGGGACTAACAATGTCGACGGAACAACACGAGGATAAGAAAATCCTCCACTCCATGGGGTACGCCCAGGAGCTATCACGGCGCATGGGGCTGTTCTCCAATTTCGCCATTTCGTTTTCGATCATCTGCATCCTCAGCGGCGGCATCAACTCGCTGGCGCAGGCAACATCGGGTGCTGGCGGCGCGGGTGTCGGCATTGGCTGGCCACTCGGCGTTCTGATGTCGGGCGTGTTTGCGATCTGCATGGCGCAGATCTCGTCCGCCTATCCGACCGCCGGAGGGCTCTATCACTGGGGCTCAATCCTTGGGAACCGGTTCACCGGGTGGGTGACCGCCTGGTTCAACCTGCTGGGCCTGGTGACGGTTCTGGGCGCCATCAACGTCGGCACCTACACCTTCTTCATCTCAGCCTTCGCACCCGAGCTCAACGCGATCGGGTTCCAGAACAATCTGGTCACCGAGATCATCTTTCTCGTGGTCATCACCGGCGCCATGGCACTGATCAACCATCTGGGCATCAGGCTGACTGCATTGCTGACTGATTTTTCGGGATATCTGATCCTGGTGACAGCGGTGGTACTGACGGTCGTCTGTCTGATCGCCACCAAGACGTGGGAATTCAGCAGGCTTTGGACCTTCGCCAACTATTCGGGCGACGTCGGCGGCGGTGTGTGGCCGCAGGTTGACGGCACGTGGGTGTTCCTGCTTGGGCTGCTGTTGCCGATCTATACGATCACCGGTTACGACGCCTCGGCGCATACGGCCGAAGAGACCAAGGGTGCCGCCAGGACCGTGCCGAACGGCATGGTGAAGTCGGTGATCTGGTCAGGGCTGTTCGGCTGGATCATGCTCTGCTCCTTCGTGCTGATGATCCCCGATATGGGTGAGGCGGCCAAGCAGGGCTGGAACGTGTTCTTCTGGGCGATGGATGCCAACGTCAATCCGTTCATCAAGCAGATCCTCTACGTTGCGATCTTCATCTGCCAGCTGTTGTGCGGTCTTGCGACCGTCACTTCGGCGTCGCGTATGATCTTCGCATTCTCTCGCGATGGCGGCCTGCCGGCCTCCAAGGCGCTTTCGACCGTCTCCGTGAAATACCGCACGCCGGTCGCGGCGATCTGGACAGCGTCGGTTCTCGCCGTGCTCTTCGTCTGGCTCGCCTCGGTCGTCTCCGTGGCAGGCACGTCCGCCTACACCATCGTCGTGTCGTGCACGGTGATCTTCCTGTTCTTCTCGTTCATCATCCCGATTACGCTGGGGATGTTCGCGTGGGGAACCGCGAAATGGCCGCTGATGGGGCCATGGAATATCGGCCGGGGGCCCTACATGGTCATTGCCGTCCTGGCGATCCTGTCGATGATCCTGATCTTCATCATCGGCATCCAGCCGCCGAACGAGTGGGCGCTCTACATCACCGTCGGTTTCGTGGTCATCACAGCGGTCATCTGGTTCGCCTTCGAGAACCGCCGCTTCAAGGGGCCGCCGGTCGGCGACATCATCAAGAAGAAGCAAGCCGAGATCGCCGCGATCGAAGCCAAGTACGGCGAGGCCTAGACACTCGCTTCGCGTCTTCAGGGCCGCGGGTGACCGCGGCCCTTTCCATTCCAGTATCGCCGTCACACAATAAGAAAATCCCAGGGAGTTTTCGTCATGGCCTACACGCTCGCCCAACTCAAAGCCGATGTCGCAAGCGGCGCCATCGACACAGTGCTCGTCGCCTTTCCGGACATGCAGGGGCGACTGATCGGCAAGCGCTTCCAGGCCGAATTCTTCCTTGAGGGCGCGATCGACGAGACGCATGGCTGCGACTATCTGCTCGCCAACGACATCGATATGGAGCCGGTCCCCGGCTACGACGCCGCCAACTGGGCCAAGGGTTATGGCGATTTCGTCATGAAGCCGGACCAGTCGACGCTAATGAAATGCACCTGGCTCGAGGGCACCGCGCTGATCCTCGCCGACCTCGTTGATCACCATCACCACGAGCCGATCCCGCACAGCCCGCGCGCCATGCTGAAGGCGCAGCTGGCCCGACTCGAAAAGATGGGGCTGACCGCCAATTTCGCCAGCGAACTCGAATTCTATCTGTTCGACGAGACCTTCCGCTCAGCCTACGAGAAGGGCTACCGGAACATGACGACGTCCGGCTACTACATCGAGGATTACCACATCTTCCAGACCACCAAGGAAGAGGGTGTGATGCGGCAATTGCGCAAGCACCTCACCGCCTCGGGCATTCCCGTCGAGAACTCGAAGGGCGAGTGGGGCCCGGGCCAGGAAGAAATCAACGTCAAATATTCCGAAGCGCTGCTGATGGCCGACCGCCACACGGTGCTGAAGAACGCCACCAAGGAGATCGCGCATTTCCAGGGTCAGGCCGTCACCTTCATGGCGAAGTGGGATTTCGGCCTCGCCGGCTCGTCGAGCCACATCCACATGTCGCTGGCCAAGGCGGGCAAGAATGTCTTCATCGACGCCAAGGACCCGCTCGGCATGTCGCAGATGATGAAGCACTACATGGCGGGGCTTCTCACCTATGCGGGCGACATCACCTATTTCCTCGCGCCCTACATCAATTCGTACAAGCGCTTCCAGGCCGGCACCTTTGCGCCCACCAAGGCAATCTGGTCGTCAGACAACCGCACTGCCGGCTTCCGCCTTTGCGGCGAAAACACCAAGGGCGTGCGGGTTGAGTGCCGCATCGGCGGCGCCGACCTCAACCCCTATCTCGCCTATGCGGCATTGATCGCCGCTGGCCTGCAGGGGATCGAGGACAAGATCGAACTCGAGCCGGCGTTCACCGGCGACGCCTATGTCGGCAAGAAGCTGCGCGAAGTGCACAAAACCCTGCGCGACGCGACCGCTGCGCTCAAGAAATCCAAGATGCTCATCAACGCACTCGGACAGGGGGTTGTCGACCATTACGTCCACACCGCCGGGTGGGAACAGTTCGAATATGATCGCCGCGTCACCGATTGGGAGTTGAAGCGCGGGTTCGAACGGTCGTAAACACCGCCAAACTTTAGCAACAGGTGAGTTATGGCCGAAACGGTCAAGATTGTGTCGCCCGTCGACGGGCGGGTATATGCCGAGCGGCCGGTGGCGTCGGCCGCTGAAATCGAGATGGCGGTCAGCAGGGCCAAGGCCGCCCGCAAGGCGTGGGGCGAAGTCACAATCCGCGAGCGGGCGAAGTTTCTCAATCATTTCGTCGATGCGCTGCTCGCCAAGAACGACGAGATCGTGCCTGAACTGGCCTGGCAGATGGGCCGGCCGATCCGCTATGGCGGCGAGCGCAAGGGCGTCGAGGAACGGTCGCGCTACATGATCGATCTGGCCGAGAGTGCGCTGGCGCCGGCCGAAAAACCCGGCAAGGAAGGTTTCAGGCGCTGGATCGCCCGCGAGCCGCTCGGCACCGTGATGGTGATCGCGCCGTGGAACTATCCGTTCCTCACCGCCGTCAATTCCATCGTGCCCGGCCTGATGGCCGGCAACGCGGTCATCCTCAAACATGCCAGCCAGACGCTGCTCGTGGGCGAACGCTTCGCCGAGGCGTTCAAGACGGCTGGCCTGCCGGACGAGCTTTTCCAAAACATCGTTCTCAACCACGCCGACACCGAAAAGCTGATCGGCTCGGGCCAGATCGACCATATCAATTTTACCGGATCGGTCGAAGGTGGCCGCCGTATCGAGCGTGCCGCCGCAGGCACCTTCGCCACGCTCGGGCTCGAGCTCGGTGGCAAGGACCCGGCCTATGTGCGGGCTGACGCCAAGCTCGACCATGCGGTAGAGAACCTCGTCGACGGCTCGTTCTTCAACTCTGGCCAATCATGCTGCGGCGTCGAGCGCATCTATGTGCACAAGGACGTCTACGACAAATTCGTCGACGGCTTCGTCGCCAACGCCAAAGGCTGGACGTTGGGCAATCCGCTCGATCCCGATACTGTGGTCGGCCCGATGGCCGCGTCGAAATTTGCCGATTTGGTGCGTGAGCAGACGCTCGAAGCGCTGCGTAAGGGTGCCAAGGCGCATCTCAACACCAAGCACGATCTTGACGAGGAATCCTCGCCCTATCTGGCGCCGGAAGTTCTGACCAACGTCAACCACCAGATGGCGGTGATGCGCGAGGAATCGTTCGGCCCGGTGGTTGGCATCATGAAGGTCAGCGACGATGACGAGGCGATCACCCTGATGAACGATAGCCCCTATGGTCTCACCGCCTCGATCTGGAGTCAGGACCTCGATGAGGTCGCGAAGCTGGGCGCCCGGGTCGAGACCGGCACCGTCTACGCCAATCGCTGCGACTACCTCGATCCGGCGCTGGTCTGGACCGGCGTCAAAGACACCGGCAAAGGCGGCGGGCTGAGCGAGATCGGCTACGACAACCTCACCCAGCCCAAAAGCTTCCACCTCAAGATCGTGTGACCCCAATGGCCATCAAATCCAACTGGAACTACCCCACTACCATCCGTTTCGGCGCCGGCCGAGTTGCCGAGCTGCCCGATGCATTGAAGGCGGCCGGCATCAAGAAGCCGCTGCTGGTCACCGATGCCGGTCTGGTCAATCTGCCGGTGACGCAGAACACCATCAAGCTGCTCAAGGATGCCGGGTTCGATGTCGGGGTGTTCGCCGATGTGAAGCCCAATCCGATCTCGGCCAACGTCAATGCCGGCGTCGAGGTGCTGCGCAAGGGCGGCTATGACGGCGTCATCGCGTTCGGTGGCGGTTCGGGCCTCGATGTCGGCAAGGCCATCGCTTTCATGGCCGGCCAGACTCGCCCGATGTGGGATTTTGAAGACATCGGCGACTGGTGGACGCGCGCCGACCCGAAGGGCATCTTCCCGATCATCGCGGTGCCAACTACGGCCGGTACCGGGTCCGAAGTCGGTCGCGCCAGCGTCATCACCGACGAGACCACCCACACCAAGAAGGTGATCTTCCACCCGCTGATGCAGCCCAAGATCGTTATCGTCGATCCGGAGCTGACGGTCGGCATGCCCCCTTTTATTACCGTGGGCACGGGATTCGACGCCCTCGCACATTGCCTCGAGGCGTATTGCGCGCCGGGCTACCACCCAATGGCCGACGGCATCGCGGTCGAGGGCGTCCGGTTGGTGCTCGAAAATCTGCCGAAGGTCGTCGCCAATCCGAACGACATCGAAGCGCGCGGCCACATGATGAGTGCCGCCGCCATGGGTGCAACGGCGTTCCAGAAGGGCCTCGGCGCCATCCATGCTCTGAGCCATCCGGTTGGCGCGCTTTACGACACGCATCACGGCATGACCAATGCGGTGTTCATGCCCTATGTGCTGGTGGTCAATCGCGACGCCATCGAAGCCAAGATCGCGCGCCTCGCCGCCTATTGCGGCATGTCGCCGAGCTTTGATGCGTTCCTCGACGCCGTCACCGCCCTGCGGCAGAGCCTCAAGGTTCCGCACACGCTGCGCGACTTCAAGCTCGATGATTTGAAGCGTGATCTGATCGGCGACATGGCGATCGTTGACCCGACCGCCGGCGGCAACCCGATCGAACTCACCAAAGTCCGCGCGCTGGAGATCTTCGACCGCGCGATGGAAGGGCGAGTTTAGGGCAAGCACCAAGCGCACAGTCGGCGGTCCTCCCCTGTGGGCAGCACGGGGGGGTGGTACGCGCAGCGTGACGGAGGGGCTTCGAGCTGTCCCGTAGGGCAAATCGATCCGGTGGATCGATTTGAAGCGAGAAGGCCATGAGAGCTACGCTCGAATGGTCGGGACTGGACTCGGTGTCTGTGGCCGCCCCCTTCCGTCGCTCCGCGACACCTTCCCCCGCTCCGCAGGGAAGGACCCGACTGTTCGATCCTTGCCCCAACCACCGTTTTCCCTCCCCCGCGTGGGGAGGGCAGCGCAGCTTGGCCGGTAGGCCTAGCGAAGCTGGGTGGGGGGGAGTCGAAGTTATCCAGCAGTTCCCCCCACCCCGGCTTGCTAGTTCGCTGCGCTCACAGCGCGCCGCCCTCCCCACGCGGGGGAGGGAAACCGAGCAAGCGGCACATCTATCCCCGCCACATCCTCAAGCCCGCCAGTCCCTTACCGCCGATCTGCGGTTCGCCAATCTTCCCCCCTCGCGGCTGGGTGTATGATCTTCCCATCTCCACACCACAGCGAGATCATGACGAGTGGTTGGTGTGGAGAGGTCGGGTGGGTGGGGTGTCGACCTCATCCGGTCCGCCATTGCCTGTCCCCGCGGACCAGTCAACCTGGGTCCGGGGCCCGGCCCGTCGGGGAGCGTTGCCGCTCCTTTGGAACCGACGCTGAAGCTGGCAGCAGCAGAGGCGAAGGCAACGGCGCCGCGCTCGTGGTCAAGTCGACCGGGCATCGGCGATGGAGGGCATAAACTCCCGATCGCGTGGCGAGGCTCTGATCCTCACCTAACACGCCGGACTACCCGGCTCCGGGGAATGGAGCCTCGCCCGCCGCTGACCATCGCGGCGAACCGACCAACCCGCCACCCGGCCCACCGGGCGATTTGGCTCGTCTTACGTTGCGTCAAACAATTTGTTCACTCTTCGTTCTTTACTCACCACCTATGCTCACGTAGAAGGATTTCGAACCCGAGCGCATGATGCCAAAAGCCAAATCCGCCTTCGTCTGCCAGTCCTGCGGTACCGCGCATGTGCGCTGGCAGGGCCGCTGCGAGGGCTGCGGCGAGTGGAACTCGATCGTCGAGGAACTGGTCGATTCGGGTGTCGGCGCCGGCCCCAAGATGGCGACGGCCGGCGGTCGCCCCGCCGAGCTGGTGCCACTTTCGGGTGAAACCGAATCGGCGGCGCGCATCACCACCGGGCTCGCCGAACTCGACCGGGTCACTGGCGGCGGCTTCGTCATGGGCTCTGCCGTCCTCGTCGGCGGCGATCCGGGGATCGGCAAATCCACTTTGCTGCTGCAGGCCGCGGCGGCTCTCGCCGATTCCGGCAAGCGCGTCGTCTACGTCTCGGGCGAAGAGGCGGTGGCGCAGATTCGGCTGCGGGCGCAGCGGCTCGGGCTCGGCGGCGCGAACGTGCAACTCGCCAGTGAAACCAATGTCGAGATCATCCTGTCG
>JBDTLB010000055.1:0-31178 GCA_039934955.1 Devosia sp.
TGCCGCCGACAGAGCTGTCGACCTGTGCCAGCAGGCTGGTGGGGATCTGGACGAAGTCCATGCCGCGCCGGGTGACTGCGCCAGCAAAGCCCGCGAGATCGCCGATAACGCCGCCGCCGAGCGCCAGGACGATGTCGCCGCGTTCAAGCTTGGCCTCGAGCAAGCCCTCGACGACCTCATTGAGGCGCACGATCGATTTACTGGATTCGCCGTTGGGCACGACGACCGCCGAATGCTTCAGGCCTGCCGCATCAAGTGAGCGGGTGAGGCGCGGCATCTGCGCTTTGGCGACTTCGGTGTCGGTGACGATGCCAAAGCGGCGGCCGGGGAACATCGCCTTGAGGCGTTCGCCGGCGGTCTCCAGCAGATCGGGGCCGATCAGGATGTCGTAAGCGCGCTCGCCCAGCGGGACGTGAACTTTGGTTGGCTCAGTCATGACGGGCTCCGAGATAAGCGAGAACCGCCTCGATGATCTCGGTCGCCACCTGATCCTGCGGCACGTCCTTGCTAACGATTGTGACGTCGGCTTCCGCATAGACAGGGTAACGCTTGTCGATCAAATCCTGCAGCGTCTGGCGCGGGTTTGTAGTCTTCAACAGCGGCCGGTTGGAACGACGTTGTACCCGCTGGAACAGCAGGTCGAAATCAGCCTTGATCCAGACCGAAATTGCGGACGCTTTCACCAGCGCCCGGGTCTCGGTGTTGATGAAGGCGCCGCCGCCGGTGCCGAGCACGAGGTCGGGCTCCTTCAGCAGCCGGGCGATCACCCGCACCTCGCCGGCACGGAAATCGGCCTCGCCATGCGCGGCGAAGATATCCTCGATGGTCATACCGGCAGCTTTTTCGACTTCTTCGTCGCTGTCGATGAAATGGCGGCCGAGGCGGCTGGCGAGGCGGCGGCCGACAGTGGTCTTGCCGGCGCCCATCATGCCGACGAGCACCATCGGACGGCCGGCCAGCAGCGCGTTCAGCTCGTCCTTGTGCGCGTCGCGCGATTGCGGTGCGGCGGTCATGGGAACCCCAAATTGGGTCGGTTTGAAGCGTTAGGGGAGGGTAAAGTCAATCCCGCTACCATCTGGCAGTGCTCCGCCCTTGATCGTGCCATAGAATGACGAGACAAATGATTGTCGACTCGCCGGGAGTGCCATGCCGACCCTGATCCGACTGTTCATCGTCCTTATCGTTCTCGGCGGTCTCGGCTTTGCCGGGATGATCGCGCTGACCGTGATGGTCGATCCGGGTGAAAAGGACGTCACCATCAAGATCCCGGCGCGTGAGCTGGTGGCGCCGTCGGCACCGCTCGACGTCAACAATCTGCCGGCGCCGGTCAACATTGCGCCCAAGGAATCGAGCGAGGCGTCGTCCGAGCCCTCCGCCATCGACACGTCCGATCCGGAATCGAGCGAGTCGGGGATCAAGACCGTCGACGACGCCGGCACGGAATGAGCAGCGGATATTTCATCGAGGCCTTCCTCGAGATGATGAGCGCCGAGCGCGGCGCTGCGAGAAACACCATTGAAGCCTACCGGCGCGATTTGAGCGACTATGTTGGGTTCCTCGCCGGTCAGGACAAATCGTCAGAAACCGCCGAGCGCGAACAGGTGGTCGCCTATCTCGCCTCGCTCGATGCACAGGGGCTGGCGGCATCCTCTGCAGCACGGCACCTTTCAGCGCTGCGGCAGTTCCACAAATTCCTCTGTGCCGACCAGATCCGGCCGGACGATCCAACGCGGATTGTCGCCAGCCCGCGGGCGCGGCGACCGCTGCCCAATGTGCTGAGTGTGGCGGAAGTCGACCGCCTGCTGACGACTGCCGAGACGGAAGCCGTCGCGGATGTGTCACCGCAAAAGCAGGAGGCGGCACTGCGGCTCTATGTGCTGCTGGAACTGCTCTACGCCACCGGGATGCGCGTGTCGGAACTGGTCAGCCTGCGCCGCGCCGCGGTGATGCGCGATGCGAGCTTTCTGACCATCACCGGCAAGGGCAACAAGGAGCGCATCGTGCCGGTCAACGACCGGGCCCGCGATGCGGTGAAGGTGTGGCTTGCCACGGTCCCGACCGGCCCTTGGCTGTTCCCGGCGAGCGGCGAGGACGGCCATCTCAGCCGGCAGGTGTTCGCCCGCGATCTCAAGGGACTTGCCGGACGCGCTGGAATTGCCAGCGCGCGCGTTGCGCCGCATGTGCTGCGCCATGCCTTTGCCAGCCATCTGCTGCAAGGCGGGGCCGATTTGCGCGTGGTGCAGACGCTGCTTGGGCACGCTGATATTTCGACGACGCAGATCTATACTCATGTGCTCGACGAGAAGCTGAGAAATCTGGTCGAGACGCACCATCCGATGGCGGAGAAGAGCTAAGCTCTTTGTTTCCCTCCCCCGTGCGTGGGGAGGGCGACGCGCTGTGAGCGAAGCGAGCTAGCAAGTCGGGGTGGGGGACTCACTGTCATGCTCCGACTCCCCCCACCCAGCTACGCTAGGCCATGCGGCCAAGCTGCGCTTCCCTCCCCACATGGGGGAGGGAAAGTGGGTGCGGTGCTATCGTTGCCACACCGTCAGCTTGACGTCCGGGGCGATCGTCTCAGGCGTTGACGGGGTCAGACCTGCGTCGGCGAGCATCTTCTGCGGCAAGCCTCCGCTGAAACAGGGCACGCCGTCCGGGATCGTCACGGCCTCGACTTCGACCAGATCGAAACGGGTGAAGACCGGCAGGAACAGGTCGAAGACTCGGGTGCCGCCGGTCACCGCCACTGTGCCGTCCTCGATACCGAGGCCGGCGAGGACGCGGCGAAAACCGATGCCGCCGGGGTTCCACAGCATGGCGTTGTCATCGCCCGGATCGCGCTCGATCCAGGCGACCTGGCTGGTGACGACGACGCGTTTGCGGCCGGGATTGGGGTGCGCTTCGTGGCCGATCCGGCCCAGCACGACCAGTGCGGCAGCGTCGAGGGCGGCTTGGAAGCGCTGCCAGTCTGCGTCATTTCGCAGCTCAGGCGGGGTGCGGTGGTGCCGGTCGGCGATCCTGCCGTCGGCCGAGACGATGGCATGTCCGACGATTTCGATGCTCAAATAGGCCTCCGTTCACCGCGTATTCAGTGCTAGCTCTTAAAACCGCTGCCGCGGCGCGAATTGCGTTCAATTGTTCTGCGAATTGCCACAAAGGCTTTGTTACTTCGCGCCATTACTCGCCAACTCCGCCCAGACGCCTAACAACACGATCAGAGGGAATGCAATCGTGCTCAAAATTTCGAAGGCGGCGCTCGTCGCCGCGGTGCTCAGCCTGTCCACGATCCCGACGATCGGTGTGGTGAGCGCCCTCGCGCAGGACACCACGACAACCACAACCACCGGTTTCACCACCAAGCTGTCGATCCCGACCATTACGGCGGTCGCCTCGACCATGGATGACTCGGCGCTGCGCGACGCACTGACCGGCGGGTTCATGAAGCATGTCGACGAGATCGCCAAGCTGTCGGCGACCTCGATCACCATTCCCGAGATTTCGCTCACCATGAGTGTCACGACAGGCGATGCGCCGGTGACCAGCACGATGACTTACAAGGACATCGTCCTGACCGACGTCAAGGACGGCGTCGCGGCGAGCGCCAGCGTCGGATCGGCCGAAACCAGTACCGCCGAGGGCAGCTTTAAATTCGGCAAAATGTCGACATCGACGCTCGATTTCGGCGGCATCCTCGGGCTCTACAGCCTCGTGCCGAACGGTGGCGCCGACCAGCCGATGAAGGTTCTCTATAAGGACTTCGCCTTCGAGGGCGGCAGTTTCGGCGGACCGAAAGCCAATTGCACGTTCGGCAAGGTCATCGCCGCCGAGTTCGATGCAAGGCCGCTCAAGGTGTCGTTCGCGGCGCTGATGGAAGCCTCGCAGAAGATGAGCGCGTCCAAGGACAATCCGCCGCCCGAAGCGGTCGCGACGTTTGTCGGATTTATGGCCGACATGTTCCAGGCGTTCAAATCCGAGCCGCTGCACATGGACGGTCTGAGCTGCTCGGGCACCGGCGACAACGATAAACCGTTCGAGCTTAAGATTGGCGGCGTGACGATGGACGGGTACTCACCGGGCATTTACCCGGCGATCACCCTCAATGATCTCAAGATCAGCGATGGCGGTGCCGACAGCATCACGCTGGCCGAGGCCTCGATCAAATCGATCGACCTCAGTGCGCCGATCAAGGTGGTCGAGGAGCAGGGCAGCAATCTCGATCCCGCTTGGGTCGAAAAGAACTATCGCAAGCTGATCCCGGCGTTCGGCGGCTTCTCGCTGTCGGGGCTGGCCATCGATATTCCCGATCCGGATAAGCCGGGTGAGCGGATCAACGCCAATATCGCCAAGTTCGACGTGTCGCTCAGCGATTATCTCAACGGCATCCCGACCAAGATCGCCACCAGCGCGTCGGGCGTCGAAGTGCCGCTGCCGGCCAGTTCGGAAGACGACAACGTCAAGATGCTGCTGGCGCTCGGCATCACTAAGGTCAATTTGGGCTACGAGATCGCGGCGAACTGGGACAAGGCCAGCCAGACCATCAACCTCACCAAGGTGTCGGTGTCCGGCGAGGACCTCGGTGGCTTTGCAGTGGCGACGGTTATCGGCAATGCCGCCGAGCAATTGTTCGACCCCGACAACAACGTTGCGCTCGCCGCAGCAATGGGCGTGACGATCAAAAGCATCACGATCAACGCGGCCGATGCAGGGATTGGCGACAAGCTGGTGCCGATGCTGGCGGCGCAGCAGAATGCCGACCCGGCAAACTTCCGCAGCCAGATGGCGGGTGTCGCCGAGGGTGCGGCCCTGCAGATGCTGGGCAGCACCGACGCGGCGCGTCAGCTTGGCGTGGCGGTCGGCGACTTTATCGGCGGCAAGGCGAAGGCCCTGACCATCAATGTGGTGGCCAAGGACCCATCCGGTATTCCGGTGCCGGTACTCATGCAGGCCAGCAATGATCCGACGACGCTGACCCAGGCCGTCGATATCACGGGGTCGGCCCAGTAGGGACACCTAGGAGGTCGCAGTCAGTTTCCCTCCCCCGCGTGGGGAGGGAAGCGAAGCTTGGCCGAACGGCCTAGCGAAGCTGGGTGGGGGGAGTCGAAGTTGGCCGAGAGTCCCCCCACCCCCGGCTTGCTAGCTCGCTGCGCTCACAAGCGCGCCGCCCTCCCCACGCGGGGGAGGGAAGTCCGGGCATACCTCCAGCACCGCTATCCTTGACACCACCCGTTCCGCTCGCCACTTTCCGGCCATGATGGGCAGCGACATCCGCTGCTCTTTCACAGGCCGAGGCGGGCGGGAATGCAGTCTTATCTCGATTTTGAAAAGCCGGTCCGCGATCTCGAAGGCAAGATCGCCGAGCTGAAATCGCTCAGCGGGGCCGACAAGGCCGTGTCGATCGACGACGAAGTCGGGGCGCTGACGGCCCGGGCCGATCAGGCGCTCGCCGATATATACAAGAAGCTCACCCCCTGGCAGAAGACGCAGGTGGCGCGGCATCCGCAGCGGCCGCATTTCTCCGACTACATTAAGGGCCTGATCACCGAATGGACGCCGCTGGCCGGCGACCGCAAATATGCCGAGGATCCGGCAGTGCAGGCCGGCTTTGGCCGCTTCAACGGCGAGGCCATCGCGGTCATCGGGCAGGAGAAGGGCTCCAGCACCGAGACCCGGCTCAAGCATAATTTCGGCATGGCGCGGCCCGAGGGCTATCGCAAAGCGGTGCGCATCATGGATATGGCCGACCGTTTCGGCATCCCGGTGGTGTGCTTCGTCGATACCGCCGGCGCCTATCCGGGGATTGGCGCCGAGGAGCGTGGGCAGGCCGAGGCGATCGCCCGCTGCACCGAAAAATGCCTGGAACTGGGCGTCCCCAACCTTGCGATCATCATCGGTGAGGGCGGTTCAGGCGGGGCGATTGCGATCGCCACGGCCAACCGCGTGCTGATGCTCGAAAACGCTATCTATGCGGTGGCGTCGCCGGAAGCGTCGGCGTCGATCCTGTGGAAAGACGCGGCGCGGGCCATGGATGCGGCCAACAACATGAAGATCACCGCGCAGGATCTGCTCGGTTTCGGCGTTATCGACGGGATTGTTTCCGAACCAGCAGGTGGGGCGCATCGGCATCCAGAGGCCGTAATGGCCTCGACGGGTGAGGCGATCCGCAAATTCCTCAGCGATTTTCCGGGGACACGTCGGCCGCTCGAAGTGCGCGAGCAGCGCCGCGAGAAGTTCATGGCGATCGGGTCCGCCTTGAATTGACCGCCATCACAAAGTCGTTGTGTTGCGGCGTGGTGACGGCGCGGTAACTTTGGTCCGTGTAGGACTTTGGGCGTGATTTCGGGCAGATTCGGTTTGATGCGCTTGCCGCTTTCGAGAATTTTCGGGATCGTTGCGATCCTCTTTGCGACCCTTGCTCTGGCGGGGTGCGGCGGCATTCTGCCCAAGACCAGCTCGTTGCGCGCGTCGCAATCGCTGAAGCAGAGCACCGTCAACCGGCTGGCCGAGATCGGCTCGTCGCCGTCACAGGCGATGATGATCCGGGTGTTCAAGCAGTCGAGCGAGTTCGAGGTGTGGAAGCGCACCAATGCGGGCGGCTTCAAGCTCTACAAGACCTATGCGATCTGCGCCTGGTCCGGCACGCTCGGGCCCAAGGTGGTCGAAGGCGACCGTCAGGCGCCGGAGGGGTTCTACAACATTACCCCGGCGCAGCTGAATCCGAACTCGAACTATTATTTGAGCTTCAACACCGGCTTTCCGAACAAGTTCGACCGGGCGTGGGGGCGGACCGGCGCCAACCTCATGGTGCATGGCGATTGCTCGTCGGCCGGCTGCTATTCGATGACCGATGAATCGGTTGCCGAGATCTACGCGCTGGCGCGCGAGAGTTTCAACGGCGGCAATCCGGTGATCCAGATGCAGATCTTCCCGTTCCGCATGACGCCGCAGAATCTGTCGCTGGTGGCCGACAATGCGAACATGCCGTTCTGGATGGATATCAAAGAAGGCTACGATCGCTTCGAGCTGTCGAAGACGCCGCCGGTCTGGGACGTCTGCGAGAAGAAATACGTCTTCGATTTGAGGGCGTCGGACGGCACGCCGTTCGATGCGACGGCAAAATGCCCGGCGCGCGGGTCGGATGTGCTGCTGGCGTCGCTGACCGCCAAGGAGGCGGCGGACGCGGCGCAATACAAGACGTTGGTGCAGCAGATCGGCGACCGTAACGCCAAGACGGCGGCGGAGAAGCAGGCCGAGGCGGATGCGGACGCCGCGGCACGCTCGCGCGGCCAGGCGATCGGCGGCTTCGTGTCGGGTCTGTTCGGCGGCGGCAATGCGCAGACGTCGCAGCAGGCGCCCAAGGGTGGTTCGACGGTCGTCGCTCCCAGCCCGATGCCCGCGCCACACCGCACCTGAGCCGCGGCAAAGCCCGATCCGCACGGTATTTCCGCCAAGATCATCGGCCAGTGTCACGCCCATGGACCACGCCGCGATGAATCGCGCCATTTTCGGATTTGCCTTCGGGCTCTGCCTCGTCGGCGGGCTGGCGCTGGGCGGCCTCGTGTCACCGCTCGCAAAGGGCTATCTTTCGCCGCAGCAGACTGCCGGAGGCACTGAGATTTTGAAGACGAATTCCCCCTTTGTCCGCGTCCGCTTCGTGCCGGGCGATGTCCGGTTGCACCTCGTGCGCAATGGGCGGCCGGTCGAGCTGTGGATCGAGCATGACGGCGACGCGCCCGACTGCTTGCCTGAGCCCGGGCAGGCCTGATGGATCGCGTCATTTCCCTGTTGGCCGCACTGGTCGGCCTGATTGCCCTTGGCGGCGCGTTGCTGGTGCACACCAACGCCGACACGCAGCGGCGCGAGATGGCGACCCAGATCGCCCAGCTGAAGGCGACGATCGCGTTGAACGGGCAGTCGCAGCCCGCGGCGACACCCGTGTCGGCGCCGGTTCAAGTCGCCGCCGACAATGGTGTCGCCGACGCGCTGCTGGCGCTGCAGGACCGGATTGCTGCGCTGGAGCAGACAACGCGCGATCAGTCGTCGCAGCTCGAAGCGGCCCGCACACAGATTTCGGCGATGCCATCGACGGATCCCGCAACACAGGTTGGGGCAATTGGTGCCGGGCCGACGTCGAGCGCCAAACCTGCGGCGGTCGTTGCAGACGGGCCGACGAAGGATTGCATCCCACTCGGCACGCGCTTCATGGCCAGCGCCGGCGACAGCTTTCCGATCTGCAAAACCAAGGTCGTGGTGAAGGTGGCTTCGGTTGATGATGGCCTTGCCACCATCAACGGCGCGGGTGATGTGGCAGCCGGCGGCATTGGCGCGCTCGCCAAAGGCTGCAACGTCGCGGTGTTCTCAGCCGACATCAGCAGCGGCTATGCCGAGATGCGAGTGACCTGTCAGTAGCGTGGGGCGGTCGCGGGAGAGGGGCCGTCAGGCGCCTTTCGAGCTCAGGCAGTCAGTTGGCCACGCGGCAACTCAGAACGTTCAGCAGTCCGTGCCACCCGTGGTTTAGCCTGCCGACCAGGTGGCATAGCGGTGCGCCGCTCCACTCCACCATAGTTGTCCTGGTATCGCCCGCGACGCTGTCACACGTTCTTGGGCACGCCAGTGCATGGAGCGCGAAGAAGTCGGGGCGTCAGCCGAATGTCGCCAGTTTTCCAAAATGTTCGGCTAGAAGGTAGTAAACTGTAACACGGTTCTTGGTGCGGTCGGCCTTCATCTTGTTGCCTATTGCGGCGATCGCCTTGTCCAGGTCAGCGTCGGAGGCAGCCAGCCCAAGCTTTTTCTTGAGGAAGTTTTCTCGCACCCTGGCTGTCTCTTTGCCGTCGCTGAACGCGACGAGCGAGCTGTCACGGCTCTGCAAGGCGATCCCACAATATTTGACGATGCCACCGACCACCTTTGGATCGGCGTCCGGCGCATATTTTCTCACATCAAGAGCCCAGTCTTCAGCCATGACAACCTCCGCTTGTTGCTAACCTTCGATCTAGTTTTGAACTATGCCCTGGGTGTTCTCAAAGCATCACGAATTTCTGCGAGAAGCACGACTTCCTGAGTGGGCGCGGCGGGCGCCGCGGCTTCCTTTTTCTTCAGCGAATTGATGCCCTTCACGACCATGAACAGAACGAAGGCGACGATCAGGAATTTCACCACCGCGTTGATGAACAGCCCGATGTTTAGAGTTGCGATACCTGCATCCTTTGCGGCGGAAAGCGACGTCACGGGCAGGTTCTTCGGGTTGCTGAGCACGACGAAAAGGTTTGAGAAGTCGATGCCGTTCAAAATCAACCCGATGACCGGCATGAAAACGTCGTCCACCAAAGAAGAGACGATCGCCCCAAACGCGGCGCCGATGATCACGCCAATGGCGAGGTCGACCATGTTCCCCTTGATCGCGAAGTCACGAAACTCTTTGAACATCATCCACTCTCCCTAAACCGCAAGCCAGCATCAAAGCGCAACGTCTGATCGTTGGCAATGGATTGATGCGGGGCGCTCCGGCCAAGCCTATACCAAGCGCTGCACGTCAAGCCCGCGCCAATGAACCATCCAAACGGTGGCCGAGCCTCAAGTTTGTCAGAGTCAATTCCAGGATGGATTTGCGCAAGCGGAGAGCGCGCGCTTGCGCTGTTCCGCTCGGCAAGACTAATTGCTGGACGCTGCCGAACTCTCCGACGATGTCGCCTGCGAGGCCGAAAACCCGCACTGTTTCTGTTCCATCGCGATCTGCTCGGTGATGCGGATAGCGTTCTGCGCGTAGGCTTCCATCACCGAGCCGCTATTCACGGTCTTGCCACTCAGCGGACTCACGCCTGCGCAGAGGTGGAAGACATGCGGCGTGTCGGACTTCGCGGCTCCGTTCTCCGGTGCGATCCAGTACACGACATCCTGACCAGCAGTGGCCGCAGTCACCGTGGCGGAGTCAGCGGCAATCTGCTGCGCCTGGGCAGCGACGTCGGGCGAACAGGCCGTCGTCGGCTGCCCTCCCTTAATCTGGGCCGCGCACGTGTTCATGTCCTGAGTGTACTGCTCGACCGATGGGGGTTTGAAGCTCACTCCCGTCAGTGCTGCAATCACGACCAGCACAGCGCCGACACCACCGGCAATTGTCTTGCTCTGCCGATCCATGTTCTTGTCGGTAAGGATCAGGAAAACCAGCGGGAGGAAGGCAATCAGCGAGATGATCGCGCCGAGCTGGTTCTGGACGAAGAACCTGAACGTCTCCGAGGCGCGGGCCGGATCGTGCCGGTTGGCCGCCTTCCACATCAGATTGCCGGCGACGGCAAAGATCGCGATCCCGACTAGAATGCCGATCAGCAGCGGCAGGTTTCCGTTGTCGAATTTGTGTTGGTAGAACAGAACGACGCCAGCGATTTCCCCGCCAATGGCGACGATCCAAGCGATCCAAGCGAAAATGCGCAGGCGCGTGGCGGAAGACTTTTGGCCCTGCGTTGCCTGCCAATCCTTGGCAACGTCAGCGGCTGGCTTATTGTCGGTCATGACCAAGTTCCCCGATATCGACACTCTTGCGGTGCGGCGTCAAATCGGCAGGCCAACCCGCCCGTCGTAGCGACCGCGAACAAGTGAACGCCACGATCATTCACAAATATCCCTCATGTGGGAATACGTCCATAGCGTAGAGTTGCACCTTCATCCGACATCACGAAGTTCGGTCCAGGATGCTTCGCGCTAGCCAGCGAGATCATTGATTTTCAGCACGGTACTTTCCGCTTCCGTCGCGCAATTGCCTCACCGAGGCGTGCCGTCGGACGCGTCGCGGCGGGCTCTCGACTACAGTGTTGCCCAAGTATCGCCCGTTGTCACACGTTCCTTGGGCGCGCCAGAAAAGGACAGTCGTTGTTGCGACTTGTGCTGCGATCTCAATGGCCGGCTTCGACTGCGAAATCCATCGTGTCCGGCGCACTCGGTCCGCACGGTCAAAGGCTATCTCGCGCGCTCCGGAGCGCGGGGACCGCTACAGGGCGTTGTCGGACTTCAGAAACTGCCGTGACAGTGCTTGAACTTCTTGCCTGAGCCGCAGGGGCAGGGGGCGTTGCGGGAGACGCCGGCGAGGAGTTTCGGGTCGATCGGGCGGAGCCGCGGATCGGCTTCGGCGACGTCGCCGCCAAGCCCGGCCAGTGCACCGGCGGCCGCGAAGGCGCCCCCGATGGTGCCGCTATAGTCAGTTGCGGCATCGTTCTCGCCCGAGGTTGGGTCGATGTGGATTTCGCTCAGTTGCGACAAATCCGGGGTCGGCAGCGGCTCGGGCTGGCGCATCTGGATCTCGACGTGGCTGAGTTGGGTGATGACCATCTCGCGCATGTCGGTCAGCAGCGTGTTGAACAACTCGTAGGCTTCCTGCTTGTACTCGTTGAGCGGATCGCGCTGGGCGAGACCGCGCCAGCCGACGACCTTGCTCAAATGATCGAGGGTCACGAGGTGATCGCGCCAGAGTTGATCGATCGACTGCAGCAGCAGCGATTTTTCAACCTGACGCATGATGTCGGGCGAGTATTTCGCGACCTTGGCGGCCGCGGCTTCGTCCGCCGCCTTGATCAGGCGCTCGCGCACCATCTCGATGTCGATGCCTTCTTCCTCGGTCCAGTGTGTGGTGTCGAGGTCGAGGTTGAGGAACTGCTTGAGCTCGGCGTTGAGCTGTTCCATCTTCCACTGCTCGGGGTAGGAGCGGTCGGGAATGGCGCGCTGGATGACGTGATCGACCACGTCGTGGCGCATTTCATCGATGGTTTCGGCGACATCCTCTTTGTCCATCAGCTCGAGACGCTGCTCGAAGATGACCTTGCGCTGGTCATTCATGACGTCGTCGTATTTGAGGATGTTCTTGCGGATATCGAAGTTGCGCGCTTCGACGCGGCCCTGGGCGCGCTCAATGGCCTTGGTGACCCACGGATGGGTGATCGACTCGCCCTGCTCGAGGCCGAGCTTGCCGAGCATTGAATCCATCGACTCGACTGGAAAGATCCGCATTAGGTCGTCCTGCAGCGACAGGAAGAACTTGCTGTGTCCCGGGTCGCCCTGGCGGCCGGAACGGCCGCGCAACTGGTTGTCGATACGGCGGCTCTCGTGCCGCTCGGTGCCGATCACCATCAGGCCGCCAGCGGCGAGCGCCTTGGCCTTGCCGCTGGCGATCTCTTCCTTGATGCGCGAGATCTTGATGTCGCGCTCGACGCCCTCAAGGCCTTCGGCCTCTTTTTCGACCCGCATGTCGAGATTGCCGCCAAGCTGAATGTCGGTGCCGCGGCCGGCCATGTTGGTGGCGATGGTCACGGCGCCCGGCGCACCGGCGTCGGCGATGATCGCGGCTTCCTGCTCGTGGTAACGAGCATTGAGCACCTGCATGTTACCGATGCCCTTGCTGCGCAGCAGATCGGCCAGCATTTCCGACTTCTCGATCGAGGTGGTGCCGACCAGCACCGGCTGGCCGCGCTTCTGCGCATCGATGATGACATCGGTGATCTCGGCGAATTTCTCGTCGGCGGTGCGGAAGATCGCGTCGTCATCGTCCTGACGGATCACCGTGACGTTGGTGGGGACGGTGACGACGTTGAGATTGTAGATGTTGGCGAACTCTTCGGCTTCGGTCGCCGCTGTACCGGTCATGCCGGACAGCTTCTTGTAGAGGCGGAAATAGTTCTGGAAGGTGATCGACGCCAGCGTCTGGTTTTCGGGCTGGATCTTGACCCGCTCCTTGGCCTCCAGCGCTTGGTGCAGGCCTTCCGAATAGCGGCGCCCGGGCATCATGCGGCCGGTGAACTCGTCGATGATCACCACTTCGTCGTTGCGGGTGATGTAGTCCTTGTCGCGGCTGAACATCTTGTGTGCGCGCAGCGCCGAGTTGGCGTGGTGCACGAGGTTGACGTTCTCAATGTCGTAGAGGCTCTCGCCCTTCAGCAAATCGGCATCGCGGAACAGCCCTTCGAGCTTTTCGGTGCCGCTTTCGGTGAAGGTCACCGAGCGCTGCTTCTCGTCGTGGTCGAAGTCGCCCTCGACGATCTGCTTCATGATCTCGTCGACCTTGAGATAGAGATCGGAGCGATCGTCGGTCGGGCCCGAAATGATCAGCGGCGTACGGGCCTCATCGACGAGGATCGAGTCGACTTCGTCAACGATGGCGTAGGCGTGGCCGCGCTGTACCATCTGGTCGCGCGAATACTTCATGTTGTCACGCAGATAGTCGAAGCCGTATTCGTTGTTGGTGCCGTAGGTGACGTCGCAGGCATAGGACTGCTTGCGCTCGGCGTCGCTCAGTCCGTGCACGATGATGCCGACGGTGAGGCCGAGAAATTTGTAGACCTGGCCCATCCACTCGCTGTCGCGCTTGGCGAGGTAGTCGTTGACGGTGACGACGTGCACGCCGAGGCCGGTGATGGCATTCAGATAGACCGGAAGGGTGGCGACGAGGGTCTTGCCTTCGCCGGTGCGCATTTCAGCGATCGAGCGGTCGTTGAGCACCATGCCGCCGATGAGCTGCACGTCGAAATGCCGCATCCCCAAAGCGCGCTTCGACGCCTCGCGAACCACCGCGAAAGCGGGCACCAGCAGATCGTCGAGCTTCTTGCCAGCCGCGAATTCGGCGCGGAATTCGTCGGTCTTGGCGCGCAGCTCGGCATCGGAAAGCTTGGCCATCGCGGGCTCGAGCGCATTGATAGCGTCGACTTTGGGCTGATATTTCTTGACCTGACGGTCGTTAGCAGACCCGAAAATCGCCTTGGCGATGCTGGCGAGAACCATGGGGCATTCCTTGTCTTAATCGCGGCCGGTTGGGACGCTTCAGCGGGGTTCCGAGGGTCCAACTAGGGACCGAAAACCGCCGTTTTTCAGGCGTTTGAAGACGTCGCGGGTATGTAAGAGCGGGGGTTTGTATTGTCAACGGAGGCGAAATCGGCCAAACCACCGCCCGCGCGCTGACGAGGGCCAGGCGCCTCTTACGGAGCGAAGTTACTCATGACGTCCTACATTTCGCCGGCGCGACTGCCCGGCTTCCTCAAATTCCTCGTTCTGGCGCTGTTCGCCCTGACGCTCGGCGGGCTGCCGTTCGCGTCGCAGGCGCAGGACGCCTCCTCGTCGCAGCCGCCGGCTGCTCCGACCGCCAACAGCGTGGTCGCGACGGTTGGCGGTGAGGACATCACCGAAGCCGATCTGGCCTTTGCGGCCGAGGATCTGGGGCAGGATCTGCAGCAAGTCCCGCAGGATCAGATCCGCGCGGTGCTGCTGGCCCAGATGATCGATCTCAAGCTGATGGCGCAGGCGGGCCACGCCGCCAAGCTCGAGGACAGCGATCTCTATAAGCAGCGGATCAGCTATCTGACCGACCGGGCGCTGCGCCGCGCGTTCACCAAGCAGTCGGTGAGCGACGCGATCACTCAGGACCAGATAAAGGCCGAGTACGACAAGCAGGTCGCGGCGCTGCCCAGTGCCGAGGAAATCCACGCCCGTCACATCTTGGTGAGCAGCGAGGACGATGCCAAGGCGATCAAGGCGCAGCTCGACGGCGGCGCCGATTTCGCCGCGCTGGCCAAGGAGAAGTCGATCGAGCCGGGCGCCAAGGATTCCGGTGGCGATCTCGGCTATTTTACCCAGGACAAGATGGTGAAGCCGTTCGGCGACGCCGCATTTGCGCTTAAGGTCAACGAGATCAGCCAGCCGGTGCAGACCCAGTTCGGCTGGCACATCATCCAGGTGCTCGACCGTCGTCCGGCTGCCAAGCCGACGCTGGAGTCGATGACCCAGAAAATCGGTCAGTCGCTCTATGTCGCCAAGTACCGCGCGCTGTTCGACAGCCTGCGGAAGGCCGCTGCGATCGACATTCCCGACGCGACGCTGAAGCAGCAGGTGGAAGCCCAGCTCGGGCCGAACCAGTAGGGTTCAGCACCAATAGAAATGCGAAGGCCGGGAGCGATCCCGGCCTTCTTTGTTCCAGCAGGGCGAAAGGCCATCTGCAGGATCGTGGCGGCGGTCGGCGCCCGCGCGGGCATCTTCCCTCGCGACGGCCGTCTTGCACACGACCTGCGGATGGGGCATTGGGGTCGAACCTCCTTCGAGAGATCCCTATGGCCCATCCCGTTTCTCCCCTCGCGCCAAAAACCTATCCGGAGCTGCCGGAAATCGCCGGGGTGCGCTTTGCGACGGCCGAGGCAGGGATCAAATACAAGGGCCGCACCGACGTGCTGCTGGCAGCGTTCGACAAGGGCACGAGTGTGGCGGGCGTGTTCACTTCGAGCAAATGCCCGTCGGCACCGGTCGACTGGTGCCGCGACAACCTCAAGGCCGGCGTGGCGCGCGGGCTGCTGGTCAATTCGGGCAACGCCAATGCCTTCACGGGCATGAAGGGCAAGCACACGGTTGACGTCTCGGCCGGCTATGCCGCCAAGGCGCTGGGCGTCGAGCCGTCTGAGATTTTCCTCGCCTCGACCGGCGTGATCGGCGAGCCGCTCGATCCGCAGAAATTCGAGGGCGTGACGCGCGACATGGCCGGCCGGCTCCTGGGTGGGCCGTGGATGGATGCGGCCAAAGCCATCATGACCACCGACACCTATGCCAAGGCAACGACCGCGACGGTCGAGTTCGATGGCGTGACGGTATCGATCTCGGGCATCGCCAAGGGCTCGGGGATGATCGCGCCCGCGATGGCGACGATGCTGAGCTTTGTGTTCACCGATGCGCCGATTGCCGCCGAGGTGCTGCAGGGCCTGCTGCAGCCGCTGATTGCCCGCAGCTTCAACGCGGTGACGGTCGACAGCGATACCTCGACGTCGGACACCTGCCTCGTGTTTGCGACCGGCAAGGCTGAGATCGAGCCGATCAGTGCCGCCAACGATCCGCGCGCGGCGGCCTTTGCGGCGGCGCTGGGTGATGTGTTGCACGATCTTGCGATCCTCGTGGTCCGCGACGGCGAGGGCGCCACCAAGATGGTGACGGTCAATGTCGAGGGCGCCATCGACGACCGCAGCGCGTTCCGGATCGCGCAATCGATCGCCAACTCGCCGTTGGTCAAGACGGCGATCGCCGGCGAGGACGCCAATTGGGGTCGCGTCGTGATGGCGGTGGGTAAGGCGGGCGAGCCGGCCGACCGCGACAGATTGATGATCGCCTTCGGGGATTTTGTCGTCGCCGAAAATGGCGAACGGGCCGCGGGCTATGACGAAGCGGCGACCAGCGCCTACATGAAGAACGAGGATCTAGAGCTGCGCGTCGGCCTCGGTCTCGGCAATGGTTCGGCGATTGTCTACACCTGCGATCTGACACACGGTTACATCGATATCAACGGCAGCTACCGGAGCTGAGATGGGTCTGCCGGGCGTCGATGTGATCGAGCGCGCCGGGCTCAAGGCCTGGCCGGGCATCGAGGTCGAGTATGACGGCGCGTGGGTGCGCCGCGCGGCATGCGGCTACACGCAACGCGCCAATTCCATCCAGAGCCTCGATGTGACGGATGACTGCAATGCCGCCGCGCGTCTCGCAGCGGGGCGAGCGTGGATGGAAGCGCGCGGCGTGCAGGCGATCTTTCGACAGACGCCGCTGGCCGGTCCCCGAATCGTCGAAGTGCTCGATGTGGAGGGCTGGAGGACTAACGATGCGAGCCATCTGTTTGCGATGAAACTCGGTTCCATAGCTGCTGACCCGCACGGCGAGGTTTTTGAGCTGCTCGATCCGCGGTTTCTCGCGGCGCAGCAAGCTCTGCGGGGCTATGCCGACGATAAGCTAGAGCGGCTGAAAGCTCTGCTGGCGGTGATCGAGGTGCCGGCGCGTGGCGTGGTGCTGTACGCGCCGGATGCCGCCGCCGTGGCAACGTCCCTGATGGCGGTTGCGGACGGCATCGTCATCACCGGCAATGTGATCACCGACACGACGCAGCGGCGGAAGGGCTACGCCGCCGCGATGATGCGCACCGGGCTGGCCTGGGCGCGCGAGGCCGGGGCCACGATCGCGGCGCTCAATGTGGCGGCGGACAATCTGGCCGGGCAGGGGCTGTACCGCGGTCTCGGCTATACGCGGCAATACGATTATTGCTACCGGCTGCCGGTCGCCGTATGAGCTCGAGCAACATCCTCCTCGTGGTCGCCTGCGCCCTGGTCGATGCCGACCGGCGGGTGCTGATCGCGCAGCGGCCACCCGGTAAGCAATTGGCTGGATTGTGGGAATTCCCGGGCGGCAAGGTCGAGGCGGGCGAAAGTCCGGAGGCGGCGCTGATCCGCGAACTCGAGGAAGAGCTTGGAATTTCGACGAAAACGGCGTGTCTCGCGCCGTTAACCTTTGCCTCCCACTCTTACGAAAGCTTTCACCTTCTGATGCCACTTTTCGTCTGCCGGAAGTGGCAGGGCACGCCGCAGCTTCGGGAGCATTCCGCCCTCAAATGGGTGCGCCCGCAAGCTTTGCGCGATTATCCAATGCCGCCGGCCGATGAGCCGCTGATTGCACCATTGTGCGATCTGCTGTGACGGAGGGCCGGGAATGTCGCTGCTGTGGAAGTTCGCTCGAAACGAGAGCGGTGCGACTGCGATCGAATACGGGCTGATCGCAGCCCTGATGGCTGTTGCCTGCATTGCGGCGTTCGCGGCTCTTGGCGGGGCGGTCAACGGGTTGTTCACGAGCGTCAACAACAAGGCCGGCAACGCGATGGACAACGCCGGGATCTGATCCGGCAGTTGCGCGCCTAGTTCCTGCCAAGCACCTGCGTCAGGCTGATCTCGGCGCTGCCCGGCTTCAGCGGTTTCTGCTGGCTCTCATGTGGCGCCCAGCCACTCATCCAGACGATTTCGAGTGTAGCGCGGATGCGGCCGTCGGGGTCGCTCGCGAGCGTCTCATAGGCCGCGGTCGCCGCCTGGATCAGCTTCAGCGTCGCGAGTTTGTGCGGGCGGTCGGCTAGTGGGTTGGACGCACCGAGCGCTTTTAGTTCGCGCATCAGTGAGAGCGCCGACTGATAGCGCACCGTATGGGTCTCGACGTCGGCGACCGGCAGAGCGAGGCCGGCGCGCTGCAGCAGCCCGGCGGACTCACTGAGCGGGATGAACGGCGCGACGCGCAGGAACGCGCCACCGCCGATCTCGGCATCGGCGCTGAGGAAAGCCTCGCGCAATTCGGTGAGACTGTCGCCGCCGATCGCCGCTGCGATCAACAGGCCATCGCCGCGCAGATGTGCGCGGGCGCGCGCCAGAAACCCCGGCACGTCGTCGACCACATCGAGATCGAAGATCGAAACGATCAGGTCGTAACCGCGCTCCGGCAAATCGAGCATTTCGGGATCGATCAACGGGACGCCCGGCATCGGCAGTACGGTTGCGGCGCGGGCGAAGCGGAAGCTGCCATTGGCGCTGTGCCCGGTCGTCGGCAGCAGCGTGGCATCCGGCGACAGGATGATGGCCTGTTCGAAATCACGCGTGACGGCGCTCAACCGCTCCTCGAGATCGGCCAGCACCAGCGTGGTGACGAAGTCGTCGTGCCCGAGCGGGCGGCGCTGCAGATGGTGTTTGATCAGTGCGCGGTCGAAGATCTTCGGCGGCACTCGGATGTCGGGCATTGGCGCAACGCGGCTCGGGTGGCAGGATGGCGTTATGGAGACGGGGGCAGGTCTTGTCAAAACCGGTGTGGCCGGCGCGCTCAGGCGGCTGGGCGGCGTGGCGCTCGATCTGCTCTACCCGCCGGTCTGCCTCAGTTGCGATAAGCCGGTGGCGACCGCAGATGCGCTGTGTCCCGATTGTTTTCGCGATCTGAGGCCGATCACGCCGCCGCTCTGTCAGGTGCTCGGCATTCCATTTGCGGTGTCGCTCGGGCCCGACGCGCGGTCGGCCGAGGCGATCGCCGATCCGCCACCGTTCGATCGATCACGCTCGGCGGTGGTCTACAACGACGTCGCACGGGCGCTGATCGGCAAGCTCAAATATGGCGACCGGTCGGAGCTGGCGCGATTTTGTGCGCGCCTGATGGCGCAGGCGGGACAGGAGCTGTGGGGCTATGACGCCGTGCTGGTGCCGGTGCCGCTGCACCGGGCGCGGCAGTTCTCGCGCCGCTACAATCAGTCGACAGAGCTGGCGCGAGCCCTCGGCAAACTCACCGGGCTGCCGGTCGATCCGGTGCTCACGATCCGCAGGAAGAACACCCGCCAGCGGGTTGGGCTCTCGGGCAGTGCCCGGCAGCGCAATGTGGCCGGGGCCTTCGCGCCGCACCCTGATGCGTTAGCGCGGCTGAAAGGCCGGCGCGTCATCATCGTCGATGACGTCATCACCACCGGCTCGACTGTCAATGCGGTGACGCGGGCCTTGAAAGCCGGTGGCGCCGAGCGGATCGACGTCATAAGTTTTGCCCGGGTTGTGACGGGCAGCGATGCGTGAGGTGAATTGAATGGGGGATCTGCGGATCAATCGCCCCCGCCGCATCCGGAGCGTCCGGCCGGCGAAAATTACCGCCCTCGATATCGATGCCCGCGGCGACAATGGCGGCCCGCCGCTCGATCACGTGCCCGAATGGGGCGTTGGCGGGATCGGTAATTACTTCGCCTGGCGGGCTGCATCGGAGGCGGCCTTCAAGAAAGTGCCGGTCGAAACCATGCTGCGACGTGCCAAAAAGGCGGAATCGCTGGGGCTGACCTATCGCGAGTATCAGCTGGAAGTCCTCGAGCGCAGCCGGTTTCTGCAGGTCGACGACATTGTCCGGATCGCCGAGATCAAGGCGAAGCGGCCTAAATGACGGCGTTGTCTTTCGGCGCCGCGGCCCCATATAAAAGCCAACAAAGGTCCGGTTCCGAGATGAGCAAGGTTCAGATCTACACGACCAATTGGTGCCCCTATTGCAACGCCGCCAAAGCGCTGCTGGACGACAAGGGCGTGCCCTACGAGGAAATCGACGTGACCGACCCGGCGCTTCGCGACGCGATGGTGTCACGCGCGCGTGGCCGTCGCACCGTGCCGCAGATTTTTGTCGGCGAGACCCATGTGGGCGGCTACGACGACATGGCGGCGCTGGATCGGCGCGGCAAGCTCGACCCTCTGCTGGTCTGAGCCTCGTGGTCCGTATCGCCGCCCTGCAGATGAATTCGGGCACGACGCCCGGCCCCAATCTCGAGGCGCTCGACGCGCTAGCGAAAGAGGCAGCGGCCCAAGGGGCCGTTTACGCGCTCAGCCCCGAAGTCAGTATCGTGTTTGCCGAGAACCGCGAGGGGCTGCGCGAGGTCGCCGGTCCGTGGGAAAACAATCCTGGCATCGCCCGCTGCGCCGAGATCGCGCGTGAGACCAAGCTGTGGCTGCATGTTGGATCGCTTGCCGTCGCGCTGCCCGATGGGCGGTTTGCCAACCGCTCGGTGCTGTTCCGGCCCGATGGGACGATTGCGACGACCTATGACAAGATCCATTTGTTCGACGCGACCCTGCCGGGGCTGCGCGAGTATCGCGAAAGCGCCACTTATGCGGGTGGCGACACCGCAATGGTCACCGAAGCTGCCGGGCTGAAGCTCGGGCTCACCATCTGCTACGATTTGCGGTTTCCGGCGCTGCATCATGCACTGGCGGCGGCGGGCGCCGAGATCATCGCGGTGCCGGCCGCGTTCACGGTGCCGACCGGCGCGGCGCATTGGGAAATCCTGCTCAGGGCGCGGGCAATCGAGACGGGGTGCTTCGTCATCGCGGCGGCGCAGGCCGGGTCGCACCAGAACGGCCGGTCGACCTACGGCCATTCGATGATTATCGATCCGTGGGGCAAGATTGTCGGCGAACTGGGCGGTGAAGGGGCCGGCGTGCTGCTCGCCGATATCGACCTCAAGGCTGTTGCCGAAGCGCGCGGACGCGTCCCGGCGCTTGCAAACACCCGTCCATTTTCGCTATCCGTTAACCCTGCGGGTGCAAGCTGAGCGCTCGGAAAGGTACCTCCCGCGTGATCCACTACTCACTCGTCTGCGACAGATCCCACAAATTCGACGGCTGGTTCGCCAGCGCTGCCGCTTACGATGCCCAGAAGATCAGGGGCCTCGTAACCTGTCCGATCTGCGTCACCACTTCGGTCGAAAAGGCCCTGATGACGCCGTCTGTCAGCCGCGCCGGCAGCGAGAAGGTATCGCTGTCGATCGGTCACCCCGAGCACACCAAGCTGCGCGACGCCATGCAGGCGCTCCGCAACAAGGTGACCAGCGAGGCGGATTATGTCGGCGACAAATTTGCCGAGGAAGCCCGCAAGATCCACTTCAAGGAAGTCGATCAGCGCGGCATTTATGGCGAAGCCACCCGAGAGGAAGTTGCGGCGCTGGTCGACGAAGGCGTCGATTTCATGCCGCTGCCGAATTTGCCGGAAGAGCATAACTAGCCTCCAGCGTCTTGCCGCCGTCCAGACCCGCTAGTCCGCGGCGACGGCCGGGCTGCGGCGCCGGGTGAAGGCTTCGGCGGTCGATTTTTCGACATGCGCCTCCCGGTTGATGACTTGCAGATTGGGGAGGCCCCAATAGCCGAGCAGCGCGGGCCAGCCGGTGTCGCGGTGTTCGCGCCAGACTCGGAATAACGGCGTCCGGTGGTCCACCTCCGACGTCTTCCACAACCGTGCTCCGCTGGTGGCGCAGCGTCGACCCTGCAGGCGGCGGAGAAGTTTGGCTTGGTCTGCGGGCGCGTTCCACATCTGCCAGGCGACCACGCAGGCGGTGTGCCAGACGGCGTTCTTGTTGGGACCGCGATCCCAGAGGTCCTCGTGCCAGCCGAGCCGATAGACCGGCTGGCCGCAGACGCAGCAATGACCGGGTCCGAGCGAGAAGGCCTCCTCGCGAAAAGGCGCTGGCGGGGCGCGGAAACTGGTGGGCAAGTCAGTTTCATCCGCCGATTTCAGCCGCCAGGTCCAGCCCGTGGGCGCGCCGGACTTCGCCGCGAGTGCGCGCGCCAGTTTGTCGGCGCGCAGCGGGTGGCTGCGCCAGTAGGAGTCGACGGCGAGCCGCGGCGTCGGCGGCGTCCAGCGGCGGGCGAGCGCGTGGGTGAGGACTGCCGCCGGAAACGGGTCGGGCAGCGCCTTGTTGAAGCGCTGGAGCGCGGCCGCGTTTCGGAGCGCCAGTGTTTCGGAGAGTTTCATCGGACAGCCTGCGATTGTGACGTGGATCGTGCCACGTCAGCCGTAAACGCTTCCTCTCTCCGCATGGACGGCGCACCCGATGGACAATAGAAACGACGAATGACCGACGTTTTCATCTCCTACAAGCGCCGTTTGCGTCCGAGGGTCGAAGAGATCGCGACGGCGCTGCGGGCGCTCGGCCTGACGGTGTGGTACGACGCCGCGCTCGAAGCCGGGGCGAGCTTTTCAGCCGAGATCAGCAACGAGGTGCGGCATGCCGGCTGCGTCCTGGTGTGCTGGAGCGACGATGCGTTCCCGCATGGCGGGGACAGTTCCGGCTGGGTGGTGGGCGAGGCGACGGTCGGGCAGGGCCGCGGCCGGCTGGTGCCGGTGCTGCTCGACGACACCGAACTCGATCCGCCGTGGAACACGCTCCACACGGAATCGCTGATCGGCTGGACGCCGGAAGCGCGCGATCATGCCGGCTGGCGGGCTACACTCGCGGCTATCGGCCGGCATATCGGGCGTCCGGATCTGGCGGGTGATGCGGCGGGGCTGGTGGCGGGCGAAGTGTTGGTTGCCAAACCCCATATGCCGTCGTCGTCCGTCATCGCCGTCACGGCGCTTGCGGCGGCGGTGATCACGGCGATCGGCGCAGTGCTGCTGGCGGCCATCGACCCGCGGATGGCGAGTGGCTATTGGGCGCTCGTCCCCGGTGCGGCACTGGCGGCAGTACCGCTGGCGCTGTTGTTCTGGTGCGCTGGCGTGCTAGGCGCCGGACGGGCGTTGGCTCTTGTCGCGGCATTCGCGGTGGCGTTCGCAATCGCCGCGTTCCTCGGCATTCTGGCGATCAGCCCGCTGCCGTTCCGGAACGATCCCAACAGCTACGATTTGTCCGAGATCATTGTCAGCGTCGTCGCCGGGCTCGTCGGCGCGGGCCTGTCGCTCGGCACGTTTCCGTTGCTTGGGCTGGCGGCGAAATCACGGACCACATGGCTGCGGATCGGCGTCTCGAGCCTGGCGCTCGCCATCGTTGCCGGGTTCATTGCGGCGATGCCGTTCTTCAATCTCGAAATCGGCAACAGCGCGATTATCTGGCTCGCGGCGATCTGGCAGCTGGTCTACGCGCCGCTGCTGGTCTGGGTGCTAAGACCTCAGGCGGCTCGTTCCGCGAGCAGCATGTAGTTGATGCCCATGTCGCGGCTCTTCCGCCACTCGTCGGCGAGCGGGTGGAAGACGACGCCGGTCTCGTCGGCGATCTTCAGGCCGTTGCGGGTGATCAGCGCCTTGAGCTCGTCGGGCGTCAGGAATTTGTTCCAGTCGTGGGTGCCGCGCGGCAGCCAGCGCAGCACGTATTCGGCGCCGAACTTGGCGAACGCCAAAGCGCGGGCGGTGCGATTGATGGTGGCGGAGAACAGCAGGCCGCCCGGTGCCACGAGGTCGGCGCAGCTTTTCATGTATAGCGGGACGTTCGCGACGTGCTCGACGACTTCCATATTGAGCACGATGTCGAATTTTTCCGCACTCGCCGCCAGCGCCTCGGACGTCGTCTCGCGATAGTCGATGCTCAGGCCCGAGCGCTCGGCGTGCAGCTTGGCGACTGCGATGTTCTTGCCACCCGCATCGATGCCGGTGACGGTGGCGCCCAGCCGGGTCAGCGGTTCGGTCAACAGGCCCCCGCCGCAGCCGATATCGAGGAGCTTCAGCCCCTCGAGCGGCCGGCGTTCGGTTTGGTCGCGGCCGAAATGCTGCAGCGCCCAGTCGCGGATATAAGCGAGGCGCACCGGGTTGAATTTGTGCAAGGGCTTGAAATCGCCGGTCGGGTCCCACCAATTGTCGGCCATGGCCGAGAATTTGGCGATTTCATCGGCGTTTATCGTGGTGTCGGTCATTTCTTGCCTCTATCAGCCCTTTGTGGCATGTCCCGCGCCGAATTGAAAAGCGTACCGCCGGGTTCGGACAGCCGGCGCAGGAAACACAATTGGCCCGTATCGTGATGAAGTTTGGCGGCACGTCCGTCGCCAATGTGGAGCGAATCCGGCAGGCGGCGCGGCACGTCAAGCGTGAGGTCGATTCCGGCAATCAGGTCACCGTCGTCGTCTCGGCGATGTCGGGCAAGACCAATGAGCTGGTCGGCTGGGTCAATGAGGGCAGCAAGCTCCACGATGCGCGGGAATATGACGCCGTCGTCGCCTCGGGCGAGCAGGTGACTGCCGGGCTAATGGCCATCGTGCTCAGCGAAATGGGCATTACGTCGCGGTCGTTCCAGGGCTGGCAGGTGCCGATCCACACCGATGACTCGCATGGCGCGGCGCGGATCGTCGAGATCGACCCGACCGAACTCAACAAGCGCCTGGTTGAAGGCGTGGTGCCGGTGGTGACCGGGTTCCAGGGCATTGCGCCCTCGGGCCGGGTGACGACGCTGGGCCGCGGCGGCTCCGACACCTCGGCGGTGGCGGTAGCTGCGGCGATCAAGGCCGACCGCTGCGACATCTACACCGATGTCGACGGGGTCTATACGACCGACCCACGAATCGACCCCAAGGCGCAACGGCTCAACAAGATCGCCTTCGAGGAGATGCTCGAAATGGCATCGCTCGGCGCCAAAGTACTGATGATCCGCTCGGTTGAGATGGCAATGGCGCACAAGGTCAGGCTGGTGGTGCGTTCGAGCTTTGACGACCCTGAGGCGCCGCAGCTGTCGCCGGACGGAACCCCGGGCGTGCCCGGCACGCTGGTATGCGATGAGGATGAGATCATGGAAAAGCAGATCGTTTCGGGCGTGACGCTCGCCAAGGCGGAAGCCAAGATCACGCTGCGCGACGTCAAGGACAAGCCGGGTGTCGCGGCGGCCGTTTTCGGAGCGCTGGCGGACGAATCGATCGTCGTCGACATGATCGTCCAGAACATCTCGGACGATGGGTCGGTCACCGACATCACCTTCACAGTGCCCGACAACGAGTATGACAAGTCGGTTCAGGTGCTCGAGGCGGCCCGAACCTCGGGCGCCATCGAATATGCCCGGATCACCGGATCCAAGGGCGGCGCCAAGGTTTCGGTGGTTGGGGTGGGGATGCGGAACCATGCCGGCGTCGCTGCGTCGATGTTCAAAGCCCTGGCCGACAAGGGGATCAACATCCAGCTGATCACCACCTCGGAAATCAAGACCTCGGTCCTGATCGATGACGAATATGCTGAGCTTGCGGTACGGGCGCTGCATACGTATTACGGACTCGACATGCCGGCGGCCTAGCAGACCCGGCGGCGTGTCTTTCTAAGTCGCATCGCTGAGGGAAAACCGGTACTTGACCGGGCGATGCACGCAAGGAGGCGGTGCGGGGCCGCGAACAGGGTATGGCGACAGGCATCGGCGGTCCGCGCGTGCTGCTTCGGCAGTTGCGCGAAACCATGGCGGAGCCGCTGGCTTCGCAGGACCGTCTCGACAAGATCGTCAATTTGATCGCCGTCAACATGCGGGCCGATGTCTGCTCGTTTTACGTGCTGCGCGACGACAGTGCGCTCGAGCTGTTCGCCACCTACGGGCTGAAGCGCGACTCCGTCCACATGACAACGCTGAGGCTGGGCGAGGGCCTCGTCGGCCACATTGCCGCGCAAGCCGAGCCGTTGCGGCTCGAAAATGCCCCGGCCCACCCCGCCTTCGCCTATCGCCCGGAAACCGGGGAAGATCCGTTCAATGCGTTTCTTGGGGTGCCGGTGCTGCGGGCTGGGCAGACGCTGGGGGTTCTCGTCGTCCAAAACAAGGATCACCGCGTCTATGGCGAGGACGAGACCGAGGCGCTGCTGACCACGGCGACGATCCTGGCCGAGATGATCGCGACGTCGGAGTTCGACACGCTGATCAAGCCGGGCCAGGAGGTCGACCTCCGCCGGCCGCGCAGCTTTGTCGGCGCCAGCTTCACCGACGGGATCGCGCTGGGCAAGGTCGTGCTGCACGATCCGCGCGTGGTGGTGACCAATTTCATCGCCGAGGATACCGATCAGGAGATCAACCGCCTCGAAGATGCGCTGGCGACGATGCGCCTGTCGATCGATGACATGCTGAGCCATGGCGATATGGCGACGGGCACCGAGCATCGCGATATTCTCGAAACCTACAAGATGTTCGCCAACGACCGCGGCTGGGTCGACCGCCTGGAAGAAGCGATCGCCAATGGTCTGACGGCCGAGGCCGCGGTTGAGCGGGTGCAGAACGATACGCGGGCCCGCATGTTGCGCTCGACCGATCCCTACATTCGCGACCGGCTGCACGATTTCGACGATCTCGCCAACCGGCTGCTGCGCGTCCTGACCGGTAACGGTACGACGGCGGCCAAACGCGAGCTGCCCGAGAACGCCGTCCTTGTTGCCCGTAACATGGGGCCAGCGGAGCTGCTCGAATACGACCGGACACGGCTGCGCGCGATCGTGCTCGAAGAGGGCGGCGCGACGGCGCATGTGGCGATCGTGGCGCGCTCGCTCGGCATGGTGGCGGTCGGGCGGGCCGAGAACATCGTGTCGGTGTGCGAGAACGGCGACGATATCATCGTCGACGGGCCAGCGGGCATCGTGCATCTGCGTCCAACGGCCGACCTCGAACAGACTTATGTCGACAAGGTCCGTCTCGGCGCCAGGCGGCGTGCACATTACCTTGAAATGAAGGACCGGCCGTCGATCACCAAAGACGGCGTCACCATCACGCTGCTGCATAATTCCGGGCTGGTCGCCGATCTGCCGATGCTTGAGGACACCGGTGCGGAGGGGGTCGGGCTGTTCCGCACCGAACTGCAGTTCATGATCGCCAGCCATTTGCCCAAGGTGGGCGAGCAGATCGGGCTGTATCGCGAAGCGATCCGGCTGACGCAGGGGCGGCCGATCGTGTTCAGGCTGCTCGATGTCGGTGGCGACAAGGTGATCCCCTATCTGCGTTCGGCGCCGGAGGAGAACCCGGCAATGGGGTTCCGCTCGCTCCGTCTGGCGCTCGACCGCCCCGGCTTGCTCCGCACGCAGGTGCGAGCGCTGCTGACGGCGGCAGATGGCGGGCCGATGAAAATTCTGGTGCCGATGGTCACCGAGACCTGGGAGTTCGTCGAGACCAAGCGGGTGATCAAGCTCGAACTCGAGCGGTTGGCGCGGTCGGGGCAGAAGGTCCCGAGCAAGCTCGAGGTCGGCGCCATGATCGAGGTTCCGTCGCTGCTGTTCGAACTCGACCACGTGCTGCCCGAAGCGGATTTCGTTTCCATCGGCTCCAATGATCTCATCATGTTTCTCAATGCGGCCGACCGCGCGAACTCGCGCGTGTCGAAGGCCTATGACCCGATCGCGCTGCCGCGCCTCAGGGCGTTGCGGCACATCGTCGATATGGCCAAGCGCTATGGCGTGCCGATCACCATGTGCGGCGAGCTGGCGGGCCGGACCATCGAGGCGCTGGCGCTGATGGCGATCGGCATGACGCGGCTGTCGATGAGCCCGCCGGCGATCGGGCCGATCAAGGAAATGGTCCTCGGCATGGACTTGAAGCCGATCCAGGCGGCGGTTGCCGCGGCGCTTGGCGAAGGTCAGTCCGGCGTCGGCATCCGCGAATTGCTGACGGACATGGCCGACAAGCAGGGCCTCGTCGTTTAGACCCATGGCTAACCTTCCCGAAGACAAGCTCATCCAGTTGGAGAAGCGGTTCGACAGTGTCGAAGCGGCGCTTTCGACCGGACCGTCGGCGGAACAATATGTGCGGCTGAGCAAGGAATATGCCGAGCTCGAGCCGGTGGTGCGGCCGATCACGGCGTGGCGCAAGGCCATTGACGATTTGCGCTCGGCCGAGGAACTGGCCGCGTCGGGCGACAAGGACATGGCCGAGATGGCCTATGCCGAGGTCGCCGAGCTGAAACCCAAAATTGCCGAGATGGAGAGCGCCATCCGCATCCTGCTGCTGCCCAAGGACGCGGCGGACGAAAAGAGCGTCATTGTGGAAGTGCGCGCCGGGACCGGTGGTGATGAGGCGGCGCTGTTCGCCGGCGATCTGCTCAGGATGTACCAGCGCTACGCCGATCTGCAGGGCTGGAAATTCACCATCATGGAAGAGGCCGACGGGGAAGTCGGCGGCTACAAGGAAGTGATCGCCAACATCGCGGGCAAGGGCGCCTACGCGCGGCTCAAATATGAGAGCGGCGTCCATCGCGTGCAGCGTGTCCCGGCGACGGAATCGCAGGGGCGCATCCACACCTCGGCGGCGACGGTCGCGGTGTTGCCCGAAGTTGAAGACATCGACATCGAGATCCGCAACGAAGACATCCGCATCGATACGATGCGCTCGTCAGGCGCGGGTGGTCAGCACGTCAACACCACCGATTCGGCGGTGCGCATCACACATTTGCCCTCGGGCATCGTGGTGACCTCGTCGCTCAAGAGCCAGCACCAGAACCGGGCGCAGGCGATGGTCGTGCTGCGGGCCCGACTCTACGAGGAACAGCGCAACGCGCGCGATACAGCGCGATCCGATGCACGGCGCGAGCAGGTCGGTTCGGGCGACCGGTCGGAACGCATCCGCACGTACAATTTCCCGCAGGGACGCGTGACCGATCACCGGATCAACCTTACGCTCTACAAGCTCGACAAGGTGATCGCGGGCGATGCGCTCGACGAATTGATCCAGGCGCTGATCACCGAAAACCAGGCGGCGCAATTGGCCGCCATGGACGGTGTCATCTGAGCGGGGTCGCTATCGGGACGGCGTGGCGCGAGGTGCGAGACCGTTTCCGCGCCGGCGGGATCGACACGCCCGAACTTGACGCCCGGCTGCTGGCGCAGAAAGCCTTCGGCATCGACGCGATGGGTCTGGTGCGGCGCGAGCGCGAGGCCGTTTCGGACGACCAGCTCAAGGCGCTCGACCAGTTCGCGCAGCGGCGCCTTGTCGGCGAACCGATCAGCCGGATCGCCGGCGAGCGGGACTTCTGGGCGCTGCGCTTCATTATCAACGACGCGACGCTCGACCCGCGTCCCGAGACCGAGATGCTGGTGCAGGAGGCTATCGCCTTCCTTGAAACCAAGCGCTCGCCGGTCTTTCTCGATCTGGGCACCGGGACAGGCGCGATCGCCATTTCAATCCTCGACGCGTTGCCCAAGGCCAAGGCGATCGCCACCGATATCGCCGAGGAAGCGCTCGATGCGGCCCGGCAAAACGCCGAGCGTCACGGCGTCGCAGAGCGGCTGACGCTGCGCAAGGGGCCCTGGTGGCAGGCGGTGCCGCACACCGAGATTTTCGATCTCATCGTCTCCAACCCGCCCTATATCGCCACGGCGGCAATTGCTGAACTCAGCCCGGACGTGCGGGTTTTTGACCCGAAAGCTGCGCTGGATGGGGGCTGGGACGGGCTCGAGGCCTACCGCGCCATCGCGCCGCAGGCGATTCGCCGGCTCCACCCAGGCGGGCTGATGCTGCTCGAGATCGGCTTCAACCAAGGCGAAATCGTCAGCAAGATCTTTGCCCGGGCCGGCTTCGGCCGGATCGAGATCTTAAAAGATCTGGCGGGGCTTGATCGCGTCATCGTCTGTTCCCATTCTTGACGGTAAGGAAACCAGTCCCGGCAAAACGGGCATTTTCCGCTTGGAAAGGCGGCGCGAACCGGCTAGCGTCTTGTGGCTGTCAGTGGCGCGGTTGAGCGCCAAAGGTGACGGCCACCCGCTCATCGGCGATGCTGGATTGCCAGCAAGGGTATCCCGGTATGGACCCCTGCCTGACGTGATGAGCCAAAAGTGGTTCAGCCCGAACAGTTCTCGGACAAGACTCCGCCCCGCGTGGCCGCCCCTTCGGGCGCTAATTGTGCAGCGGACCTGAGAAACCCTCAACCTCCTAGGCTCATTCTGAAGGCGTATAGCGACCAATGAGACCAAACCAGAATAACAACAGCAACAATAACAACAACAAGAACCGGCAGCGCGGGCGCAGCAACAACAATGGCGGGCGCAAGCACATCAACCCGCTGAGCCGGAACTTCGAATCGAACGGCCCTGACGTGAAGGTGCGCGGCAATGCCGCCCATGTTGCCGAGAAATATCTCCAGCTTGCGAGAGACGCACAATCGAGCGGCGACCCGGTGCTGGCCGAGAATTATTTGCAGCACGCCGAGCACTACTTCCGCATCGTCGCGGCGGCGCAACCGCAGAACCAGTTCCGTCCCGACCAGCCTGGCCAGACGCAGGACATGGACGATGACGACGATTTCCCGCCGATGAACGACCGCTTTGCCTCACCCGAGCCGGCGCAGCCGTTCCGTCCTCCGCAAGCTGATCAGCCCGGCCTCAACGCCGAGAGTGACGACGGCGAAAGCCAGCAACAGCCGCAGCAGCAACAGTCAGTCGCAGCGCCCCAGCAGGCGCCGGCCGAAGTGGTGTTGGGTGAGGATGGTCAGCCGCTCCCGCAGGGCGAAGGCGAAGGCCGCCGTCATCGCGATCGCAATCGCCGCCGCCGTGGCCGCGGCAATGGCGAGGGTGGCGTTGGCGACCCCGCCGGCGCGCCGCAGCCCGAAGTCGGCGAATTGCCGGCCTTCCTCACGACAGGCGGCCCGACGACCGTCGCCGAGTAATTCGGCGGGTACGAGACTCAGCGGGGCCGCGTCTAGGACGCGGCCTTCTGCTTTTCGGCCATCAGCTGGACACCCGCAAAAACCCTCGCGCCTTTGATGCTGTCGTGATTCAATGACGATGTTCGATCGTGGAGCGTCGTCATGGACCCGCATTCGCTGTTCAGCCTGAACGATCATCTTGAAGCCCTGAGCCAGCACGGCGATCCGCTCGAGGTTTTGGAGCGGACCGTGGATTTCGAGTATTTCCGGTCCTGGCTGGTTGAAGGGCTGGGGTATGGCGATGGCAGCAAGGGCGGCCGGCCACCCTTCGAGCCGGTGGCCATGTTCAAGATCCTGATCTTACAGACCCAGCACAATTTGTCCGATGCCCGCATGGAGTTCATGGTCCGGGATCGCCTGAGTTGGATGCGGTTCCTGGGGTTCTCGCTGGGCGACCAGATACCCGATGAGAACACCATCCGGCACTTCCGTAACCGCATGACCGAGACGGGCACGCTCAAGCGCGTGATGAAGGCCTTCGACTGGCAATTGCACAAGAAGGGCTACATTCCGATGTCGGGCCAGATC
>JBDTLB010000056.1:0-8517 GCA_039934955.1 Devosia sp.
CGCCGCGTAATAAGCGTCAAAGTCGCGAGCGACCATGAACCAGTCATGATCATAGAGACCGCCGATCAGATCGCGATACCGGTTCGGATCATCCGGCGAGAACACCCCCGTCGAGATCATCTCCAACGCCTCGCGCAACTTCGCGGACGCATCGATGGCGCTGCGCGGCACGTCCATGCGTGCTCGCGTTTGCATGACCTCTTCGGCAGTGAGGCCGAAGATGATCATGTTTTCCTTGCCCACCGCGTCGAGCATTTCGATATTCGCGCCGTCAAGCGTGCCGATCGTTATCGCGCCGTTCATTCCAAACTTCATGTTGCCGGTGCCCGAGGCTTCAAGTCCTGCGGTGGAGATTTGTTCCGACAGATCCGCAGCCGGCATGATGATTTCGGCCAGCGACACGTTGTAGTTCGGCAGGAAGACCACTTTCAGCAACTCACGGACCGACGGGTCATTGTTAATGACCTGGGCGACGTCGTTGATGAGCTTGATGATCAGCTTGGCATTCCAATAGCTCGGTGCCGCCTTGCCGGCGAACACCTTCACGCGCGGGACCCAGTCGATCTCTGGATGCGCCTTGATCGCCGAATGCTGGGCCACCGCCTCGATGACGTTGAGCAACTGCCGCTTGTATTCATGGATACGCTTGACGTGAACGTCGAACAGCGCATCGGGCGACACGGAAAACTCCAGCCGGTCTTTGATCACCTCGGCGAGCCGCGCCTTGTTGGCGCGCTTAACCGCCGCGAACTGCTCCTGGAAGCCGGGGTCGTCGGCGTGCTTGTCGAGTTGTTCGAGCAGATCGATATTGTCGAGAAACTCGGGCCCGATGCGCTCGGTAATGAGCTTGGTGAGACCGGGATTGCATTCCATCAACCAGCGACGCGGCGTCACGCCGTTGGTCTTGTTGTTGATCCTGTCGGGGTAGAGCTTGTTGAGATCGGCAAACACCGTCTTCTTCATCAACTCGGTATGCAGCGCCGAAACGCCATTGACCGAGTGCGAGCCGACGAACGCCAGCTGGCCCATGCGAACGCGCCGGCTGCCGCCCTCGTCGATCAGCGACACATTGGCGATCTGCTGATCGTTGAAGCCGGCCTTGGTCCGGGCCTCGGTCAGCACTTCGGCGTTGATCGCATAAATGATCTGCATCTGCCGCGGCAGCAGCCGCTCGAGCAGTGACACCGGCCATGTCTCCAGCGCCTCAGGCAGCAATGTGTGATTGGTATAGCCGAACACCCCGCGCACCAGCGGCCAAGCCTGCACCCACTTCATGCCGTGGATGTCGATAAGGATGCGCATCAGCTCAGCGATGGAGATCGCCGGATGTGTGTCGTTGAGCTGGATCGCCACCTTGTCGGCGAGTGAGGTCATGTCGCCATATTGCTGCATGTGACGGCGCACAATGTCCTGCAGCGACGCCGAGGAAAAGAAGTACTCCTGCCTAAGCCGGAGTTCCTGCCCGGACGGCGTCGAATCCGCAGGATAGAGCACGCGTGTAATGACCTCGGCGCGCGAGCTCTCTTCGAGCGCGCCGATGTGGTCACCGGAATTAAACTTGTCGAGGAAGATCGGATCGATCGGCTGCGCGCTCCACAGGCGCAGCGTGTTGACGCGCGCGCCGCGCCAGCCAACCACCGGGGTATCGAAGGCAACAGCGAGCAGATGCTCGGCCGGGCGCCATTCGAGGCGCGTCGTGCCGTCGGGCTCTGGCACCGGAACGACCTGTCCGCCAAAGCCGATCTCGTAGCTCGATTCTCGCCGCTCGAATTCCCACGGGTTGCCGTGCGCCAGCCAGTCCTCGGGGAGCTCGACCTGCCAGCCTTCGCTCATCTCCTGCCGGAACATGCCGTTGACATAGCGGATGCCGTAGCCATAGGCCGGGATCTTCAATGTCGCCATCGAGTCCATGAAGCAAGCGGCGAGACGACCGAGGCCGCCATTGCCAAGCGCCGCGTCGGGCTCGAGGTTGATCAGATCGTCGAGATCGACGTTGAGATTCTTGAGGGCCTGCCGCACCGGCTCCATCAGGCCAATATTGCTCATCGCATCGCGCATCAGGCGGCCGATGAGGAACTCAAGGCTGAGATAATAAACGCGCTTGTCCGACACGCGCCAAGTGGCGCGGCTGGACTCGAACCAGAGGTCGATAATGCGGTCGCGGATCGCGAGAATAGTCGCCTTCAACCAATCGTGCGGACGCGCAACAATCGCGTCCTTACCGACGGAATAGGTCAGTTTCTCAAGGATTTCGGCTTGGAGCGCCTCAGCAGTCCTGGCCCGCTTCTGCGGGATAGGGGCGTCCAATACGATAGGCTTTTGCACCATAGCGCAATCCGCTCAGCATGACGATGTATTCCCCTCAGAGCGCGCACCATTGCATCAATCTTAGGCAGTGGGAAGCCCTGCTCAGACCAGCCGGGGATGCTGTTTCAGCCCATCTGTTGATCGGCCGTTTCTGGCGATTTTTCGAGCATGACCGGCTCCGACGGCCCCTCGACAGCGCCACTCTCGCGCGCCTGTTCCTCGGCATTCGAGAGCAGCAGGTCGCGCCCCGCAGCCAGTCCGCCGACAATCTGCGCCGCGAAGCGCTGCCGGTCCCGCTCGCGCACGCCCTGGATCAGCTCGGCGATTTCATCGTCGGTCGAGCCAAGCTCCCTTAGCGTTTCGCCGCTGAGCAGCAGCGCCGATTCGAACATCTCGCGGATCTGGAAGTCGACGCCCGCCTGAACCAGCGCGATGGCATGGCCGCGATCGAAGGCGCGAGCCATCACCTTGATCAGCGGATATTCGGCGTGGATCACCTCGGCGATCTTGACCGCGTCGTCTTTGCGATCGACGGCGATGATGACGACGTCGACCTTGTCGATGCCGGCGGCCCGCAGGATGTCGAGGCGGGTGCCGTCGCCGTAATAGACCTTGAAGCCGAACTGTCCGGCGGCGCGGATCATGTCGGTGTCGGTGTCGATGGTCGAAATCTTGTGGCCCTTGGCAAGCAACGCCTGGCTGGCGATCTGGCCGAAGCGGCCAAAGCCGACAATCAGGATATCGCCGTTCAAACCGTCGGGCTCTTCGACGCCATCCATCGATTGCACCGGCTTGGGAATGAGGCGCAGCGCCTGAATGGTCAGCGGCGTCAGCACCATCGAAATGATCACCGTCGCCGAAAAGATCGCCTGCTGTTCGGCGCTGATCAGGCCCGAGGCGGCCGCCGTGGTGAACAGAACGAATGCGAACTCGCCGCCTTGCGCCATGAGCAGTGCGCGCTCGAGTGCGTCGCTCTTGCTCGACTTCAGGAAGCGGGCGAGCCCATAGATCGCGCCGCCCTTGATTACCATGTAGCAGACGACGCTCAGCGCGATGATCTGCCAGTTGGCCGAAACGATATTGATGTCCAGCGACATACCAACCGCCAGGAAGAACAGCCCGAGCAGGATGCCGCGGAACGGCTCAATGTCGGCCGCGAGCTGATGCCGGAAGGTTGAGGTCGACAGCAGCACGCCCGCAAGAAAAGCCCCCATCGCCGTCGACAGCCCGCCGAACTGGAACAGCAGCGCTGACCCCAGGACGACCAGCAGCGCCGCGGCCGTCATCACTTCGCGCGCTTGCGAATTGGCGAGGATGCGGAACAGCGGGTTCAACACCCAGCGGCCAATGAAGTTGAGCGCCGCGACGCAGCCAATGGCGATAAGGATCGACAGCCACACCGGGGTGGCAGCGGCGGCGTTGCTGAGCTTCGGCGACAGCAACGCGACGATGGCCAGCAGCGGGACAATTGCGAGATCTTCGAGCAGCAGGATGGAAACAATCTTCTGGCCAGCCGGGGCCGCTAGTTCACCGCGCTCTGTCAGCAACTGCATGACGATGGCGGTTGAGGTCAGCACGAACCCCATCCCAGCGACAAACGCCACGATCGGGCTGAACCCGAGCAGGATGCCGACGCCGGTGAGCAGCGCACCGCAGATCGCCACCTGCGTCACGCCGACGCCGAAGATCTGCTTGCGCAGCGCCCAAAGCCGGCTCGGTTCCATCTCGAGCCCGACGATGAACAGAAACAACACGATGCCCAGTTCAGAGACGTGGAGGATCGCCTCGGGGTCGGCGATCAGCCGGATGCCGTATGGGCCAATGGCAAGGCCGGCCGCCAGATAGCCCAGCACCGACCCTAGCCCGGCCCGTTTGAAGATCGGCACCGCAATAACGCCAGCGGCCAGAAGCGCCACGACTTGGATCAGATCGACGCCACTTGCGGCCGCTGCCACCACTTCGCTGCCCTGGGTGATCGCTTCGCCCGTCATGCCCGCCCCTATGCCTGAGCGCTAGACATGCGGCGCAAGCGTTAGAAAATCAAGGCGATGGGGCGATGGCAGGTTTGCGCGGCGCGCGCTTCCGCTTCGGGGTGACCGCCGACGCGGTGGCAAGAGCCTCCGACTTTGCGATGTGCGCCGCCTTCGCCTCCATTGCGGCTGCGACCTTCGCGTCGATCGCAGCTGCGACCTTTGCTTCCTGGGCTTCGGCCTTCGCTTCGGCCTTCGCCAGCGTTTCGGCTTTAGCGAGTGCAGAAGCCGCTTCGACGGCGGCGGCATCTGCAGCCTGCTTGGCCTCGATCTTGCGTTGTACGAGCTGTGGTACTTTTGCCGTCGAAGGGAAAATGTTCATCATCAGCGACTGCAGCACCAGCAGCGAGGGGACCGCGATGAAGCCACCGACGGGACCCCACAGCCACAACCAAAAGGCGATCGACACAAAGATGATGAAGGGGTTGAGGGTGAGCGCCCGTCCCACCAGTTGTGGGAAGATCACCTGATCGGCCGCGAGGTTGATCGCCGCGTAGGCGATTACGGGCAGGAAAATTCCCAGCGGAGTGGTCTGTGTCCCTAGTCCGACCGCAAACAGGATCACGAACATCACGGCCTGCCCGACATAGGGAATAAAATTCATGACGAAGGCCAGGGCACCCCAGAGCAGCGGTGAGGGCAGACCAATCGCGAATGTCGCGGTCGCTGTCGCGACGCCAACCCCAAGATTGATCAACGTGGCCGTGAGCAGAAATTTGCTGACCTTAAGTTCGACATCGTGGAAGACGTGCGCCGCACGCCAGCGCAGGCGGCGTGAAAAGAAAAGGGACAAGACAGAAAAGCGCAAATGGTGGCGGGTCGCGAGGAAGAAATACAGCCCGGCCAGAAAGAGCAGCATGTCGGCAAGCAAATTGGGTGCCATCAACGCGATGTCTGCCAATGGTCCACCATCCTGAACTTGCACGGTCACGGCGGAATCGCCGCCCATCGCGGATCTGAGTTGATCCTGGATGGCGCCAAGCGCTTCGAGCGGCTGCTTTAACCCGTGAAGCTGAGCCTGGAGGTTCGCCCACAGGGCCGGACCGCGACTTACCCATTCGGACAAGGGGCCGACGAAAAGTGCCGTTGAGACTGCGATCAGCGCCAGGAGCGCGAGGACGACCACCGCCGCGGAGAGGCCGGGCCTGATCCCGCGATGCTCCAGCATATCGGAGAGCGGCGCGAACATCATGCCGACGACGACCGCCAGGATGATCGGTTCAAGAATGACCTTGCCGATCGACAATACGGCGACCACGGCGACTGCCCCGACCATTAGCACCGCCACCTGGGCAGAATTGTTCAGCACGCGCTCAAAATCATCGCGTGTCATCGCGTTCGGGCGAGCACGGTTCGGTCTTGACGCTGGTTTGGGCAAATTGTCCTCCGGCCATCACAACCGCGTCGTGGCGGTTTTGTTCCAAGGTGACGAGAGCTTCTGCACACCCTAGTGTGGCGGCCGCAATCGCACCCCAAGATGTTGGACTAACCATGCGCCGCAAGATCATTATCGACACCGACCCGGGCCAGGATGATGCCGTTGCCATTCTTCTGGCACTCGGCTCACCCGCCGAAATCGAGGTGCTGGGGATCGTCGCGGTGGCCGGCAATGTCGGCCTCAAGCAGAACGCCAGGAATGCCCTAAAAATCGTCGAGCTGTCCGGCAAGATCGACACTCCGGTCTATGCCGGCTGCGAAGGCCCGATCCGCCGCAAGCTCGTCACCGCCGAACAGGTGCACGGCAAAAGCGGGCTCGATGGCCCCGACCTGCCAGAACCCAAGATCAAGCTGCACGAGCAGCACGGCGTCGACTTTATCATCGAGACGCTCCGCCGCGAGCCGCCCAAGACGGTGACGCTCTGCGCTCTTGGACCGCTCACCAATCTGGCAGTGGCCTTCATCAAGGCGCCGGATATCAAGGACCGGGTGCAGGAGATCATCCTGATGGGCGGCGGTCTGTTCGAAGGTGGCAACAGCACGCCGGCGGCCGAATTCAACATCTATGTTGACCCGGAAGCCGCCGACAATGTGTTCCATTCGGGCATCCCAATCACCCAGGTGCCACTCGACCTCACCCATTTCATGCTGGCCACCAAGGAGCGCAACGACCGCTTCCGCAAGCTCGGCAACCAGACTGGCATCGCCACCGCCGAAATGCTCGATTTCTTCTCGCGCTTCGACATTACCAAATACGGCTCCGACGGCGGCCCGTTGCACGACCCCTGCGTCATCGCCTATCTGCTCAAGCCGTCCCTGTTTCAGGGCAAGCTCGTCAACGTCGCGATCGAGACCGGCAGCGAGCTGACGCGAGGCATGACCGTGGTCGACTATTGGGGCGTCACCGGCCGGGCCAAGAACGTCAATTATCTGCGCACTGGCGACGCCGACGGGTTCTACAATTTGCTGGTCGAGCGGCTGGCGACGCTGGCCTAGTGCGTCGCCTCGATGGCAGCGACCTCACGGTCAATCCAGGCGGTGCCGCCCATCGCGGCGATCATCGAGCCGAGCCACGGCTCGTAGCGTTTAAAGCGATCGACCGAGCCGCGGTAGATCGGCTGTCGCACCTGCCATTGGCTGGCAGTGAGCACGCTGCGTTGGGCTTTCTCCGGCTCAAGCACATCAGGCGTCCAGTCGAGCCCGGCGAACGCGATGATCCGGCGCGATTGACCCTCGGGGTCGGCGGTGAGGTTCTCGTAGCCGACGTCGAGGATGTTGAGATCAAGCGCGCGCTTCCAGATCACCATGCTGTCGGCGACCTGACGCGTGCGGCTTCCGATCCAGTCGAGGCGCGTCGAGAACCCCTGCCCGGCCGAAAAGCGCTGGAAGAAGTTGGAGACGCCTGTGTCTAGCGGATGGCGCCGCACATGGATCACCCGCGCCTTGGGGAACAGTCGGGCGATCAACCCGAGGCGGACGGCGTTTTCCGGCAATTTGTCGGTGACGATCCCGATCGGCCCTTTAGCGCGCGACGTAACGAAACTCATCCACGCCTCAGCTTTGGCCTTCACCCAGTCGCGGTCGAGATCGAGCATCAGCACGTTCCGGCCGATCGAACGGCTCGACGGATTGAGCCGGGCGTAAGCGGCTGCTTCGATCTCCGGGATGATCAGGGATTCGCCGAGCGCCAGCACATCCGGGTGGCGCGCCAGGATGGCTTCGACCAGCGTCGTCCCCGAGCGCGGCATGCCGACGATGAACAGGGGGGCGGTGGTCGGGTGGCCACTGTCACGGGCCCGTCGAAAAGCGTCGAGTTCGGCCAGTTCCTTTAGTTCTTCGACCGCCGAGGCCTCACGGGCGATCTCGAACGGTCGCGCACCGAGCCGGTTGGCTTCGATCGCATGGGGCATCGCCCGGTCAGGGAGGTTGAGATCATCATAGGCCTTGGCCAGCCCGTAATTGAGGAACTCCCGCCGGTTGACGTCGAGCGCCGGATTGGCGTCGAGAACCGCCATGGCGCGAACCAGGTCGGTTTCTTCCCGAAACTTGAAATTCTGCGTCAGCCCGTAAAAGGCCAGCGTATCGTCTGGCTTGATCCGCAGCGCCTCGCGGAATTCCGCTGCTGCCGCATCGGCGTCGCCGACCGAGGCCAGCAGCGTCGCCAGATTATGCCGGATCGAGGCGACGTCGGGCGCCGCCTGCACGGCCCGGCGCATTTCGGAAATTGAGAGGGCGATATCGCCCTCGTTCTTCCAATTGGCCATGGCGTGGCAGGCCAGCGCCGACACATTGCCGGGAAACCGGGCCAGAACGGCAGCGGATTGCTGCACGGCCTCGGCAAACCGCTGCTGGCCGAGCAATGCCCAGGCGCGATCCAGTTCTGGAAGTGCGGGTTGCATGTCGCCTCCTAGCACAGGTCCGCCGCCAAGAGCACGTTGAGCATCGCCGCAGCCTCGCATAGTGTCGCGCCGCAATTTACCGGAGTCCATGATGCGCCTTCTTGCCTGCCTGCTGCTGCTTGCAGCCGCTACTCCCGCTCTGGCGGGCGATACGACTGCCGATCAAGCCTCCCGCGCGTACGGGGTGTTCGCCGGGGGATTGTCACAGCAAGGCTTCCTCACCGCGCAATATGGGCAGAACACTTTCAAAGGCATCGCTGGCAATTGGGTGCGGCTCAACGGGCCCAACGGCAAGACCACGATCGAGACCTACGGCGTCGACCGCGACAATTTCTGCAAGAGCC
>JBDTLB010000057.1:0-6243 GCA_039934955.1 Devosia sp.
AGCCGCACCGTGTCGCCGTCGAGCTTGGGCGTCTTGCCGGTGGCGTTGGCGGTGGCTGTTGCATCGGCGGCGGTGGCCACGGCCTGCGCCTGCTTGCCGAGATCGGCGATGAGGGTCTTGAGCGTCGCCGCCTTGTCGGCCATGTCGGCCGCCGCCTTCTGCTCGTCGGCGAGCGCTGTGCTGGCGGTTTGCTGGTTTTGCTTCTGCGCTGCGATCAGCGTCGCGATGCGCAATTGCTCCTCTTCGAGCACATCAAAATTGGCCCGGAGGCTTGCCTCCTGATCCTGCGCGGCGGTTCTGATATCGCTCAAGCGTTTGAGAGCCGCGGTGACGTCATCGGCCTTGGCCTTGAGTTGCGGCACGATGGCGGAGATCAACAGGGCACTGCGCGCCGAGCCGAGCGCGTCGGACGGATCGACGATCAATGCCGGCGGCGGGCTCTGCGAAATCCGCTCGAGCGCCGCCAGCACATTGGAGATCGACGCGTCAGCGCCATCGAGGCGACCGCGGGTGTCGAGTTCCTGGACGATCAGATCGCCGATCTTGTTCTGCACCGCCGCAACGTCGGCCTCGGCGGTTTTGACTCGCTCGGCCGCGGCAATGAGAGCGGCGTTCTGCTTGTCGCGATCGCCCTTCATCGCGTCTATGTCGGCTTTGAGCTTGTCGACCTTGTCCTTGCTCAGCGACAGCGAGCTTTCGAGTTCGGCGAGTTGGGTCTGGCTGTCCTCAGATTTCTCTTTGATCCAGGTGGGAATCCCGGTGCCGACCGGCGCCTCCGAGGACGAGGTGGATGAGTCTGCGGCGGACGACGCTGCTGACTGAGCGAGCGCCGGCGAGATCGCCAACGCTGCGGTCAGCACCGTCGCCATCGTCCAGCGGACGTGATCCTTCATCGAGCCCCGCAAATAATCGCCGAATCAGCCAAGACGAATCCTAGCAGCGTCGGCGGTTAAGCCCGAGTTCTTTGGCTTTTGAATGGCCCGGGCGTGTTCGCAGACGGGAGGGCGAACCTTATTCCCGATGGTACGGGTGTCCCGACAGGATCGTCGTCGCCCGGTACAGCTGTTCGGTCAACATGATGCGCACCAATTGGTGCGGCCACGTCAGCGGTGAGAACGACAGGGCCATGTTCGCAGACCTTACGAAGGCCGGGTCGAGCCCGTCGGCGCCGCCAATGACAAAGGTCAGCGCCTGTTTGCCATCATCGCGCCAGCGCGACAGCCGCTGCGCGAAATCGTCGGAACCGAGTGTCTTGCCACGCTCGTCGAGGGCCAGCACCAAACCGTTGGCGGGGAGGGCGGCGGTGATCGCCTTGGCTTCCTCTGCCTTGCGGGACGCCGGGCTACCGGCGCGGGATTCGTTGAGCTCGGTTACGGCGAAATTGGTGAGCCCGAGGGATTTGCCGGTGGCAATGGCGCGGTCGAGATAGCGGGCGACGAGTTCGCGCTCCGGCCCCTGCTTCATCCGGCCGATCGCGACGATGCCGATGCGCACCGGTCAGCGATCAGTGCGCGTCAGCGGCGAACTCGGCCTGCCACATCTTCTCGATATTGTAGAACTCGCGCACTTCCGGCCGGAAGATATGGACGATGACGTCGCCACCATCGACCAGCACCCAGTCGGCATGCGGCAGGCCCTCGATGCGCGGCTTGGTGAAGCCGGCTTCACGGAATGCCTTGACGAGTTGATCGGCGACAGCGCTGACGTGCCGGTTCGAGCGGCCAGACGTCACCACCATATGGTCGGCGAGCGACGACTTGCCGATGATGTCGATGGCAATTGTCTGCTCTGCCTTGGCGTCTTCGAGGCAGGCCATTACGACGTCGATCATTTTGGGCTCGGGGGTTGGAGCCGGCGCGGGGGCCAGCTTTCTGGGCGAAGCGGCCATCAATTGGCCCCTGCCCATGCGCGTGCATGAGTCATGCGGGTTTCAGCATTCCTTGGCGTTGGGATCGAAGGGGTCGCAGAGCGAATGCGATGGTCCTTTATCCCGTTTCGGTGGCAAAGCCGCAGCGTCCATAATGGTGCTTTACGGCCCATTTTGCAAGGCGAAGGTCGCAATAGGGTGACAGTCGACCCGGATCTGGGGCGTTTCAGTGGGTGGCGTTGATGTTGCCGATGACGAGGCCGTTGAGCATCATGGAGCCCGTGAGGCTTGCACCATCCTTGGCCATGGTCATGAAGCCATTGCCCGAGGCAATGGTTTTGCCGGCCTTGTTGAGCATGTTGTAGGTGAAGGTGAGCTTGTAGCCCTGGATGTCGCCAGTGAGCTTGGCGACCCGGTCGGCGCTTTGCAGCGTGCCCGTTACGCCGTTGCCGATCTGCTTGAGGATCAACGGCATACCGGGCTTTCCGGCTGGATCGATCATGGTCCAGAGCCCGTCGAAATTGGCCGGAACCGCGAATGTGCCGCCATCGGCGGTGATCGACGTGGTGGCGATCGGCGGGGCGTCCCCGGTGCCGGGCGTGCCCTCGGCAGGTGGCTGGACCACCTCGAAACTCTGGGCGCTGCCGTCGAGGCTCAGGAACTTTTCGGCGGTGTAGCCGCCGGCGTTGGCGAGTTCGCACCAGCCGAACTTGCAACGCACCGAGATCACATCGCCCCCGTGCAGCGTGCCGACAATCGAGGAGCCATGCGAGGTCGGGGCGCTGCGGACGTTGACGCCACTCAGCACGCTCGCGGCAGTGAACGGGCCGTCGAATTGCGGCAAAGCCTGCTGGGTGGTGACGGTGGCGCTCGAGTTGTCGCCGCCATCTCCGACGCCGAACTGCAGAATCGTCTGCGCGGCGGCGGGCGAAATGGCCAGCGTAGCGAGGAGCGAAAGGGCGGCGATTCGGCGCATTCGGGTCAATCTAGCTGTTGGAGTCAGGCGCAGCGAGGCCCTTGCGGATCGCGGTGGACGAGGCGGTGGAGACCACGCCGTGCAGGTAGACCCAGCTCGGCGGCGGTCGGCCGGCCAAGGTCGGGGCATCGAGTTCACGCAGGCGGAATGGCTCGAGTGCCAGCGCTGCCTTGCCGCTGGTGGCCGTAAAGACCGATTTGGGTCGGTCATAGACGGCGATCGGCAGCATCCGGGCAATATCCTCCCAGCGCTCCCAATGGTCGAAGTTCTGGAGGCTGTCGGCGCCCATGATCCAGACGAATTTGGTCGCCGGATGCGTTGTCGTGAGGAAACTCAGCGTCTGCCAAGTGTAGGTGAAATGATGGGTCGCTTCGAAACCCGTCACCTCGAGATGGGGATCGTTCATCACCTTGACGGTATCGGCGATACGCGTTTCGAGCGGCGCCAGTTCTGTGTGATCCTTGAGCGGATTGCCGGGCGAGACCAGCAGCCAAACCTTGTTGAGTGCCAGGCGCTTAAGGCACTCCAGAGCCACCAGCCGATGGCCCTCATGCGCCGGGTTGAAGCTTCCGCCGAAAAGCCCGATGCGCATGCCCGGCTCGGCGATGAGCATGGCCAGACCGGCCATCAGGGTCGGGTCTGTCCGGTGCCGCGAACGATGTACTTGAACGAGCACAGCTGTTCCAGGCCAACCGGCCCGCGGGCATGGAATTTTCCGGTGGCAATCCCGATCTCGCCGCCAAAGCCGAATTCGCCGCCATCAGCGAACTGGGTTGACGCGTTGTGGAGAAGAATGGCGCTGTCGATCTCTGTGAAGAAGCGGTCCACCGAGGAGAGGTCTTCGGAGATGATCGCTTCGGTGTGGTGCGAGCTGTAGTGGGCGATGTGATCGATGGCGGCACCGACATCGTCGATAATCTTGACTGAAATGATCGAGTCTTCGTATTCGGTGTGCCAGTCCTCTTCCGTCGCCGCCTTGGCGCCAGGGGTCAGACGGACAACAGTCTCATCGCCGCGGATTTCGCAGCCGCGGGCGGCCAGCGCATCGAGTATGGGCTTTAGATGCGTGCCGACCACATCTTTGTGGACCAACAGCGTTTCGGTGGCCCCGCAGACCCCCGTGCGACGCATTTTGGCGTTCACGGTGACATTGACCGCCATTACGAGCGATGCACTCTTATCGATGAAGGTGTGGCACAGCCCTTCAAGGTGGGCGAACACCGGTACCCGGGCTTCCGCTTCCACCCGTGCCACTAGCGTCTTTCCACCGCGCGGCACGATGACGTCGATATTGCCATCCAGGCCGGCCAGCATCTCGCCCACCGCGGCACGGTCGGTCGTGGGGACGAGCTGGATTGCATCAAGCGGCAGTCCAGCGGCTTCAAGGCCCTGCAACAGGCAGGAATGGATGGCGCGCGAGGTCCGGGTCGAATCCGAGCCGCCGCGTAGGATCACGGCATTTCCGGATTTGAGCGTCAGAGCGCCAGCGTCGGCTGTGACATTGGGTCGGCTTTCGAAGATCACGCCGATCACGCCGAGCGGTGTGCGGATCCGGGAAATGTCGAGGCCGTTGGGCCGCTGCCACTGCGCCATCGTCGTGCCGACCGGATCGGGCAGGGTGGCGATCTCGCGCAAGCCCCGCGCGACGCCCGCCATTCGGGCCTCCTCGACAGTCAGCCGGTCTAGGAAGGCGGCTGAGATACCGCGTTCTGTTGCGGCCGCAACGTCTTCAGCATTGGCAGCGAGGATCGCAGGCAGTTCAGCAATTATAGCGCCGGCCGCCGCGGTCAGCGCCAAATTCTTGGCGTCGGTCCCGGCAAATGCGAGGACACCGGCGGCGACGCGGGCGCGCTGCCCGATCGTCGACATCAGGCTGCGGATTTCCGGGTCGATCGCGTTCATGGCGCTTTCGCCTCCACTCCAATCAGGACCACGAGATTGTCACGGTGGACCAGTTCCGAACGGGCGCCAAGGCCCAGCAACTCGGCCACCGATTTGGAATTCTTGCCTTTCACCAGGTCGGCCTCCTCGCGGTCGAGCGCGACAAGGCCGCGGGCAATCTCATGACCTTCGGGATCAAGGATAGCGACCGCGTCGCCCCGGACGAACTCGCCTATGACGCGGGTCACGCCGATCGGCAGCAGGCTCTTGCCGGCGCCAAGCGCGCGTGCCGCGCCGGCATCGACCTGAATCTGGCCTGCCGGCTTAAGCGTGCCCATGATCCACCTTTTTCGCGCCTGAGCTCGCGATTCCGCCGCCGCAAAAAGCGTATGCTTGCCGGAACTCATCAGATCCCGCAGCGGGTGCATGCCGGTGCCCTTGGCGATGATCATGGCGGTGCCCGCCTGCGTGGCGATCTTGCCCGCCTCGATCTTGGTGGTCATGCCGCCACGGCTTAGGTGGCTCGCCGCGCCGCCTGCCATCGCTTCGATTTCCGCTGTGATCTGAGGCACATAAGCCAGATGCTTAGCCTCCGGATCCCTGCCCGGCGGGGCAGTGTAGAGCCCGTCGATGTCCGACAGAAGTACCAGGCAATCGGCCTCGACCATGGTCGCCACCCGAGCGCTCAGCCGGTCATTATCGCCGTAGCGGATCTCGGCGGTCGCGACGGAGTCGTTCTCGTTGATGATCGGGATCGCGCCGAGCCCGAGCAGAGTCGTGATGGTGGTGCGGGCATTGAGGAAGTAGCGCCGCTCCTCGGTGATATTGGGTGTTATGAGGATCTGACCGGTGACGATGTCGTGCCGTCCAAGGCTCTGGGCCCAGGCTTGACTCAAGGCGATCTGCCCAGCGCTGGCGGCGGCCTGCTGCTGTTCGAGCGTGAGGGTCACGGCCGACAATCCCAGCAACCCGCGCCCCAGCGCGATCGCGCCGGACGAGACGACGACCAGCGAAACGCCGGCGGATTTGAGGGCCGCGAGGTCTTCGGCCAGAGCCGCAAGCCAGTCGGTCCGGACCTTGCCGGTCGTACCATCGACGATGGTGGCGGAGCCGATCTTGATAGTCAGTCGCTTATAGGGGGCGAGGGCGTCGGCCATCACGGCGTCCAGTCGGGCTCGGCGGCACGGCGGACCGCTTCGGCAGCTTCGGCTTTGGCGCCCTCGAGCGTCGAAATAACGCGGTATAAAACTTCTTGTACGCCCTTGCCGCTGACGCCGGAGGCGGTAAGCACTTCAGCCTTGCTGGCCCGCTTGAGAATTTTGGCCTTGTCCTTGGTCTCGTCGTCAGTCAGCGCGTCGATCTTGTTGAGCACCAGGATTTCGGGTTTCTCCGCCAGCGCCTCGTCGTACGCGGCAAGCTCAGTGCGGATGGTGGTGTAGGCGGTCTTCACGTCATCCTGGGTGCCGTCGATCAAATGGACCAGCACACCCGTGCGCTCGACATGGCCGAGGAAACGGTC
>JBDTLB010000058.1:0-33431 GCA_039934955.1 Devosia sp.
CCTGGTCCCCGATCCGGGCCAGACTCTCGGCCTTGCCGATGAGCACCATGACCTCGAAAATGCCCGGCGAGATGGTGCGTCCAATGAGCGCCGCACGGAGCGGCTGCGCCACCTTGCCGAGCTTCATGTTCCGGCTCTCGGCGAAGGCGCGGATCGCGGCATCGATCGCCGGCACGCTCCAGTCGGAAAGCTCCTCTAGAACGGCTTTCGCACCGCCGAGCATCGACCGCGCCTCGGGCGTCAGTTGCTCGCTCGCCGCTGGGTCGAGCGCGATCGGCCGGACCGCATAGATGAACCGTGCGAGGTCGATCAGTTCCAGCACAGTTTTTGCCCTTGGCTGCAGCTCGGGGAGGGCGGCGAGCACGGTATCCTTGTTGGCTGTGAGGCCGGCAAGATCAATATCGCGGCCGACCTCGCGCGCGGTGTCGACCATCACGGTGTAGAGATAGTCGGGTTTGGCTTCCCGGATGTAGTGCCCGTTAACGTTCTCGAGCTTGACGAAGTCGAAGCGCGCCGCCCCCTTGTTCAAGCCATCGAGCGAGAACCAGTCGACCATCTGGTCGACCGAGAATAGCTCGTCGTCGCCATGGCTCCAGCCGAGCCGGGCGAGGTAGTTGATCATTGCTTCGGGCAGATAACCCAGTTGCCGGTACGCGCCGACGCCGAGCGCGCCATGGCGCTTGCTGAGCTTGGCTCCGTCCGGCCCGTGGATCAGCGGGATATGCGCCATCTCCGGCACCTCCCACTCCATGCCGTTGTAGATGATGATCTGGCGGGCCGCGTTGGTCAGGTGGTCGTCGCCGCGGATGATGTGGGTGACGCCCATGTCGTGGTCGTCGACCACGACGGCGAGCATGTAGGTCGGGGTGCCATCCGAGCGGAGGATGATGAAGTCGTCGAGATTCTCGGTCTTGAACACGACCTCGCCCTGCACGTGGTCGTGCACAACGATCTCACCGGCCAGCGGCGCCTTGATGCGGATCACCGGCGCCACACCCCTAGGCGCCTCTGACGGGTCACGATCGCGCCACATGCCGTTGTAACGCGGTGGCAGGCCCTTGGACCGGGCCTCCTCGCGCATCTGGGCGAGCTCGTCCTGCGAGCAATAGCAGTGATAGGCCTGACCGCGCTTCAGCAGTTCGTTGGCGATTTCGGCGTGACGGGCGGCGCGCGAAAACTGTAGCGTCGGCGCGCCATCCCAGGTCAGTCCCAGCCAGGTCAGCCCGTCATAGATCGCCTGCACGGCGTCTTCGGTCGAACGCTCGCGGTCGGTATCTTCGATGCGAAGCAGGAACTTGCCCTGCATTTTCCGCGCAAACGCCCACGAAAACAGCGCCGTCCGGGCGCTGCCGATGTGCAGATAGCCGGTCGGCGAGGGGGCGAAGCGGGTAATGACGGGTTTGGGCAATCTCAATCCTTGGCGCCTGAGCGGCGCCGTGTGTAGCATGGGCGCCGAGGATCGCAAGGGCAGGGGGCCCGATGACGGAGACCCTCGAAATCGGGGATCGGAGTGTCGCGCCGCTGCGTCCGCGGATCCCTCCGGAGCCGCTTTCGCCACCCTATCTGGTCCCCCCAAAGCAACGCTTCAAGGGGATTGTCAGCAGCGCCACCGCATCCCTCGACGACCGGCGGCTGTTCGTTCTGTTGCCCTTCGCGATGATCGCCGGGCTGATCGTTTCGCTCGAGCTGCCGGTCGAGCCGCATCCGCTGGCGCTGGGGGCCGGCGCGGCGGCAATCGTCGTGACGCTCGCTGTGTCGCTCGGATCATTGGCCATGCTGCGCCTCGCGACGCTCGCCGCGGCGTTCTGGGCGTGACTTTGCCTGCTGCCCATCCATGGCGCCTTGTTTGGCACCCCAATGCTGACCCGGCCGGCGTATGGCGCGTATCAGGGGAATGTCGACCAGATTCTGTCGGAGACGCCAGCCGAGAAGCGCGTCGTTCTCTCCGGCATCGTGCCGACCGGCAAGGACCGGCCGCTGCCGGTCCGCCGCGCCCGCATGTTGATCAAGGCCGGGTCGGACCTGTCGCCGGGCGATGTGATCGCCGGCCGGTTCCGCTTCGCGCCGGTGCCCGGCCCGGTCTATCCGGGCGGCTTCGACACGCAGTTCCACTCCTATTTCGACGGCATCGGCGCCTATGGCAATTCGATCAAGCCGCCGGAGATCGTTACGTCGGGTAGCGAGACGTCGCCCGCTCATATCGTCGACGCCATCCGCCGCGGCATCGCGACGCGCATCGATGCCGTGCTGACCCAACCGGCAGCAGGCATCGCGCGCGCCATCGTCAATGGCGATCAGAGTGCGGTGACCGACGACGCCCGCACCACGATGGCAACCGCCGGCATCGCCCACGTCCTGTCGGTCTCGGGCCTCCACCTCACCATCGTCGCCGGCGGCGTGTTCGCGGCGCTGCGGCTGCTGCTGGCCGGCTTTGGCGGCATCGGACGCCGGATCGCCGTCAAGCGCGTCGCAGCACTCGGCGGCATGGCGTCGGCGCTGTTCTACTACGGGATTTCGGGCGGCAACGTCGCGGCGCTGCGCTCGACGCTGATGATCCTCCTGGTGTTCGGCGCCGTGCTGTTCGGGCGCCGGGCGCTCACCAAGCGCAACGTCGCCATCGCGGGGCTCATCGTCATCGCAACCGACCCCGCCAGCGTCTTCCGCCCGAGCTTCCAGCTCAGCTTCGCCTCGGTGGTGGCACTGATCGGTGCTTACGAGAATCTGCGTGGATCGGGCACACGCGACGCTGGTTTTGCGGCGCACATTCTCGGCTATGCCAAGGGCATCGTCATCACCAGTCTGGTGGCTGGCGGCGCGACCCTGCTGTTCTCGATCTATCATTTCCAGCAGACCTCGCCGCTCGGGGTGCTGGGCAATCTCGCGACCTTACCGCTGGTCAGCTTCATCATGATGCCGTTCGGCCTCGATGTGCCGCCGCTGCTCGCCATGGGCTGGTCGATCGACCGGATGCTCGACATGGCGGTGGTAGTCGCCTCGTGGAGCACGCATCTCCGCGCCGCGCCGTTGCTGACGCCGTGCGCGCTGCTGTTCGGGCTCGCGGCGCTCGGCTGGTTCGCGTTCTTCAAGGACCGCTGGCGCTGGCTCGGGCCGGCACTCGCCGCGCCGCTGGTGATCGTGTTCGCTGTCGACCATCCGCCCGATGTGCTGATCACCGACACCACGCGAGCAATGGTGGTGCGTGGCACAACGGGGCTCGAACTGGCGGACGGCAAGCCGAAGAGTTTTGCGCTCGACATCTGGCGCGATACCTATGCCGAACCAGTCGCCAATGCTGCGCCAAAGACCTGCGACTCCATCTCTTGCATCGGCGAGAGCAGTGCCGGCTTCAGCTATGCCATCGTCAACGACCCGTCAGGCTTTGCCGATGAATGCGGTCGTGCTGATCTGATCGTCAGCCGCATCAAGGCGCCGTCCTGGTGTGCCAGCAGGGCCGTGATGGCGTCCACTGGCTGCACTGGGATGCCGCGTCACGAGCCTTCGAGGTACGGCCCGCGATTCCTGCGCTCAACCGCCCCTGGCGGATCGCCACTAGACCTTGAAGATGTTCTCGGGCAGGCCCGGCACGTCGACCTCGATGGAGAACACACTGCCGGCGAGTGGCTCTTTCGCCAGCTGCTCGGCGCTCAAATTCTCGCGGGCGCTGGTGAGATAAAGGGTTTTGAGATTGGGGCCGCCGAAAGCCGGACAGGTGACCTGGCTCACGGGCAGCGTCACCACCCGGTCGACATGGCCATCGGGCGCGTAGCGCACCACTCGGCCGCCGCCCCAGCAGGCGTTCCAGATGTAGCCCTCGGAATCGACTGTGGCGCCATCCGGCGCACCGCCACCTACGACCGTCACGAAATTCTCCCAGGGGCCATTGGGCAAACCGGTGGCACGGTCGATGCTGCAGGTCCGGATGACATCGGACATTGTGTCGGCAAAATAGGCGCGCGTCCCGTCGGGCGAAAAGCAGGTGGCATTTGGAATGAAGATGTCATCAAGCAGCTTGGTCACTTCACCCCCGCGCACCTGATAAAGCGAGCCCGAGGCCGCATGGGCCGGATTGGTCAGCGACATGGTGCCGATCCACAATCCGCCAGCCGGATTGACCCGGCCGTCATTGGAGCGGTTGCCGGGCTTTTCCGCCTCGAGTGGCGCGATGATTTCGCGGGTATCAGTCGACAACTCGAGCCGGTAGATGCCAGCCGCCGAGGCGATCGCCAAATTGTCCGCATCGATCACGCCGGCCGCGGTCACCGGTGTGTCGAAGGTGAAGCGATCGACCATGATGCCGCCAGCAGTGGCCGAGAACAGCGTCTTGTTGAGGATGTCGAACCAGAACAGCCGCTCCTGCAACGGGTGCCAGAACGGGCCTTCCCCGAGTTCGCAGCGACAGTCGATGAAAAGCTCTGCGGTATCGGTCATTTCTGCTGTCCCTGGTCGTAGGCCGCAACGGCCGCTTGCGCCCGCGATTCGATGTCGCCGAGGCTCATTCCCGGCTTGAAGATATAGCTGCCCAGCCCAAACCCGGCACACCCCGCATCGAAATACTCCCGGAAATTCTCCGGGCTGGCTCCGCCCACCGCGTAAAGCGGCAGCGCGGGCGGCAAGACCGCCTTCATGGCCTTGATGCCTTTGGGGCCGAGCACTTCGGCAGGGAAGAATTTCAGGCCGGTGGCGCCGGCATGGATGGCGCGGAACGCGTCGCTGGGTGTGAACACGCCGGGGTACGACGCCATGCCGAGCTCACGCGTCCGCGAAATCACCGCCTCGTTGGTATCGGGCGCGACGATGAGTTGACCACCCGCGGCGTTCACCGCCTCGACGTCGGCCACGCTGAGTACGGTCCCGGCGCCGACTTCGGCGCGGCCTGCAAAGGCCTTTGCAAGGCTCGCGATCGACACCATCGGGTCGGGCGAGTTGAGTGGCACTTCGATCAGTGTGATGCCGGCCTTCACCAGAATTTCGGTGATGCCGACGACTTCGGCCGGCGTGACGCCGCGGAGGATCGCGATGATCTGGCGTTGGGCGGTCATTGGGCGCGCGCCTCCTTCAATCCGGCAATGGTGGCTTCCGCGGCATCGAGCGCGAAACTTTCGACCCCGATCTGCTTGAGGGCGGCGCCATAGAGGCGGCCGAAGCGGGCCGAACCGATGAGCGGCACCGCCTGGCCATCCAGCCAGTCGCGATGTCCGCCAATCTCGGTGCCGACCAGGAGGCCCGAGAGATAGCCCGAGCACCAGTCGGCGCCCTTGCCGCTCAGCAGCGCGGCCGCGCGGGTGCGGAAGGCGAGGGCGGTCAGCAATTCGGGATGTGCGAGACCGGCTGCGAGCCCTTCGGCGATCCCGTCTTCCGTTGCGGGGCCGTTGGTCTCGCCGGCGAAGGAATGCCGCAACACCGAGTGCTGCGACAACACCTCGTACAACTCGCCGGTCATCGCAGATGAGAAACGAACGATCCGCCTGTCGCGGATTTCGGCCCATTTGGAATGTGTGCCCGGCAGGATCGCGGTGCCGGAAAAACCAGGCCGCAGATGCAGCAAGCCGAGGAGTTGGGTTTCCTCGCCGCGCATAACGTCCTCATGCCCGGTCTGTCGCTGGCAAACGCCGGGCAGGATATTGATGGAGAAGCGCACGCCGGCGCCTTCCGGGCGCACCGCACCCTGCTTCAATTGGTTGAGATCGGCGGGGGTATCGAGATAGGGCGCTTCGCGCCAGCCCTGCCGTGCGCCCGCCATGCCGCAGATGACGATCTCGATTTCGCCGGCAATCTGGGCGCCGATCAGCTCGTCGAGAACAGTGGGATAATCGGCACGGGCAATCTTGCTCATGCCCTTGTCCGAGCCGGTGGCGAAAGTCTGAGATCCGTCGGCGGCGATGCCCCAGGCGCGCACGTTCGACGTGCCCCAGTCCACTGCCACCCAATCCGTATTGTTCGTCACGCCCGACTCCGCTTTCGCGCGGCGCGACCCTAGTGCATGACACAAGTGAACGGGAGACCGTTTGCGCGAAAAACGCGAAAATCCAACGCCCTAAGCCTGTATGACAGGCTCAGTACTTGCGCAGCAGCCCCACCAGCCGACCCTGCACCTTTACGCGGTCGGGCGGGAAGATACGGGTCTCGTAGGCCGGGTTGGCGGCTTCGAGAGCCACCGAATTGCCGCGGCGACGGAGGCGTTTGAGCGTCGCCTCTTCCTCATCGACCAGCGCCACGATGATTTCACCTGTAGCGGCGGTGTCCTGCTTCTTGATGATCACAGTGTCGCCGTCGAAAATTCCAGCATCAATCATTGAGTCACCGCGCACTTCCAGCGCGTAGTGTTCACCGCCGCCCAGCATTTCGGGCGGCACGATGATGGAGTGGCTGTGGGTCTGGATCGCCTCGATCGGCGTACCGGCCGCGATGCGGCCCATCACGGGGATCGAAATCGGCCGGCCGGCATCCGACATGCCCGGCATCTGCGGCGCGCTGCGCGCTGGAGGCGCCGAAACGCGGCCGAGAGTGCCTTCGATGACCGATGGCTCGAACCGCGATTTCTTACCGCCGAGAGACGGGTTCATCGAGTCCGGCAACCGGATGACTTCTAGCGCCCGCGCCCGGTTGGGCAGCCGGCGGATGAAGCCGCGTTCCTCGAGTGCCGTGATCAACCGGTGAATGCCCGATTTGCTGCGCAGGTCGAGCGCGTCCTTCATCTCGTCGAAAGATGGCGGAATACCGCTCTCCTTCATGCGCTCATGGATGAACATGAGAAGTTCGTGCTGCTTGCGCGTGAGCATGGCGTGCCCCCTTGGGGAATCAGAACAAAAGCTGAACGATGTATAGATGTTCCGGCTCTGTTCTGCAACAGTGCGGTAAATATCGGCTTAACGCTGCGTCGGCTCGCCATGGCGTAAGGCTGCGCATATGTGTTGACGCCAGTTGCGGCGGGGCGGGCGGCGGGTCCTTTCTGCAGTCGATGCAAATCAACTGTCGACGGAGGCTTGCGGTGCATGCTCCTCGTATCGCGGTATTTGGCACATTTGTGGCCTGCTTCGGCCGACAGGGTGAACCGGCATGTCCCTCAACCAGTCGCACGCCATCCATCTAGGGCTGCGGCGTCCCTTCGGGGAGGTCTATGCGTTCCTGTCGCGCCCGCAGAACTATGCAGCATGGGCTGCCGTCACCGGGGCGATGCAGCAGATCGGGCCGCGCGACTGGCGCGCCGATACCGCGTTAGGGGACCGCATCGTGCGCTTTTGCGCGCCCAACTCGTTAGGGGTGCTCGACCACGCGGTGTTTCGGGAGGGCGAGAGTCCGGTGATGCTGCCGATGTGGCTGGTCGCCGATGGCGAGGGCTGCGACCTTGTCTTCGTTTTCTTCCGGCGCCCAGAGATGACCGATGAGCAGTTCGTCTCGGCAATTGAGTGGATCAACACAGATTTCCTGACGCTGCGCAGCCTGCTCGAGGTCTGACGCTCAACTCAGCAAATTGAGCGGGATGATCTCGACGATCTCGCCGGCCGGGGTTCCCGGATCGTTTTCGGGCTGGATGATCAGCGCGTCGGCCTCAGCCAGCGATGAGGAATGGTTGCTGTCGGTTTCGGCGATCGGCACGACTTCGAGAAAACCGATTTCGTTGCGGTTGAGCTTGCCGCGCACGAAATGCCGGCGCTCGCCATTGGGTGGTAGATCGGCGGCCAGCGGCACGCCCATGAACGGCCAGAACGGGTCGGTATGACCGGTCATCAGCCGCAACGCCGGGCGCACCAGCACCGTTGCCGTCACCAGCGCCGACACTGGATTGCCGGGCAAGCCGAACACCAGCGTCTTGCCGCGCGTGCCGAACATCAGCGGCTTGCCCGGTCGCATCAGGATTTTCCAGAAGTCGAGCTGCACGCCCAGATCCTGCAGTACGCCCTGCACATAATCGCGCTCGCCGACGCTGGCGCCGCCCGAGGTGATCAGTACGTCGACGCCGTAGTCGAAAGCGCCGAGGATGGTTTTTTCGAGCTCGCGCTTGTTGTCGCGGACGATGCCGAGGTCAACGATCTTGTCGGCATAGGGCGAGAGCAGCGGGATCAGCCCGTAGGAGTTGGACGCGACGATCTGGTCCGGGCCGAGCGTGTTGCCGGGGGGTACCAATTCGTCGCCGGTCGCCAGCACGGCCAATTTGGGCCGGCGCGCCACGTCGAGACTGGCGTAGTTGGCGGAGGCCGCGAGGTTGAGCATCATCGGGGTCAGGCCGACGCCCGGCTGCAGCAGTTCCTTGCCCTCGGTGAAGTCGTTGCCCTTGCGGCGGATCGACTGGCCGGCGCGCGGCGCCTTCTCGAATACCACCTGGTTGCCGTGTGCGGTCGCCTGCTCCTGCATGATCACCGCGTCGGCGCCGATCGGCAGTGGTGCGCCGGTGAAGATCCGCACGCATTCGCCCGACTGCATCATGCCGGTGAAGCGCGCGCCGGCCTGCGATGTGCCCGCCAGAAATACCGGCTGCCCCGGCTCGATCTCTGCGGCCCGCACCGCGTAACCGTCCATGGCGCTCGCGTCGAACGGCGGCTGGGTGTGCTTGGCGAGCAGCGGCTTCAGCAGCACCCGCTTGTGGGCGCGATTGAGCGGCACGGATTCGGGCAGGGGTGTCGGGATTCTTGTAAAGATGCGGTCCAGGGCGTCGTCGACCGTGATCATCGGCGGAAATCCCCGGATTTGCCGCCGGACTTTTCGACCAGCTCGACCGTTGAGATCCGCATCGCCCGATCAATACCCTTGGCCATGTCGTAAAGCGTCAGCGCCGCGACCGAGGCCGCAGTCATGGCCTCCATCTCGACGCCGGTGCGGTCGGAGGTTTCGGCGGTCGCGGTGACCACCAATTGCCCGTTTTCGACGGCGATCTCGACCTCGACCTTGTTGAGGCCGATGGGGTGGCAGAGCGGGATCAACTCGGATGTCTTCTTGGCGGCCATGATGCCGGCGATCCGGGCAACCGCCAACGCGTCGCCCTTCTTCAGCGTGCCGCCTGCTATCGCCGCGACCGTTTCGGGCAATGCCTCGAGGCGCGCGCGGGCCACGGCGCGGCGCACCGTCACGTCCTTGCCGCCGATATCGACGATATGGGCTTCGCCACGCTCGTTGAGGTGGGTCAGCTTTTGACTCACGGGCGGCCCTTGTCGCCCCAGAGCAGGAGCTGGGTCGCCGTGGTGACGTCGTCCTGCCGCATCAGGCTTTCGCCGACGAGGAAGGTGCCGATATTGGCCTTCTTCTCGAGCATCATCAGATCGGCGTGCCCGCCGAGCCCGCTTTCGGCCACCAGATGCGTCGTCGCCGGCACCCCGCCGGCCAGATCAATCGAGGTCTGCAACGTCGTTTCGAAGGTCCGCAAATTGCGGTTGTTGATGCCGATGAACTCGGCGTCGAGCGCCACCGCGCGGTCCATCTCGATCTGATCATGCACCTCGACCAGCGCATCCATCCGCCATTCTTCGGCGGCGTCGAGCAGATACCGGGCGGTGTCGTCGCCGACTGCCGCGAGGATGATCAGAATGCAGTCGGCGCCCCAGGCGCGGGCTTCGGCCACCTGATAGGTCTCGAACATGAAATCCTTGCGCAGCACGGGCAAGGCCGTCGCCGCGCGGGCCTCGATCAGATAATTCGGGGTGCCCTGAAAGCTCGGCCGGTCGGTGAGCACCGACAGGCACGTCGCGCCGCCCAACTCATAGGCCCTGGCAATCGCCGCCGGCTCGAAATCGGGCCGGATCAAGCCCTTGGACGGGCTTGCCTTCTTGACCTCGGCGATCAGCGCGAACTCGTCTTTGGCCCGCTTGGCCTGCAGCGCCGACAGGAACCGCCGGACCGGCGGCGCGTCATGCGCTTCGGCCACTACTTCGTTCCAGGGCCGCAAGGACTTGGCGGCGGCGATCTCTTCGCGCTTGTAGGATTCGATGCGGGTGAGGATATCTGGCATGCACTAACTGTTTGAAATGGAAACGAGTTTGTCGAGCGTCGCTTTCGCCCGCCCGCTGTCGATCTCGCGGGCCGCGAGGTCGGCGCCGAGCATCAGCGTGTCGGCCCGTCCGGCGACGATGAACGCGGCCGCGGCATTGAGCAGCACGATATCGCGATAGGGGTCCTTGGTGCCGTTGAGCAGGCCGCGCAGCCGGCTGGCATTATAGGCCGGATCGGCGCCCTTAAGATCGGCCAGCGTGCCGCGCGGCAGCCCGGCGTCCTCGGGCGTGATCTCGAAGCTGGTGAGATTGCCACTTTTGATCGAGGCGACAAAGCTCGGCCCGGTGGTCGACAGTTCGTCGAGGCCGCTGTCGCCGTGCACGACCCAGGCCGAGACCGCCCGGTTGGCGAGCAGCGCCGCGGCGACGGGCTCAACCCAGCTCTTGGCGTAGACGCCCAGCATGTAGCGTCGTGCGCCAGCAGGATTGGACTGCGGGCCGAGCAAATTGAACATCGTTCTGGTGCCCAGTTCTACACGTGCCAGCCCGACATGCTTCATCGCCGGATGATGCGCGGGCGCAAACATGAAGCCGATGCCGGCCTCGTTGATGGAGCGCGAAATCTGCTCGGGTGTGAGGTCGAGTTTGACGCCCAGTGCCTGCAGCACATCGGACGATCCAGACTTGCTGCTCAGCGCCCGGTTGCCGTGCTTGGCGACGGGAACACCGGCAGCCGCCACAACGATGGCGGTCGCGGTCGAAATGTTGAGGGTTTCGGTGCCATCGCCGCCGGTGCCGACGATGTCGATGGCGTCTTCGGGCGCTTGAACCTGCACCATTTTCTCGCGCAGGATCGAGACCGCCGCGGCGATCTCACCGACGGTCTCGCCCTTGACGCGCAAGCCCATTAGGAACGCGCCGATCTGGCTCGGCGTTGCTTCGCCCGACATGATGATGGTCATCACGTCGCGCATTTCTGCGCCGGTCAGGTCCTGGCGCGAGGCGATCTTGGCGAGGGCGGTCTTGATGTCCATCAGGCGGCTTTCCGCTGACCGAAATCGCGGGTGATGTTGAGGAAGTTCTGCAGCAGTGCGTGACCGTTTTCCGAGGCGATACTCTCGGGATGAAACTGCACGCCATGCAGCGGCAGCGTCCGGTGTTGAATCCCCATGATCAGGCCGTCATCGGCCCAGGCGGTGATTTCGAGGTCGGTCGGCAGCGTCTCGCGCTTGACGATCAGCGAGTGGTAGCGCGTCGCCTCGAAGCCGGAATTGAGACCGCGGAACAGCCCTTTGCCGGTGTGGTTGATCTTGCTGGTCTTGCCATGCATCAACTCGGGCGCCCGGATGACGTCGCCGCCCAGCGCCTGGCCGATGGCCTGATGGCCGAGGCAGACGCCGAGGATCGGCATTTCGGTCTTGAACCGGCCGATCAAGCTCAGGCAGATGCCGGCTTCGTTGGGTGTGCAGGGCCCGGGCGACAGCACGATCGCTTCGGGCGCCATGGCGGAAATCTCGTCGAGCGAAGTCTTGTCGTTGCGGAAGACGACCGGGTCGGCCCCCAACTCGCCCAGGAAGTGGACGAGGTTGTAGGTAAAGCTGTCGTAATTATCGATGACGAGGAGTTTCATTGCCCGATCCGTGCCTCTCCGGCGTAGCGTAGCGCCTCCTCGGCGGCGCTGAACAGGGCCCGGGCCTTGTTTTCGCACTCCATCTGCTCAAGCTCGGGTTTCGAATCCGCCACGATCCCGGCGCCCGCCTGCACGTAGAGCTTGCCATCTTTGACGATGGCGGTGCGCAGCACGATGCAGGTGTCCATCGTACCGTCGGCGCCAAAATAGCCGACGCAGCCGCCATAGATGCCGCGCCGTGCCTTCTCGAGCTCGTCGATGATCTCCATCGCGCGGACTTTTGGCGCCCCCGACACCGTCCCCGCGGGAAACCCCGCCGCCAGTGCGTCGACAAAATCCTTGGACGGGTCGAGCTCGCCGACCACGTTCGAGACGATGTGCATGACGTGCGAATAATATTCGAGGAAGAATTTGTCGGTGACTTTGACCGTCCCGATCTTGGCGACGCGGCCGACATCGTTGCGGCCGAGATCAAGCAGCATCAAATGCTCGGCCAGCTCCTTGGGATCGCTCAGCAATTCGTCGGCCAGTTCCTTGTCGCGGGTCGGTGTTGCGCCGCGCTTCCGCGTCCCGGCGATCGGCCGGATGGTGACCTGGCCCTTTTCGACCTTCACCAGAATTTCGGGGCTCGAGCCGACCACCGCGAAGCCGCCGAAATCGAGCAGATACATATAGGGCGAGGGGTTGGTGCGGCGCAGCGCGCGGTACAGCGCCGTCGGCGGTAGGGCGAATTCCGCCTCGAAGCGCTGGCTGAGGACGACCTGGAAGATGTCGCCGGCCCGGATGTAGTCCTTGGCGTCCTGCACCATGCGGTCATATTCGGCCATCGAGGTGTTGGACTCGACGGCGATCTTGTCCATGGCGGGCGGCACTGCGGCATAGGGCAGGGTGCGGCCGAGCCGGGCGACCGCATCATCGATCTTGCCCTGTGCGCCCTCATAGGCGTGCCGCGCCGTAACCCCCGCCCGTACATAGACCGGGGCGGTCAGATAGAGTTCGTCCTTCACCGTGTCGAAGACTGCCAGCATGGTCGGCCGCATCAGCAGCGCGTCGGGGGTATCGAGGCCGCGATCGTGCCGGTCGGGCAGCTTTTCCATCAGCCGCACCATCTCGTAGCCGAGATAGCCGTAAATGCCCGCCGCCGTGGATGGCAGTCCTGCCGGGATATCGGCCTGGCTCTCGGCCACCAGCGCCCGCAGCACGTCGAGCGGCGGCTCCGACACAGGCGTGAAATCGTCGGCGTCGCGGGCGACGTTGCGGTTGATGCTGGCCTTGCCGGCCTCGACCTTGAGGATGATGTCGGGATCGAACCCGATCATCGAATAGCGGCCCCGTGTGGCGCCGTCCTGCACGCTTTCAAGCAGGAACGTGTTGTGCCGCCCTTCGCTGAGCTTCAGATACGCTCCGACCGGGGTTTCGAGGTCCGCGACGACGCGGCGAAAGACGATCTGGGCGCGTCCGGCGTCATAGGCCTTGGCAAAGCTCTCGAAATCGTCGCCCGCCATCGCATCACTGTGCCGTCTGATCAAGGTTGAGCACCTGGCTCAATGCTTGCTGATTGATCTTGATGCCGGCCTCGTCGCGAAGCCCGCCGATGAACTCGGCATAGAGCGCGTCGCGGGTCGATTTGGTTAGAAAATCGGTGATGTTCTTGTCGCCTTCGCCCACCGCCGGGGTCACGTCGATGACGTGATAGACGAGGTATTCACCGTCGCCATCTACAGCCGAACCGTGGCTGTCCGGCCCGCTGGCAAAGATCGTCGTTGCGACCGGCTGCGTCAGGACGTTGGTCTTGTCGCCGTCGCGCGTAATCGCCTGGCTGACGGTCGCGAACTGGTTCCTTTCGGTCGCGACATCCTGGAAGCTCTTGCCGCCGTCGAGTTCGGCGATGATCGACTTGATCTCGGCCTGCAGCGCTTCGTCGGTCTTGGCGGCGGTCCAGGCGGTGGTGAGCTTGTCCTTGACCTCGTCGAGCGTCTGGTCGCGCGCCACATCGACCTTGCTCAGGTCGAACCAGATATTGTTGGTCGCCGAGACCGATACGGTTGGGGCGAGTTTGCCTGCCGTCGCTGCGAAGATGCCCGTCGCGACCTTGACGCGGTCCGCTTCCGCGATACCGGCGAGGGCGCTCAGTTCGGCGCCGCCTGAGGTCAGCGCAATTGTCGCCATCGGGATCTTGAAACGGGTCGCGATGTCTTTGAGTGGCTTGAACGCCGCCCGCAGTTCTTCGATCTGGTCCTGAATATCGGCATAGGCGGCTTTCGCCTTGGTGACCGCGAGCTTCGTGGTAATCGCCGCCTTGGCGTCCTCATAACTGGTCACACCACCGGCTTCGATCTTGGTGACGCCGATGACGCGCTTGCCGCCGATGCCCGCGATGATGGTGAAGTCGCCTTCCTTGACGAGGCCGAAGGCGGCGTCGGCAACCGCCGAATCCACCACGTCGCCTTTGCCCATCAGGCCGAAATCGGTCGCGGTCAGGCCAGCTTCCTTGACCACATCAAGGAATGGCGTGCCCTTGGCCTTGGCATCGGTGAACATTTGCTCCTTGGCCGGATCGGTCAGCGCCACCTGCTGGATGTCGCGCTTCTCAATTGTCGTGAGCTGCGCCTTGGTGCGCTCGTACTCGGCCTTCACCTCGTCTTCGGTCGGCTGGTATTCCGGCTCGGTGGCGAGGATTTCGGGAGTCAGGGCCATGACGTCCGCCGTGCGCGTCTCGGCGGTGCGGTATTCGGTCTGATGCGCCGCCAGATAGCTCTTCAGATCATCGTCGGTGGGTGTGCCCACGTCCGGAATGCTGGTGGTATTAAGAGTGAAATATTCGACCGTGCGGGTGTCGTTGCGATAGCGGTTGAGTAGGTCTTCAGCGGTCTTGGGAACCACGGTGCCGGCGAACAGGCCGAGCGCCACCTGCTGGCGGCGTGCGGCGCGGGCCTGCAGCTCAAAATACTCGTTCTCGGTATAGCCATTCTGCTGCAGCACCTGGACGAAATTGGCGCGCTCGAAGGTGCCGAGGTTGCCGGCAAAGCTCGGATCATCGCGCACCATCTTGGCGAGTTGCGCGTCGGACGCGCCGATTCCCAGCTTTATGGCCAGTTGGTTGATAGCGGCGTCCGAGGCGAGCTTGCCGATCACAGCGGTCGGGATGCCCAGCTGCAGCGCCTGCTGGTCGGTCGGCATCTTGCCCATCTGCTGGGCGATCTGGTTGAGCTGCTGGCGATAGTCGCGCTGGAACTGCGGAATGGTGATGTCTTGGTCGCCGACACGCGCCAGGGTGTTGGAGCCCAGATCGAGCAACACGTTCTGGATACCAAAGCCGGCGAGGCCGATCAGCAGCAGGCCACCCAGAATCTTGCCGAGCCAGCTCGTGGCAAACCGGCGCATAAAGTTCATCATAGACGGCTAATCCGGGCGGTGACGTTTCGGTTGGGAGGGGTTATGGCAAACTCCTCGCCAGAAGCAAGGATTTCTCGCCAGATGTCGCAAACGCCCACGCCGCTGATCGCCGGAAACTGGAAGATGAACGGCCTGCGTGCCTCGATCGTCGAGATCGAGAAGCTGGCGGCCAAGCTGACCGCCGGCGAGCCGCCGCGCTGCACAGTGGCGATCTGCCCGCCGGCAACCCTGCTTAACGTCTTCAATCTCATCGCGGCCCCGGCGGGGATCGTACTCGGCGGTCAGGACTGCTCGTCGTTTGCGTCAGGCGCCCGTACCGGTGATCTCAGCGCCGCCATGCTGGCCGATTCCGGGGCCCAAATGGTGATTGTCGGGCACTCCGAGCGCCGCGCCGACCATGGCGAAACCGATGATCTGGTCAACCGCAAGGCGGTCGCCGCGCTGGCCGCGGGGCTGACGCCGATCATCTGCATCGGCGAAACCCGGGCGCAGCGGGAGGCCGGGCAGGCGGATGCCATCTGCTCCGCCCAGCTTCTGGCCTCCGTCCCCGATCAGGCCGCCGATGACGATGTCGTCATAGCCTACGAGCCGATCTGGGCCATCGGCACCGGCCTTACGCCGACTTCGGCCGACATTGCCAAAATGCACAAAAACCTTCGCGATCAGCTGGTTAACCGGTTCGGAGCGTGCGGCGAGACGATCCGGTTGCTCTATGGCGGGTCGATGAAACCATCCAACGCGGCCGAAATCCTCGCCATTCCCAACGTCAATGGCGGGCTCGTCGGCGGCGCCAGCCTCTTGGCGGATGACTTCGCCGCCATTATCTGGGCGGCATAATACCTGCGCACCGCCCGAATATCGGCGTAAGCGACTGGCATTTGCAGAGCCTCGCGTGTATGACGCGCCCCGACTTCCCCGCGGCGCGTCTTCGCGCGAACGGACAAAGACCGAGAAAGCCTGCCCCCGATGCAAAACGTCTTGCTTGTCGCCTATCTGTTGATCGTGCTCGCGCTGATCGCCGTGATCCTGCTGCAGCGCTCGGAAGGCGGCGGTCTTGGAATGGGCGGCAATGCCGGCGGCCTCATGACCGTGCGTGGCTCGGCCAACCTGTTGACCCGCACCACGGGCATCCTCGCGGCACTGTTTTTCGCCACTGCCATCGGCCTCACGGTTCTCAGCGAACTTGACCGCGGCACCGACACCATTCTTGACCAGGCGACCAGCAATGGCGGCCCACAGCCGTCGACGGTGCTCGACGCCCTGAGCCAGATGCAGACCACCGACACCTCAAGCGCTCCGGTCGACGCCGTCTCGTCGGCTGCGCCTGCCGATCCGGGGTTGGCGCTTCCTGTTACTCCGGCGCCGACCACTTCGTCGGCCCCCCCCAGCAGCGCTGCCCCCGAGAGCAGCGCAGCATCGGCGCCGAGCAGCGCCCCGGCCCAGTAAGGGGCGACGGACACGAACCTTCAGGAGGGGATGGAAACATCCCCTCCTTCATTTTTGGGGTATGGCAAGGCTGTGGGCGCAGCGCCAAAACCCTTCCGAATCAGAACAGCGTCCCCATAAGGTGAAGGCCCATGGCTCGGTACGTTTTCATCACCGGTGGCGTGGTTTCCTCTTTGGGCAAAGGTCTCGCGTCTGCGGCGCTCGGCGCGGTATTGCAGGCACGTGGCTATAAGGTCCGGCTGCGGAAACTCGACCCCTACCTCAATGTCGATCCCGGCACGATGTCGCCGACGCAGCACGGCGAGGTGTTTGTCACCGACGACGGCGCGGAGACCGATCTCGATCTCGGCCATTACGAGCGCTTCACCGGCCGCCACGCCAACAAGCGCGACAACATCACCACCGGCCGGATATATTCCGACATCATCACCAAGGAGCGCCGCGGCGACTATCTCGGCGCCACCGTCCAGGTGATCCCGCACGTCACCGACGCGATCAAGGAATTCGTGCTCGAGGGCAATGACGAGTTCGACTTCGTGCTGGTCGAGATCGGCGGCACCGTCGGCGACATCGAAGGCCTGCCGTTCTTCGAAGCCATCCGGCAGCTCGGCAACGATCTGCCGCGCCATCACGCGGTCTATGTCCATTTGACGCTGATGCCCTTCATCCCGTCGGCCGGCGAACTCAAGACCAAGCCGACCCAGCACTCGGTGGCCGAGCTCCGCTCGATCGGTATCTCGCCCGACGTGCTGCTGGTCCGTTGCGACCGCCCGGTGCCGGCCGCCGAGCGCCGCAAGCTGGCGCTATTCACCAATGTCCGCGAAACGGCCGTTATCCAGGGTCTCGACGTCGCCTCGATCTACGACGTGCCGCTGGCCTACCATCATGAGGGCCTCGACCGCGAAGTGCTCGCCGCCTTCGGCATCACCGATGCGCCAGAGCCCGATCTCAGCCAGTGGAACGACGTCAGCCAGCGGCTTCACAACCCCGAGGGCGAGGTCAATATTGCCATCGTGGGCAAGTATACCGGCCTCAAGGACGCCTACAAATCGCTGAGCGAGGCGCTGGTACATGGCGGCATCGCCAACCGCGCAAAGGTCAATCTGCACTGGATCGACAGCGAAATCTTCGAGCGCGAAGACCCCGCGCCCTATCTCGAGCACATTGACGGCATCCTGGTCCCCGGCGGTTTTGGCGAGCGCGGCTCGGGCGGAAAAATCCAGGCGGCGCGCTTTGCTCGGGTCAAGGACGTGCCGTATTTCGGCATCTGTTTCGGTATGCAGATGGCCTGCATCGAAGCGGCGCGGAACACCGCCGGCATCAAGAATGCCAATTCCACCGAGTTCGGCCCGACCAAAGAGCCGATCGTCGGCATGATGACCGAGTGGACCAAGGGCAATGACAAGGAGACGCGCTCGAAAGAGGGCGATCTCGGTGGCACGATGCGCCTTGGGGCCTATCCGGCGCAGCTGACGCGCGGCAGCCGCGTCGCCGATATCTACGGCACCACCCGCATCAGCGAGCGCCACCGCCACCGCTACGAAGTGAACATGGAGTACCGCAAGGTGCTCGAAAAGAACGGCTTGCTGTTCTCGGGCGTGTCGCCGGACGGGACCTTGCCTGAGATCGTCGAACGCACCGACCACCCTTGGTTCATTGGCGTGCAGTTCCACCCGGAACTGAAGTCAAAACCGTTCGAACCGCACCCGCTGTTCGCGAGCTTTATCGCGGCGGCGATGGAGCAATCGAGGCTGGTTTAGTGGAGATCCGCACGGCGCGCCTGCTGTTGCGCAAGCCCCGCCCTGAGGACGTCGTACCGATCCATGCGGTGATGTCGTCGCCTGCGGCGATGCGCTACTGGTCGACGCTCCCGCATGCCTCTCTCGCCGTCACCGAAGCGTGGTTCCCCGGTGCCCTACTCGACCCTAGCCATGATGAGTGGATCATCGAGCACTCCGGCCGCGTCGTCGGCAATATCGGGATCTGGAACAGCCCCGAATTCGGCTTCATCACACACCCGGATTTCTGGGGGCAGGGCCTCGCGACCGAAGCCGCCACAGCCTATCGCCCACGCTTTCGCCACCCAGGACATCGACCGGCTCACCGCCGACGTCGACCCACGCAACGAGGCCTCGCTGCGGCTGTTCAAGCGGCTCGGTTTCGTCGAGGCCAGGCGGGCAGGGAAGACGTTTCTGCTCGTCGAGGAGTGGTGCGACTCGGTGTATCTGGCGCTCATGAGGCGCGACGTCCGAGGCGCTTGACCCGCGGCATCGCTCTCGACAGACTTGCCTCCATCCCACCGCGAGCGCGCCATGTCTGAAACCTTTCCCATCGTCAGCCTGCGCGCCTTCGAGACTGCCGATGCACCCGGGCGGCGCGCGATGGCGGCTGAAGTCGATTGGATCTGCCGCACTTCGGGTTTCCTCGCGATCTCCGATCACGGCGTGCCGCAGGACATCATTGACGGCGCCTGGGACAGGGCCAAGGCCTTCTTCGACCAGCCGGCGGAAACCAAGCAGGAGGCGAGGGCGCCCTATGCACGCTATCCCTATGGCTATCTCGGCCCCAATGCCGAGGCGCTTGCCGCCTCGCGCGGCGTCGCGACACCGCCCGATCTCAAGGAGAGTTTCAACGGCGGACCGCTCAGCGTGCCGCCCGGGCTCACCGACAAGGATGCGCTGAGCTTCTGCTATGCCGAGACGATCTGGCCGGCCGCGCCCGATGGTTTCAAGACTTCATGGCAAAGCTATTACGGTGCGCTCGAAGATCTCGCGTCGCGCATCATGCGCCTGTTCGCCGCTGCGCTGGACTTGCCGGACGCGTATTTCGACCGCTTCATAGATCATCCGATCAGCGCTCTCCGGGCCCTCAACTACCCCGAGCAGCGGGTTGCGCCGCAGACCGGCCAGCTCCGCGCCGGTGCCCATTCCGACTATGGCAGCCTGACGATCCTGTTGCCGCAGCCGGGCAGCAAGGGCCTGCAGATCGAGCGACCGGACGGCAGCTGGCTCGATGTGCCGCCGGTGCCGGGCGCCTTCATCATCAACATCGGCGACCTGATGGCGCGCTGGACCAATGACCGCTGGGTGTCGACCGTGCATCGCGTCGCCAACCCCACCAATGCCGAGGAAGCTCGCGCCCGCCGCCAGAGCTTTGCGTTCTTCCACCAGCCCAACTGGTTCGCCGAGATCACCTCCCTGATCCCCGACGAGGCGCCGAAATACGAGCCGGTGCTCAGCGGCCCCTATCTGATGGGCAAGTTCAAATCGACGGTCAAAGCCTGATGGCTGACATCCTGTCGCTGTCGAAGGCCCGCAAGGCCAAGGCCCGCGTCGACAAAGAGGCCACAGCGCAGCAGCACCGCGTCAGTTTCGGCCGCACCAAGGCGGAAAAGTCCAAGAGCGCGGCCGAAAAATCGATGGCCGAAAAGATCGTCGACGCGCACAAGCGCGAGACCTAAACCGACCTCTCCTGACCATTGGGCGCATCATGACCACACTGTCCGATTTCACCGAATCCCGCCTGCTTGGCGGGCCGGAGCCGCTGTCCGCCTATGCGGGCAAGACGGTTCTGATCGTCAACGTTGCCAGCGCGTGCGGCAATACCCCGCAGTACAAGCCGCTCGAAGCCCTCTACACACGCTACGCCTCCCGCGGTTTCGCCATTCTGGGCTTTCCCTGCAATCAGTTCGGCGGGCAGGAATCGGGCAGCGAACTCGAGATCGCGACCTTCTGCGAAATGAACTACGGGGTGACCTTCCCGATCTTCAAGAAGATCGAGGTCAACGGCCCCGCCGCAGATCCGCTTTACAAATGGCTGAAGCGCGACACGCCGGGTTCGGCCAACCGCGAGATCGAATGGAATTTTGCAAAATTCCTGGTCGGTCCCGACGGCCAGCCGGTGAAGCGTTTTGGCGACAAGTTTGATCCCGCCGCCATCGCCCCGGACATCGAAAAGCTGCTCTAGGCAACAAAAAGGGCCGCACGAAGCGGCCCTTTCAACGTTAGGTCGCTGGTGGCTCAGGCGTTCGAGGCGAACACCAGTACCGGCTTGTCCATCCACAGATCGGGATAAGACGCCTTCATGTCGACGATCTTGGGCTCGTCGTAGAAGGCGAGATAGCCGGGGTTCACCTTCTTGGTGAAGGCGTTGTCCTGGTGATAGTCCTCGGCCTGGTAGAAGTTCGAATAGGCCGTCACCTCGGTCACGACCTTGGACGGATAAACTTTGGCGGCGTCGAGCTGGGCGATATAGGCCTTGGCGACCTTGGCCTGCGCGTCGCTGGTGGTGAACAGCGCCGAGCGGTAGCTCGTGCCCTGGTCATTGCCCTGATAGTTGAGCGTCGTCGGATCGGTGACCACCGAGAAGAATATCCGCAGCAGAGTGCCGTACGACACCTGCTTGGGGTCGAACGTCACCTTGACGGCTTCGGCGTGACCGGTGGTCTCGCTGCCGACCTGCTCGTAGCTGGGATTGGCAAGTGTGCCGCCCGAATAGCCCGAGATGGCACTCGATACGCCCTTGACGTGCTGGAACACGCCCTGGACGCCCCAGAAACAGCCGCCGGCGAACACCGCGACCTCCGAGGTGGCCGTCGCCGGCTCGTCGATCACCGGCACCGGCGCCTTGACCGGCAGAAGGCCTTCGCCGGCCGCTGTCTGCATCGACAGCCCGAATCCGACCAGCGGCACCAGCAGCGCCAACCCGGCGAGCTTCGCGATCTTGCTGAATTTGATCATTGGATCTCTCCCTCTGGCGCCATGCGCCGCACATTTCGTGCATCTTATGTGGCTGGTGCGTCGGCAAAATCCAGCCGGATTGCAGGCTTGTGATCGCGCGAGGACTGTTCGTGAGATGGCGTGAGGCCACGCGACCAGCTATTTCAGCCGAACAATGATCCCCAAGGGGGCGGATATGGCGCGAATTATCATCATCGGCGGGACTGGACATGTGGGCACCTATCTGGTGCCGCGGCTGGTCGAAACCGGGCATGACGTCGTCAATGTCAGTCGTGGCGCGCGGCAGGCGTACACACCCAATCCGGCCTGGTCGCGGGTCGAGACGATCATCGCCAACCGCGTCGCCGACGATGCGGACCATCGTTTCGGCCAGCGCATCGCGGCGCTGAGGCCTGACGTTGTCATCGACATGATCAGCTTCACGCTTGCCAGCACCCAACATCTGGTCGAGGCGCTCCGCGGCCAAGTGCAGCATTTCCTCCATTGCGGCACCATCTGGGTTTATGGCCACAACACCGCCATTCCCGCGACCGAGGACCAGCCGCTCAATCCGGTCGGCGAATACGGTACACAAAAGGCCGCGCAGGAGACCTGGCTGCTGGCCGAGGCGCGCCGCACCGGCTTCCCCGCCACCGTGTTCCGCCCCGGTCACATCGTTGGTCCCGGCTGGGAGCCTTTGAACCCCGCCGGTCACTTCAATGTGGACGTCTTCTCCCAGATCGCCCGCGGCGAGGAGTTGGGGCTGTCCAATTTTGGCATGGAGACGGTGCATCACGTCCACGCCGACGACGTCGCGCAGATCGTCATGGGGGCAATTACCCACCGCAGCGTCGCTATCGGCGAAGCGTTCAATGCCGTCTCACCGCAAGCCATCAATCTCAAGGGCTACGCCGAGGCGATGTTCCGCTGGTTCGGACACGAGCCGAAGCTCAGTTTCGAGCCCTTCGAAACGTGGAAGCTGAAGCAGACCGAGCGCGACGCAGGAGCGACCTGGGATCACACTTTGCGCAGCCCAAGCCATTCCATCGCGAAGGCCCAATCGCTGCTTGGTTATCATCCACGCTATTCGTCGCTGTCGGCCGTGTACGAGGCCGTCGAAGCGTTGGTCGCCGCGGGCCGGGTGACGCCGCGCGGGTGAGGGCAGGAGCGTTACGGGTGATGGGCCGGATGCCGGACGGAGCCTCGCCCCGCCGCTGTCTCAGCTGCGAACCGACTGCCCCGCCACCCGGTCCACCGGGCGTTTCCGCTCATCCGAAAATCCCGGGGACCGGGCGCCACGGCAAAAAATCCCCAAAATCTCTTCCGATTACCCCATGACGGTTCTAGGAAGGACTGCAATCCCATTGTTTAGAGGCGCCTCATGTCTTCCATTATCGACGTTACCGGCCGGCAGGTCTTCGACAGCCGTGGCAATCCTACCGTCGAGGTGGATGTGGTGCTCGATGATGGCAGTTTCGGCCGGGCGATGGTCCCGTCGGGTGCCTCGACCGGTGCGCATGAGGCGGTTGAGTTGCGCGACGGCGGCAAGCCGTTCATGGGCAAGGGCGTCACTCAGGCGGTCAACTTCGTCAACACCGAGATCTATGCCGAGATCGAGGGGCTTGATGCGCTCGACCAGATCAGCGTCGACCGCGCCATGATCGAGCTCGACGGCACGCCCAACAAGAGCCGGCTCGGTGCCAACGCCATCCTCGGCGTGTCGCTTGCGGTCGCCAAGGCCGCCGCCGAATCCTCCGAGCTGCCGCTCTACAAATATGTCGGTGGCCCCAACGCCCACATCCTGCCGGTGCCGATGATGAACATCATCAATGGTGGCATGCACGCCGACAACCCGATCGACATGCAGGAATTCATGATCCTGCCGGTTGGCGCCGAAACCATGGCGCATGCGTTGCAGATGGGCACCGAAATCTTCCACACGCTGAAAAAAGCGCTCCAAAAGGACGGCCACAACACCAATGTGGGCGACGAGGGCGGTTTCGCGCCTAACCTGAAGTCAACGGAGGCGGCGCTCGACTACATCGTCAAAGCAATCAAGGCAGCCGGCTATGAGGCCGGCAAAGACGTGTTCCTTGGCCTCGATTGCGCCGCGACCGAATATTACAAGGCCGGCAAATACGAGATGGCAGGCGAGGGCAAGTCGCTGTCGTCGGCCGAGAACGTAAAATTCCTCGCTGCGCTCCCCGACAAATTCCCGATCATCACCATTGAAGACGGTATGGCCGAAGACGATTGGGAAGGCTGGACGGCGCTGACCGAAGCGCTTGGCAAGAAGATCCAGTTGGTTGGCGACGATCTGTTTGTCACCAATACCGAGCGGCTGCTGTCCGGCATCAAGATGGGGGTCGCCAACTCGATCCTAGTCAAGGTCAACCAGATCGGCACGCTCTCCGAGACGCTCGACGCGGTCGATATGGCGCATCGCGCCGGCTATACATCGGTGATGTCGCACCGTTCGGGCGAGACCGAGGATTCGACGATTGCCGACCTCGCGGTCGCGTGCAATTGCGGGCAGATCAAAACCGGCTCGCTTTCCCGCTCCGATCGGATCGCCAAGTACAACCAGCTGATCCGGATCGAGGAAATGCTTGGCGGCTCAGCGAAATATGCGGGTCGAGGGGCGTTCAAAGCGCTGATCTGAGCGGACATTAATCGGCAGGCAACCCTCTCGGGATAGGGTGGCGTCATGTCCACCCGCCTCCGCCGCCCCTCGCTCTGGCGCCAGCTCGCCATTACCGCCGCGCTCCTCGCCTTCCAGGGCTATCTCGGCTGGAGTGCGATCGGCGGGAATTTCGGCATCGAGGGCCGCAAACTGATGCTGGCAGACATTGGCGACCTCAAAGTGCAGTCAGGGTCGTTGGCGGCCGAGCTCGATGCCTACCGGCACAAGGTGTCGCTGTTCGATCCCAAACGGCTCGACCCGGACATCCTCACCGAGAAGGCACGGGCGCTGCTGTCGATGGCGCAGATCGGCGATATGGTGGTGATGGTCGACCCGACGACTGGTCAACCGACAACCAGTTCACTCCCGGCGTCAACCGGAAATGAGGCAATGCCAAAAATTGAAAGCGGGATAGACTGATAACGGGTTTTTCTCGCATCATTCTTGCATTGTCTATAGCGCAGCGCTTGCGCTAGTCTACGCGCCGATGGCGCAATGCCATGCTCTCTAGCGGCACCCGGAGACAATTATGGCGCGCAAGCCCGCCCCAAAAGCGGAGAAATCCGCTTCCCTCTCCAATATCCCCGAATTCTCCAAGGACGAAGAGCTCAAGGTCTACCGTGACATGCTGCTGATCCGGCGCTTCGAGGAGAAGGCCGGCCAGATGTATGGTATGGGACTGATCGGCGGCTTCTGCCACCTCTATATCGGCCAGGAAGCGGTGGTCACCGGCATCACCATGGCGTCCAAAAAGGGCGAAGATGCCCAGATCACCGGCTACCGCGACCACGGCCATATGCTGGCGATGGGGCTCGACCCCAAGGGCATTATGGCCGAGTTGACCGGCCGCGAAGGCGGGCTCAGCAAGGGCAAGGGTGGCTCGATGCACATGTTCTCCAAAGAGCACCGTTTTTATGGGGGTAACGGTATCGTCGGCGCCCAGGTGCCGCTTGGCACGGGCCTCGCGTTCGCCGCCAAGTACCGGGGCGAGAAGTCGGTCAGCCTGACTTATTTCGGCGACGGCGCCGCCAATCAGGGCCAGGTCTATGAGAGCTTCAATATGGCCAAGCTCTGGAATCTGCCGGTGGTCTATATCGTCGAGAACAACCGCTACGCCATGGGCACCTCGGTCGAGCGGGCGTCGGCGCAGCACGATTTTTCGAAGCGCGGCATCGGCTTCGGCATTTCAGGCGAGCAGGTCGACGGCATGGATGTCCGGCTGGTGCATGACGCAGCCAAGCGCGCCATCGATCATGCCCGCGAAGGTGGCGGGCCGTACATTCTCGAGATGATGACCTACCGCTATCGGGGCCACTCGATGTCCGATCCGGCGAAGTACCGGAGCAAGGACGAGGTCACCACGATGCGGGCCGAGCGCGATCCGATCGAGCAGGTGAAAAACCGTATTCTGGAACGGCGGTATGGTACGGAGGACTCGCTTAAGGCGATCGAGATCGAGGTGCGGGCGTTGATCACCGAAGCCGCTGATTTCGCCACTGCCGATGCGGAGCCGGCGCCGTCCGAGCTCTGGACCAACATCTACGCCGACGCCTAAGGGAGCCGCGACATGCCCAACATCCTGATGCCCGCGCTCTCGCCGACCATGGAGGAGGGCAAGCTCTCCAAATGGCTGGTGAAAGTCGGCGATAGCGTGAAGCCCGGCGACGTGCTGGCCGAGATCGAGACCGACAAGGCGACGATGGAAGTCGAAAGCGTCGATACCGGCAAGGTGACGGCACTGCTCGTCCCCGAGGGCACCGAGGGCGTCAAAGTCAACGCCCCCATTGCCGTGGTGCTGGGCGAGGACGAGGCGGCACCTGCTGCCGCTCCGGCGGCCGCTGCGGCCCTGTCAATGGTGACAGCCGAAGCGCCAGCTCCAGTCGAGGCTAAGGCTGCGGCCGCTGTTGCCGCGCCAAAATTCGAAGCCGCTGCAGATCCCGGTCTGCCGGCGGGCGTCGAGATGGTCGAAATGACCGTCCGTCAGGCGTTGAACGAGGCGATGGCCGAGGAGATGCGCCGGGACAAGGACATCTTCGTGATGGGCGAGGAAGTCGCCGAGTATCAGGGCGCCTACAAGGTGACGCAAGGTCTGCTGCAGGAGTTCGGCGCGCAACGCGTCGTCGACACGCCGATCACCGAGCAAGGCTTTGCCGGCATCGGCATCGGTGCGGCGTTCGCCGGGCTACGGCCGATCGTTGAATTCATGACCTGGAACTTTGCCATGCAGGCGATCGACCAGGTGATCAACTCGGCCGCCAAGCAGCTCTACATGTCGGGCGGCCAGGTGCATGCGCCCATCGTCTTCCGTGGCCCCAATGGCGTCGCCGCCCGCGTGGGCGCGCAGCACAGCCAGGATTATTCGGCCTGGTACAGCCACGTGCCCGGCCTCTACGTCGTCGCTCCGTTCAGCGCGGCCGACGCCAAGGGCCTGTTGAAAGCGTCAATCCGCTCGAACAACCCGATCGTCTTCCTCGAGAACGAGGTTCTCTACGGTTCGACCGGGCTCGTGCCCAAGGTCGACGATTATGTGCTGCCGATCGGCAAAGCGCGGATTGCCCGGCCGGGCAAGGACGTCACCATCGTGTCGTTCTCGATGGGCATGCGCTACGCCACGCAGGCGACGGAAAAGCTTGTCGCGGCGGGCGTCGATGTCGAGCTGATTGATCTGCGCACCCTCCGCCCGATGGACAGCGCCACCGTCATCGAAAGCGTCAAGAAGACCGGACGCATCGTGACGGTGGAAGAGGGCTGGCCGCAGGGCGGCATCGGCGCCGAGTTGTGCGCTCGCGTCTGCGCCGAGGCGTTCGACTATCTCGACGCACCGCCAACCCGCGTCACCGGCAAGGATGTGCCGATGCCCTACGCGGCCAACCTCGAGAAGCTGGCTTTGCCCCATGTCGATGATGTGGTCGCTGCCGTGAACGCCGTCACCTACCGGAGCTGAGCGATGGCTAGTCAGGACGAACTCGACCGAAAGTTTCTCGATGCCGCCTATGAGGAGGCCCAGGAGGGACTTCGTGAGGGGGGCATTCCGATCGGTTCGGTGCTGGTTCGCAATGGTGAGATCATCGGGCGCGGTCACAATCGCCGGGTGCAGAAGGGCGATCCGATCCTGCACGGCGAAATGGACGCGATCCAGAACGCCGGGCGGCAGCGTACCTATCGCGACGTCACCTGCTACACGACGCTCAGTCCATGCATGATGTGCACTGGAACGATCATCCAGTTCGGGATCTCGCGCGTTGTCGTGGCCGAGAGCAAGAATTTCAAGGGGTTTCAGGATGTCATGACGCTCGCGGGCGTCGATGTGGTCGACTATCACGAGCCGCGCTGCGAGCACATGATGGCCGAGTTCATCACGAACAATCCAAAACTCTGGAACGAAGACATCGGCGAGTGAGGCGGCCATGAGCATCAACATCACCATGCCGGCGTTGTCGCCCACGATGGAAGAGGGCAAGCTCGCCAAATGGCACGTCAAGGAGGGCGACAGCGTCTCCTCCGGAGACGTGATCGCCGAGATTGAGACCGACAAGGCGACGATGGAGGTCGAGGCGGTCGACGAGGGAAAGATCGGCAAGATCGTCGTTCCAGAAGGCACCGACAACGTGAAGGTCAACGCCGTGATCGCGGTGCTGCTGACCGAGGGCGAGAGCGCAGCCGACGTAAAGGCTGCGCCCGCACCGAAGGCCATCGCGGCGCCGAAGCCTGTCGCCAACGACGCCGGGGACGCGATCCGCGAGAATCCGATCCCTCCGGCCGTGCGCCCAGAAGCGGAGAGGCGCATGAGCGCCGAGTCCCAGCAGGGCATCGCCAGCGTCGCAAACTCGAACGCGCCGAAAGCCAACGGCTCGCGCGTGTTCGCGTCGCCTTTGGCTCGCCGTCTGGCGAAGGACGCCGGGATCGACGTGTCTGCCATTTCGGGCTCAGGTCCGCATGGCCGCGTGGTCCGGTCGGATGTCGAAGCCGCCAAATCCGGCAAGCCGCTGATGGCCGCGCCGGCCGCGACCTCGGCTGGAGGCGCGCTCGCGACCGGCATGACCAAGGCGCAGGTGATGGCGCTGTTCGATGGGGGCAGCTACGACATCGTTCCAAACGACGGTATGCGTAAGGTCGTCGCGGCCCGGCTGACCGAGGCCAAGCAGACCATCCCGCATTTCTATCTGACGCTCGACTGCCGGATCGATGCGCTGATGGACGCGCGCGAAAAGATCAATGCTGCCGCGCCGCTCAAGGATGGCAAGCCGACCTACAAACTTTCGATCAACGACTTCGTCATGAAGGCGTGGGCCATGGCGCTGCAGAAGGTGCCAGCCGCCAACGCTACCTGGGCGGTGGATTCGATCCTCTACCACAAGCGCTCCGACGTGGCCGTGGCCGTCGCGGTGCCTGGCGGGCTGTTCACGCCTGTGGTCAGATCCGCCGATACCAAGACGCTGCGGCAGATTTCGGAGGAGGTGAAGATCCTCGCCGGCAAGGCCCGCAGCAGGAAGCTCACCCCGGCGGAATATCAAGGCGGCTCGTCGTCGGTGAGCAACCTTGGCATGTACGGCATCACGCAGTTTGCCGCCGTCATCAACCCGCCGCACGGCACGATCCTCGCGGTCGGTGTTGGCGAGGAACGCGTCTATGCCGAAAAGGGCCAGGTCAAGATCGGACAGTTCATGACCGTCACCTGCGCCTGCGACCACCGCGCGGTCGATGGTGCGCTCGGCGCGGAGCTGCTGGCGGCGTTCAAGGTGCTGATCGAAACGCCCGTGATGATGCTGGCGTGACGGACATGAAAACCATCCTCGCTTATGGCGATAGCATCACCTACGGCCACGACCCGGTTGGGGGCACACGGCTGGCCTATGAAGATCGTTGGCCGACGGCACTCGAGCGCGGACTTGGTGGCACCGCGAGGGTGATCGCAGAAGGCCTCGGGGGCCGGACCACGTTGCATGACGACTGGTACGCCGATGCCGACCGCAATGGCGCGCGCGTCCTGCCGACGCTGCTTACGTCGCACAGTCCGCTCGACCTGGTCATCATCATGCTGGGAACAAATGATCTGAAGCCGTTTCATGGGCGAACTGCGCTCGAGGCGTCGTATGGCATGCGCCGGCTGGTGCAGATCGTGCGGGCCAACGCTGCGGGGCAGGGCGCCGTTGCGCCAAGAATCATCATCGTGGCGCCGCCACACCTCGGCGAGACCAATGTGCACCCGGAGATGATGGTGCATTTCGGCAATCAGACGGCGATCGACGCGTCGAAGCAATTTGCCGAGATGTACAAGCGCCGGGCCGACGAAGCGGGGGTCGGCTTCTTCGACGCTTCGACCGTGGCGGTTGCGGACCCGGCGGACGGCGTCCATCTGGATGCCAAAAACACGCGTGCGATCGGCGAGGGGCTGGTGCCGGTCGTGAAGTCTCTTCTCGGACTCTAGGAGCCCCGCATGGCGGACAGCTACGATCTCATCATCATCGGTGCGGGACCGGGCGGCTACACCGCCGCCATTCGTGCGGCGCAACTTGGGCTCAAGACCGCGATCGTCGAGCGCGAGCACATGGCCGGCATCTGCTCCAACTGGGGCTGTATTCCCACTAAGGCACTGCTGCGGACGGCCGAAATCTACGGTCACATTGCGCACGCCAAGGATTATGGACTGACCGCCGACAAGTTCGGCATCGACCTCGACGGCGTCGTGAAGCGGTCGCGCGGTATCGCTGCGCAGATGAACAATGGCGTCCAGTTCCTGATGAAGAAGAACAAGGTCGACATTATCTGGGGCGAGGCGGTGCTGACCGGGGCTGGCGAGATCAAGGTCGAACCGACCAAGAAGAAGCCGATGCTGCCGCAGGTCCCGCCGCCGAAGAATGCGTTGGGCGCCGGCACGTACAAAGCCAAGAACATTATCGTCGCCACCGGTGCGCGGCCACGAGTGCTACCGGGTATCGAACCGGACGGCGACCGCATCTGGACCTATTTCGAATCCATGGTTCCGGCCAAAATGCCGAAATCGCTGGTGGTCATGGGCTCCGGAGCCATCGGCATGGAATTCGCATCGTTCTACCGCTCTCTCGGTAGCGAGGTGACGATCATCGAGCTCTTGCCGCAGATCCTGCCGGTCGAGGACGCCGAGATCGCCGCGCATGTGAAGAAGCGGTTCGAAAAGCGCGGCATCAAGTTCATGACCGAAGCCAAGATCACGGGCGTGGACAAGTCGAAGACCGGCGTTGTTGCCCACGTCGAACTCAAAGACGGCAGCAAGGTGGATGTCGCGGGTGACCAGCTGATCTCGGCGGTTGGCGTGCAATGCAATACCGAGAACCTTGGTCTTGAGAAGATCGGCGTGAAGATCGAGCGAGGGGCCATCGTGGTCGACGATCATGGCCGCACCAATATTCCTGGCGTTTGGGCCATCGGCGATGTCGCCGGCCCGCCGATGCTGGCGCACAAGGCCGAGCATGAAGGCGTGATCGTCGTAGAGACGATCTCCGGCATGAAGGTCCACGGGCTCGACAAGCGCCGTATTCCCGGCTGCACCTATTGCGAGCCGCAGGTCGCGAGCGTCGGGATGACCGAGGCCAAGGCCAAGGAAAGCGGGCGCGAGCTGAAAATCGGCCGCTTCCCGTTCATCGGCAATGGCAAGGCGATCGCGCTGGGCGAGCCTGAGGGCCTAGTCAAGACCATCTTCGATGCGAAGACAGGCGAGTTGCTGGGCGCCCATATGGTGGGCGCGGAGGTCACCGAACTGATTGCTGGATTCGTTGTCGCCATGAACCTCGAGACGACCGAAGAAGAGCTGATGCACACCATCTTCCCGCATCCGACGCTCTCTGAGATGATGAAAGAAAGCGTGTTGAACGCCTATGGGCAGGCCATCAACATCTGATGGGGCATCCCGTCCCGCCTGGAGATATCGGCATGTCGGCTGAAGTTACGTCGCTCGTCATCTTCCTCCTTACCGGGCTCGCGGCCGGCTGGATTGCCAGCCTGATCCTGGGCGGCAAGGGGCTGGTCCGCTACCTCGTCGTCGGCGTCATCGGCGCTTTGGTCGGTGGTTATGTGCTGAAGCTGGCACACGCAACGCTACCGCTCGAGGGCTGGCTCAACGACCTCGTCACCGCCGTGATCGGTGCCATCATTGTCATCATCATCGCCCGCATCGTGGCCAAGTGAGGCGTACATGACACCCGCGCGCTGGACATTTCTTGTGGTCTTCGGCCTCGGTTCCGGTCTGGGGCTCGTCATTGGGCTGATCAATCTGGTGGCCCCCGATGCCACGACGATCATGTTGAACGACGTCAAGGTCACCGGCATGACCGGCTTCTGGACGGCGTTGATCTCGGGCGCGATCCCGTCGGCGATCTTCGGACTGATCATCGCCGGCATCGTGGCGCTGTTCACGCGCAAGAAGAAGGTCAAGGCTTGATCCGATGGCCGATCGTTTCGATATGTGCTGCGGGCAATTAAGAGGCTGACATGGGTGCTCCCGAACGGCAGCCGCAAAGCGGAGGCAGCGTGACACGCGACGATACGATCCGCCACATCGTGGTGTTTCTGGTCATCGGCGCCATTGCCGGATGGCTGGCGAGCCTGATCGTCGGCGGCAGTGGGCTGCTGGGGTATCTGCTCAGCGGCGTGATCGGCGCTTTCGTGGGCGGCTATTTGTTCACGGCACTCAAGATTAACCTGCCGATCCGCAATATCTGGATCAGCCAGATCGTTACGGCGACGGTCGGGGCGATCATCGTCGTCATCGTCGCCAAGCTGATCATCACCTAGGACACCAAGTGGTCACTCTGCTCGAAGCCCGTCCGCGGCATCCCGAGAAAGCGAACCGGCCGGACGCGGAAGTGCTGCGCAAGCCGGACTGGATCCGCGTTCGGGCGCCTGGCTCGGCGGTCTACAAGGAAACCCAGCAGATCGTGCGCGAGAACAACCTCGTCACCGTCTGCGAGGAAGCGGGCTGCCCCAATATCGGCGAGTGCTGGTCAAAAAAGCACGCCACCATGATGATCATGGGCGAGATCTGCACCCGCGCCTGCGCCTTTTGCAATGTGCGCACCGGGATGCCGACGGCGCTCGATCCGCTCGAACCCGAGCACGTCGCCAACGCGGTCGAAAAGCTCGGCCTCAATCATGTCGTCATCACCTCGGTCGACCGTGACGACTTGCCGGATGGCGGGGCGGAGCATTTCGCCAAGGTCATCCGCGCGATCCGCGCACGCACACCGACCACCACCATCGAGATCCTGACGCCGGACTTCCTGCGCAAGGACGGCGCGCTCGAGATCGTGGTGGCTGCCAAGCCTGATGTGTTCAACCACAATCTCGAGACGGTGCCGTCGAAATACCTCAAGGTCCGCCCGGGCGCGCGCTACTTCCACTCGATCAGGCTGCTGCAGCGGGTCAAGGAACTCGACCCCACCATGTTCACCAAATCGGGCATCATGGTCGGGCTGGGCGAGGAGCGGAACGAGGTGCTGGCGCTGATGGACGACCTGCGCTCAGCCGACGTCGATTTCCTCACCATCGGTCAGTATCTGGCGCCCTCGAAGAAGCACCATCCAGTCATGGAGTTCGTGACGCCGGACGCGTTCAAATCCTATGCGACCGTGGCCAAGACCAAGGGCTTCTTGCTGGTTTCTGCTAGCCCGCTGACGCGCTCGTCGCATCATGCCGGCGAGGATTTCGCGGCACTCAAAGCGGCACGGTTGGCCAAGCATGCCTAATTTGTTTTTCGAGCGGCACGTCCCGCATCTGGTCGACCGCATGTTCGACCTCGTCAATGACCTCGAGGACTATCCGCGCTTCCTCAAAAACGTCAGCGACATGCAGGTTAAGCGCGATGAGGGCGCCGAGGGTGACGTCCGCCTGGCCAAAATGACGATCCAGTTCGGCCCCATCTCGCAGGCCTACACCAGTCGCGTCGTCGCCAGTCGGTCGGAACACACCATCACCGCCAAGGCGATCGACGGGCCGTTCACCTATCTCAACAGCAAATGGACCTTCGAGCCGGAGGGCGAGGGCTCTCGCATTCGCTTCGATATCGACTTCAAGATCCAGAACCCGCTGATTGCCACCGTCGCGGAGGCCGCCTTTTCGATCAAGCAGGGACAGATCATCGACGCCTTCAGCGACGAAGCGGATCGACGGTTTAGTTAGGCCCTTGCCGCAGGACTGGCAGTCCGCTATCCGAGTGTTCGCTATATGTTCACGGGGGGGGGGGAGTCATGATCAAGAAAATCGAATGCGTGTCGGTCTTTACACGCGATCTAGCGGGATCGACGGCGTTCTGTGCGGCGCTCGGAATGAAGGAGACTTGGCGGATCGATCGAAGCAATGGCGCGGATGTCACAGTCTCGCTCGTGGGGCCGAAGTTTCCCGATGCCGCAAGCGCGGAACTGGTGTTGAGCAACAATTCCGATGTGCCATTCACCGTAAGCGTCCAACCGAAGCCGTTTAGGGGTTGTGGTTCCAGGGCATGAGAGCGTCGATGTCGCTGTTGGGCCAACGGTTGGCTATACGCTCGAGTGTGATGGTGAGCCAGGCCTGCGGATCGACGCCATTGAGCTTGGCGGTGGCCAGAAGCGTAGCAATGGTGGCCCAGGTTCGCCCACCCCCTTCGCTACCGGCGAACAGGGCGTTCT
>JBDTLB010000059.1:0-20185 GCA_039934955.1 Devosia sp.
CGGAACCAGAGGACCGCACCTCGCCTGTGGATCAAGCTTGGGGTCAGACGTCGCAAGTCACAATGCTCCCGTGGTGTGACGGGATGCTGTGACGGAATCCGCTTTCTGATTCGGATTCTTCTATAGCGATTACAATGACTTGGGATCTGGCGGAGAGGATGGGATTCGAACCCACGAGACCCTTTTGAGGTCTGCGCCCTTAGCAGGGGCGTGCCTTCGACCACTCGGCCACCTCTCCTACCGAGGCGCCTTAAACCCGGTTTGCCGGGTCAAAGCAAGGCCGCAGATTTCTCTCATGCAGCAAAGACCGTCCCATGATCGCGGTCGTCCGGCCCATCCTGCGGCTGACCCGGTCGCGGTCGGGCCGAGCGGGTCGGTCGCGAAGCTGGACACCCGCAAAAACCTCCACCCGGAAGGTCTGACGCTCTCAGCGACCGACTTTGATTCCGATTTGTTCCCTGTTCGATTCCGAGGTGTTCGTGGCAAAATCCGCTGTCTGTGAAGGCCCGTGAGGTTATTGCGGGTGTCCAGCTGTCGAATACCCCCCGCCGATTTGCGGGGCTTATCTCTCGCCGGGATCATGCCTCATTTCATACCAAATTGAGGCCGAGATAGCGCCTATGTGGAGCGCGGCGATGGCCGGTTCCGGGGAGCGGGCTGGTGAAGATTCTGGTTGCGGAGGACGATGCGCAATCGTCCGAATTTCTTCGCAAAGGCTTGGTTCAGGAAGGCCATAGCGTCGAATGCGTGGCCGATGGTCGCGATGCGCTCAGCTACTGCCTCTACAACAATGCCGACATGCTGATTCTCGACCGCATGATGCCCGGCATGGATGGGCTGACGGTGTTGAAGACGCTGCGCGCCGCCGGCCGCAAAATTCCGGTGCTGTTCCTCACTTCGATGGGCGACGTCGAAGACCGGGTCGAGGGCCTGCTCGCGGGCGGCGACGACTATCTGGTGAAGCCGTTCCATTTTTCCGAGCTCATCGCACGCGTCACCTCGCTCGCCCGCCGCCCGGCCGGCGGCGAACAGTCGACGCGCCTGGTCGTGCACGATCTCGAGCTTGATCTGCTGACCCACACCGGCAAGCGCGCCGGCGTCATCATCGATCTTCAGGCCAAGGAATTCACCCTGCTCGAAGTGCTGATGCGTAATGCCGGCCGGATCATCACCAAGACCATGCTGCTCGAGCAGGTGTGGGACTTCAATTTCGACCCCAAGACCACCGTGGTCGAAACCCATATGAGCCGGCTGCGCGCCAAGGTCGACAAGCCGTTCGACGTGCCGCTGATCCACACCACGCGCAATTCCGGATATTCGATCCATGCGCCGCGTTAGCGTACTCTCCGGGTCGGCTTTCCGCACGGCGTTGATCATCCTCGCGGTGTTTGCCGTGGTGCTGAGCGTCGCCGGCTTTGCCATCGTCAAAATCACCCAGACCTCGATCACCGACCAGTTGCGGTCCTCGATCACCGAAGATTTCAACCTGCTGCGCGACGCCAGCATCACCGGCGGCGAAACCGAGTTGCTGCGCTTCATCAAGGCGGCCGTCGCCACCCGCTCCGACAAGCAATATGCGTTCGGCGTGTTCAAGCCGAGCGGCAAGCGCATCGCCGGCGATATCGCCGTCGTGCCCAGCTTCCGCGGCTGGGGCATGCTGCCCGCCGAGGCTGGCCAGACCGCCAGCGATCCGCAGTTCCTCGGCTATGCCGAGACGCTCGACGACAACATCGTCGTCGCCGCCCGCTCGCAGCGTTTCGAGCAGACGCTTGGCGGCGTCATTCTCAATGCCCTGATCCTTGCAGGTGTGGTCATCTGTGTCAGCGCGCTGACCGTCGGCTATTGGCTCAGCCGCGGCGTGTCATCCAAGCTCGGAATCATCGACCGGACGCTGGCCCAGGTGTCGCATGGCAATACCGAGGCGCGCCTGCCGATTGGTCCCTCCAACGACCAGATCGACCACGTCTCGCGGCAGATCAACGCCCATCTCGACCGGCTCGGCGAGCTCATGTCGGGGATGCGCAACACCATCGTCGCCATCGCCCATGATCTCAAATCGCCGCTCAACCGCGCCTACATGCTGTTGCAGGACGCCGCTGGCGAGGCCGAGCCAGCCGCCGCCTCGGCCAAGCTCGAGCGGGCGCAGAGCGAGATGGAAACGCTCGGCGGCGTCCTCGACACGGTGCTGCGCATTTCGCGCATCGGAACCTCCGACGACAGTTCCGGATACACCGCTTTCTCGTCGGCCCTGCTGGTCCGCGATCTGGCGCAGACGTTCGATCCGGTGATCGAGGCGGCCGGGCAGCGTCTGCGCTGGGACGCCGTGCCCGAGGACGGTGCGCCGATCTTCGGCGACCGCAAGATGGTGCAGCAGATGCTGGTCAATCTGATCGAAAACGCCAGCCGCTACGGCGGCCCATCGGCGGCCATCGAACTCGCCGTGCGATCGGACAATGGCGGCGCAGTGATCACTGTGACCGACAACGGTCCGGGCATTCCGGCCGACAAGCGCGAAGAGGTTTTCGAGCCGTTCCGCCGGCTTGATGCCGAACGCGCTGGCCCGGGCGCCGGGCTTGGACTGGCACTGGTGAAGGCCGTGGCGGTCCGCCATCATGCCCGGGTGTCGCTCGGCGACAACAAACCGGGGCTGCGGGTCACGGTGTCGTTCCCGCCGATGCGCCGGCCGGTCGACTGGCCCGAGCGGCGGGAGGCAGCAGACTTGTGGCCAGCGCCGCAACGATCGTCGGCGGCAATTACCAAGTGATGCAGAACTGCAGCGCGAGTCAAAAGATCGGCCTGGCGCCTCCTCGTGAGCATCGGAAAGCGCTTGCCTTCCGGTAACCGGCCGGCCGAACTAGCGGCGTTTTCACGTGCCATATATTCGCGCGAATCTCGCGCAGTACTTGGTCTTGCGATGGCTGTTGCGGCCGATCTATTCGGCGAGAGGTGAAATCGTGTTGCTTAAGACATTTCCCATCCAATTCCGCAGCCTGCTGCGGAACGCCGGTCTGATTGCGCTGAGTGCTTTTGCCGTTTTCTCCGCCCTGCCCGCAATTGCCGCGCCGATTGCGCTGAGCAGCTTTTTGGCGTCGCCCGTCGAAGGCACTTGGCGCACCGAAAAAGGCACCGAGCTCACGGTCGCGCCCTGTAATGCCGGCTTCTGCGGTACGCTCAGCTGGATCGTGGTGCCGCCGGAATATTCGGCCATATGCCAGCAGGACAAGGCGGCCTTCGGCACCGCCATGGTCGATTTGAAGAATGCCGACCCGGCGCTGCGGACCCGGCCGATGCTCGGTCTGCAGATCCTGACACTGAAGCCCACCGACGATCCGCTGGCCTTCACGGTGCATATCTACAACGCCGAAGACGGCAAGGACTATGACGGCAGCGTCTGGATCATGAACAACAACGAGACGCTGCGAATGGGCGGTGGCTGCCTCGGCAACATGTGCGCCGTCACCCAGGATTGGCCCAAGGTCCCGGCGCGGGACGTCAGTCCCGACTTCACCTGTACCGCCCCGTAGTCACTCAGCGCTGGCCGAACAGCACTTTCTGCGCGGCATCGTCCTTGCTGAGATCGACCTGGTCGCGGCCGGTCGTCTTGATCTCCAGCGCACGCTGGATTGCCGGCCGCTCGCGCAGCCGCGCCCGCCAGTCGAACCAGACCGGGAACTCAGACTCGTCGATGGTGTAATTGGCGTAGCCATTGGACCAATCGAAAATCGCGAAGTCGGCGATCGAGAGATCATCTCCCGCGACGAAGTGCCGTCCGGCCTTCGACTGCGCCTCGAGCTGGGTGTTCAAAACGCGATAGAGCCGGTGCGTCTCGTTGATGTAGCGATCGATAGCGTACGGGACCTTCTCCTTGGCGTAGCGGACGAAGTGATTGGCCTGGCCGAGCATCGGGCCGAAACCGCCGACCTGCCAGAACAGCCACTCGTCGATCTTGACGCGTTCCCGCCAGCTCTTGCCGTAGAATTTGCCGAATTTCTCGGCGAGATATTTGAGGATCGCACCGGATTCGAAGATCGAGATCGGCTGGCCGTCCGGGCCTTCTGGGTCGACGATCGCCGGGATCTTGTTGTTGGGCGAGATCGCCAGAAACTCCGGTTTGAACTGGTCGCCGTGGCCGATGTCGATGTGATGGATCGCGTAGGGCACCCCCAGCTCTTCGAGCATGATCGTGATCTTCCGGCCGTTCGGGGTGGCCGTGTAATAGAGGTCGATGGGCAGCGTCTGTGGGGTCATCGTCAAGCGCCTTAAAGAATCGGCGCGTCACCGCTTCGGATGACGCGCCGCAGGGAGGTCTTCCGACACTCTATCGGCAAATAACGATGGAAGACAACCCAGCCCGGAGGATCAACTTTCCGCTAGGCCTTGCGAACGCGCATATGCGGTTCTCCATCCGACGTGCGGGACAGTGAAATCCCGTCGAGCCCGATGGTCGCGGTCACCCGCTGACGGTTGTGCACCATCGAGGCGAACTTGCTGACGTTCACCGGCTGGTCGAATTTCACGATCACTTCGTAGTGCTGCATGTCGGCGAGCAGCTTCAGGCCCACCACGATGCCGGCGAAGGGCTGGCTCAGATAGGTGCCGGTCACCCTGCCCCCGACCTGGACTGGTACGGCGACGCGTTCGGGCAGGCTGGCGCTGGCCGTGTTCCAGTCGCGATAGCCATGTCGCCGGGCAATTTCCTCAAGCGCCTGGCCCTGGCCGATCGGCGTCTCGGAAGTCGCGCGTTCGGCGCGCAAAGCTCTGGCCTCGGATTTGAGGGTCAGAATGGAGGGGGTATCGAGAGAAAAGCTCATGGTCGATCCTTTGGATCGAGGCATTTGTTCATGGGCGCCCGCCTTGCCATGATCGCCTCGTCGAGGATGCGGCCATTGCGCGTTCAACCCGCGTCACGCGGGGCTGGCTTCACCATCGGGCAGAACCCGGCGAGCGGCTGGTGCCAGCAACCGCGGCGGATATGAGGGCTTGTCCGGCCAATGTCAATCGCGGCGCCAAATGACGGCGATCACACAAATGCGTTTGCCTCGGTTGGGAGGGCGGGATAGCCCGGTCGGGTGAACGAGCTTCTTCTCATCCTCGCGGGTCTCGTCGGTGGCGCGCTCAACGCGCTGGCCGGCGGCGGCAGCTTCGTCGTGTTCCCGGCCCTGCTTGCGGTCGGTGTGCCGCCAGTTCTGGCCAACGCGTCCAATACCTACGCCGCCCTCCCCGGCTATGCCTCAGGCGCACTCGGCTACTGGGCCGACATCGTCAAATACAAGCACCGGCTGCTGGTCTATTCGATCATCGGCGCGCTGTTTGGCTACGCTGGCGCCGAGTTGTTGCTCCACGTCTCCGACGCGCAATTCTCCTACGCGGTGCCGTGGCTGATCCTGTTCGCGGTCGTGCTGTTCGCCCTCGGGTCGCGGATCAACGCGTTCGTCTCGGCCCACGCCGGCACCGGCCGCGGCGCCAAGCGTGCCGGTGCTCTACTGCTGCTCGCCTTCCTCGCCGCGATCGCCGTCTATGGCGGGTTCTTCAACGCCGGACTCGGCATCCTGCTGCTGGCATTTCTGGTGCTCGCCGGGATCTCGGACATCCATGCCGCCAACGGCATCAAGATGTTCATCTCGGTGCTGGTTGCGCTGGTGGCGGTGGTTCGCTTCGCAATATCGGGCGATATCGACTGGTACCACGGCTCCATCGCGCTGGTCGGCGTCACCGTCGGGAGCTATGTCGCCGCCCGCCTCGCCCACCGCATTCCGACAAACATCATCCGTGGCCTCGTCATCGTCTATGGCGCCGGCATCACGGCGTATTTTTTCTGGAAGACGTATTTCGCCGGATGATGGCAGTCACCCGCCGGCGGTTTCCCTCCCCCGCGTGGGGAGGGCGGCGCGCTTGTGAGCGAAGCGAGCTAGCAAGCCGGGGTGGGGGGAGCCAGTGCCGGTGGCGCGTCCCCCCCACCCAGCTTCGCTAGGCCTCGCGGCCAAGCCCCGCTTCCCTCCCCACGCGGGGGAGGGAAACCGCGTTTGGGGCAACGACTATATCTTTTCGATCCACACCGTCGCGTCGTGGAACGCCGCTCCACCAAAGGGCGGCACCTGGTCGGAGCCGATCAGCGTGTTGATCCCCTGCCCGCTGCCGTGCGCCTTGTTGGGATGGACGCCCTCCGCGATCAAAACACCCTGCTGCATGCCCTCGAAGATCGCCGCTGTCAGCTCCACCATACCGCGGTGGTTGCCGAGCCGCACGCGGTCGCCCGCCGCAATACCGCTGACCGCCGCGTCGTCGCTGCGGATCAACACGGTCGGCGACGGCTGGCGCTTCTGGCTCCCGGGCGTCTCGGAAAAGGTCGAGTTGAGGAAGCCGTGTGACGGGCTGGTTGCCAGACGGAACGGCACCGCCTCGCTGGTCCTCTCGTTGATGTCCCACCAGTCGACCATCTTCGGCGCCTCGGCAGGGTCGATGGTCCAAATGTAGCCCTTGCGGTCGGCGGCGCCCTGCCAGTTCGGCCGGAAGCGAAATCTCTTATCCTGCCAGCCGAAGCCATGGGCGAAGCGCGCCTCGTCATCGGGCCGCGCGCGATCGACGAAGCCGGTCTTGGCGACCTCGTCGAGCTCGGGATAGCGGGATTTGCGGAAGGTCTCCGCGACCATCTCGCGGTCGGTCAGATGCAGCGATGTGTCGTCGACGCCCAACCGCCGCAGCAGCTCGTTGACGACCTCAAAATTGGAGCGGCATTCGCCCGGCGCCTCGACCAGCTTTGGCCCGAACAGCACGCGGGTGTGGCCGCCGCGGGTGTAGTAGTCATTGTGCTCAAGGAACATCGTCGCCGGCAGCACGATGTCGGCCATCTCGGCCGTCTCGGTCATGAACTGCTCGTGCACAACCGTGAACAGATCGTCGCGGGCAAAGCCGGCGCGGGTCAGGCCCTGCTCGGGCGAGACGTTCATCGGGTTGGTGTTCTGGATGAACAGCGCCTTGACTGGTCCACCGTGCTTCAGCGCGCGGGGGTCGCCGGTCAGCACCTTGCCGATCTCGCTCATGTCGAGCTCGCGGCCGGCCTTGCCCAGGCCGGCGCCGGTGATCAGCGATTTATCGAGCCTCCAAGTGCCGGAGTTGGAGTGGAACGCTCCGCCACCGCGATGCCGCCAGGCGCCGCTCACTGCCGGGATGCACAGCGCCGCGTGCATGTTGGCCGAGCCATTGCGCTGCCGGGTGAAACCGTAGCCGAGCCGGAAATAAGCGCGCGGCGTGCTGCCGACGAGATGCGCGAACGCCTCGATCTCGGCGACGCTGAGCCCGGTGATCCTCGACGCCCATTCGGGCGTGCGCGTCATCAGATGTGCCTCAACCTCGGAGTCGAAATCGGTGAACTCTGTGAGATATTGCCGGTCGGCCAGATCGTCACGCAGCAGCACATGCATCACCGCGCAGGCGAGCGCGCCGTCCGTCCCCGGCCGCAGCAGGATCGGCATGTCCGCCTGCTCCATCGTGGCATTCATGTAGATGTCGATGACCACCAGCTTGGCGCCGCGCTCCTTGCGGGCGCGAATGGCGTGGGTCATCACATTGACCTGGGTGTTGACCGCGTTGGTGCCCCAGATCACGACGCAATCGGCCTCGGCGATCTGCTCGGGATTGGGCCCGCCGAGCACGCCGGTGCCGGCGATGAAGCCGGGCCAGGCGGAGCCGGTACAGATCGTCTCGTACCGGTCGGAATAGCCGCGGGCGTGGCGCAGCCGGGCGATGCCGTCGCGCTGCACGTGGCCCATCGTGCCAGCGTAGAAGTACGGCCAGATCGCCTCCGGTCCGAAATCGCGCTCGATCTCGAGCCATTTGGCGATGATCTCGTCGAACGCCTCGTCCCACGAGATCGGCTCCCAGCGCCCCTCGCCCTTCTTGCCGACGCGCCGCATCGGGTGGGTCAGCCGGTTGGGGTGGTGGATACGCTCGGCGTAGCGGGCGACCTTCTCGCAGATCACCCCAGCCGTGTACGGATCATCTTTGGCCCCGCGCACCCGTCCAATGGTGTGCGCGTCGACGATCTCGACATCGAGCGCGCAGGCCGACGGGCAATCATGCGGGCAGACCGAGCGGCCGATGGCGCTAACGACAGGCTTGTTCATCCCCAACGCCTAGCGCCGCCGCGTCCGGCCAACAAGGCCCGGCGCATGCGGTCAGGCGATCCGATCAAGCAATCCGGCAGCGTTGCTGGCTATTCCTCGGCGCGGAGGCGGGCCAGCTCGAACTGAAAAATCCGCAGCGACAGGAAGATCGCGAAACCGAAGCAGACGATGCCGGTGATCTGCGTCAGCGGCAGCCCGCCGAGCAGCGGAACATGCTTGGCGGCGAGCAGCGACACGATGAGGGTGAGGACAATTGCGACTTCGGACACGCGAACGAGCATGGTTTGCCTTTTCAACAAACCGCACTGGCAGACGCTAGCCGATGCGAGGTTTCCCCCGGCGAATTCGCCGGTTGCACATAGGCTTACGCGAAACCCCGAAAGGTTCCATGAATTTCCAGGCAACGCAGAAAAATGCTGCGGGGCCGTGGCGGCCCCGCAACATTCCGAGTGCTAAGCGAACAGCTTGAGGCCGGCGATGCCGCAGACAATCAGGGCGATCGACGCGATCCGCGCCGCGGTGGCCGGCTCCTGGAAGAGGATCATACCGAGGATCGCGGCACCGACCGTGCCGATGCCGGTCCAGACCGCATAGGCGGTGCCGACCGGCAGGTCGCGCATCGACAGTTCGAGCAAAATCACGCTGAGGATCATGCCGGCAATGGCGATCGACGACGGCCAGAGCCTGGTGAATCCATCGGCGTATTTGAGCGCGATGGCCCAGACGATCTCGACCAGACCGGCAATGATCAGAAAGACCCATGCCATGAGGATTTCTCCTGAATTGGCGGGTCGTCCCGACCGTAATGCGGAGGGCGCGGGGCCGTCCCCACGCCGAAGGCTCTAGGGCAAAATCGCCCTAGAGGAAAGCGTCAGCCGCGGCGCGGCAGATGCCGGAAGCGGCCGCGGTCGATATCCCGCTGGCGCATCTCAAGGTCGATCCGCGAGGTCGACTGGTTAAGGTAGTCGAGTTCGATTTCGCCACGCGTCGCGGTGCGGAAGACCGACTTCAGATTATTCATGAGTCCCATCTTGGTTCTCCTTTCGAGATCCAAGATGGGCGCGATTGCTCCCTCCAGCAACCGTCCGGCGCGCATGCCAGCCATCCGGTGGGCGGCCAGCGAAATGCCGTTCTTCCGCCGTGATCGACCCCATCGACAAGATTCATTGGCCAAGCGTCCGCCGCTGGTCTAGGCGGGTTTTGGGGGATGTCCATATGTCGCACAATGCTGCCGCCGCACGCCTGCCGCTCACCGTGCCCATCGGCTTGAGCCTGTTTTTCACGGGCATCACCTACGCATCGACGCTCAACTACGGCGCGATCGTCGGGATCGACACGCTGGGCATTCCCAACGGACTCTATTCACTGCTGCTGATGGCCTTCTCGCTGGCGAGTGCCGCCGCCTCGGTGGTGCTGGGATCTATCTCGGACAGAGTGTCCGATCGACGTATCCTCGTCATTGGTACAGCGCTGATGGGAGCGCTCGCCTTCGGTATCATCTTCGCCTTCCGCACCCAGGTCGCCTTCATCATCGCGATCTGCGTGATCATGCCGTTCGGCGGCGCGCTGTTCTCGCAGTCCTTCTCCTACTCGCGCAGCTACTACAATGTCCGGCACCCTGAGCGCGCGGAGTTCATGGTCACAATGCTGCGGACCATTTTCAGCGTCGCCTGGGTTATCGTGCCGCCGATCGTGGGCTGGTTCGCCGCGAAGACGACGGTGTTCAACACCTACGGGATTGCCGCCATCGCCTATCTCGTCGTGGCTGCGATATTCGCGGTCCTGTTGCGCAATCCGGAGGCGAAGATCGGCACCGCCCCCACCAAGACTGGTCAGCCCGCCGTTCGTCTTGCGAAGGCGCGAATCGAGCCGGCGATCATGGGCGGCATTATCGGCGTCACGCTGATCTTTACGGCGGTCTCGATCCGGACGGTCACCATCCCACTTCTCCTCACATCAACACTCAAGGGGAGCTATGCCGACCTCGGCATTTTCGCGGCCGTCGCCGCCGCACTCGAGTTGCCGTTCATGGTGGCCTGGGGCTACGCCCTTCGCAGGATGAGCAAGCACACGATGATCATCTGTGGCGCCCTGCTCTATGCCGTCTACCTGGTCCTCATGAGTCGGGCGACATCGGTGACGGAGATGCTTTGGTTGCAGCTTCTCAACGGGCCGGCGCATGGCGCGCTGATGACCATTCCGATCAGCTATCTGCAGGACGCCATCAAGGGCCGCGTCGGTCTGTCAACGTCGTTGCTCGACGTCTCAAACGTTGTGGCCGGTCTCGCGACGGCAGCATTGTTCGGGGCTCTGACCGCGCAGGTGCAGAACTACCCGCTGCTCCTCGTGGTGGCGGCGGGCCTGTCCGCCGCCGGCGCCGTCACGCTGTTCGTCTCTCACCGACTGCTCGAGCGACCGGTCCCGGCTACAGCTCGCTGAACGGCACGCCGCCGCGGGACTTGCTGTCCCGGGGCGATTCGACGATCTGCACGACGACCCGCTCGGCCGGCACGTTGAAGTGCTTGACCACGGCGGCGGTGATGTCCTGCATCACCGCCTTCTTGGCTTCGGGCGAGCGGCCCTCGACTATATGGACGAGGATTTCTGGCATCAGGCTTTCTTGGCCGGGCCCTTCTTGGCCGGCGCCTTCTGAACGACGGCGGCAGCTTTCTTCACCGGCGCCTTCTTGGCTGCGGCCTTCTTCGCGGCCTTCTGGCCCATGGCCGGGATCGGGACGCCCGCGGCCTGCGCCATGCGGATCTCGTGTACCGAGGTGCCCATATGGCCCCAGCTCTTGTTGTCGACCTCTTCGATGACGACGAAGGTGTACTCAGGCTTCTTGTTGAGAATGCGCTGCAGCATCTCGGTCGTCTCTTTGTAGATCTGAAGCTTCTGCTCGTAGGTAGCGCCGTCGGTGATCTCGATGCGAACGTAAGGCATGTTTCCCCCTCTAGGTCTTTGCCGCTTGAAATGAAAAGTCCGGCATCACTGCCGGCCTCCACCTTAGCCGACGATCTCGGCGTCGGTGAAGAAGAACTTGATCTCTTGCGCCGCCGTCTCGGGGGCGTCGGAGCCGTGCACCGAGTTCTCGCCCATGTTCAGCGCGTATTCCTTGCGGATCGTGCCGGGAGCGGCTTTCTCGGGGTTCGTCGCGCCCATCACTTCGCGGTACTTGATGATGGCCTGCTCGCCCTCAAGCACCTGCACGACGACCGGCGCCGCGATCATCTGCTCGACCAGTTCGCCATAGAACGGGCGATCCTTGTGGACCGCGTAAAAGCCCTCGGCCTGCGCCCGGGTCATGTGGATGCGCTTGGACGCCACGACGCGGAGCCCGTTGGCCTCGATCAGGGCGATGATGTTGCCGGTGATATTGCGGCGGGTCGCGTCGGGTTTGATGATCGAGAAGGTGCGCTCGAGAGCCATGTGAACTGTCCTGAAAGGCGTGGAAAAGGTCGCGCCTTTTACTCAAAGGGCATTTCAGGCGCAAGACGGGGGCCCGTACTCGGTTTTCCCTCCCCCGCTTGCGGAGTGCGGCGCGCTTGTGAACGAAGTGAGCTAGCAAGCCGGGGTGGGGGGAGTTGGGGTGGTCATTGCAGCTCCCCCCACCCAGCTTCGCTAGGCCTGACGGCCAAGCTGCGCTGCCCTCCCCACACGGGGGAGGGAAACGGAGCGCATGGCTGGGTCGCCGCCACATGGTTGGACATCCGCAGCTTCTCCCTATATCAGGCCGCGTTCCTCCGATTCTTTGTCATGCTTTCTGTCGCCAACATCACCTACCGTATTCAGGGCCGCCCGCTGTTTGAGGGCGCCGGCTTTGTGCTGCCCGATGGGGCAAAGGCCGGATTCGTCGGCAAGAACGGCTCGGGCAAGACCACCCTGTTCAAGCTGATCCAGGGCCAGATCGCGCTCGATGCCGGCTCGATCGAGGTTAACAAGCGGGCCCGCATCGGGGGCGTGGCGCAGGAAGCCCCGGCCACCAACCTTTCCGTCCTTGAAACCGTGATGGCGGCCGACACCGAGCGCGCCGAACTGATGGCGGAAGCCGAGCACGCCACCGACGCCCACCGCATCGCCGACATCCACATGCGGCTCGCCGACATCGACGCCCACACCGCGGAAGCGCGCGCCGCCACCATCCTCAAAGGCCTCGGGTTTGAGCAGGACCGCCAACTCGGCCCGACGTCGGAGTTGTCCGGCGGCTGGCGCATGCGCGTGGCGCTGGCCGGCGTGCTGTTCAGCCAGCCCGATCTGCTGCTGCTTGACGAGCCGACCAATTATCTCGATCTCGAAGGCACGCTCTGGCTCGAGAAATATCTCGCGACCTATCCCTACACCGTCTTCATGATCAGCCATGACCGCGACCTCCTGAACAAGGCGGTCAACTCGATCGTGCATCTCGAGCGCGGCAAGATGACCCTCTACAAGGGCAATTACGACATTTTCGAAACCACCCGCCGCATGCAGATGGAGCTCAACAACAAGAGCCGCGAGAAGGCCCTTGACCAGGTCGCGCATCTGCAGAAATTCGTTGACCGCTTCAGCGCCTCGGCCGCCAAGGCCAAGCAGGCGCAGGCGCGCGTCAAGATGATCGCCAAGCTGAAGCCGCCGGCGGCGATGTTCGACGAGTACTCGGCGCCCTTCACCTTCCCCAATCCGAAGCGCGAGCCGGCGTCACCGATGCTGACCTTCGACAATGTGTCGGTGGGCTATGGCGATAAGGTGATCCTCCGCCACATCTCCAACCGCATCGATCCCGAGGACCGGATCGCGCTGGTCGGCGTCAACGGCAACGGCAAGTCGACCTTCGCAAAACTGCTCGCGGGCGAGCTGAAGCCGATGGGCGGCGAGATGCGGCGCAGCCGCGGGCTCGACATCGCCTATTTCGCCCAGCACCAGATGGACGTGCTGAAGCCCGAGCGTACGCCGCTCGAGCACATCATCGATATGATGCCCAATGACGGTGAAGCCAAGCGCCGCAGCCGTCTGGCGCAAATGGGGGTCACCACCTCACGCATGGATACTGTGGTGGGCAAGCTCAGCGGCGGCGAGCGCGCCCGTCTGCTGCTCGGCCTCATCACTTTCGGTGGACCGGGCATGCTGATCCTCGACGAGCCGACCAACCACCTCGATATCGACAGCCGCGACGCCCTCGTTCAGGCGCTCAATGATTACACCGGCGCCGTGCTGATCATCAGCCACGACCGCCATCTGATCGATTCCACCGTCGACAAGCTGTGGATCGCCCAGAACGGCACGATCGAAGAGTTCGACGAGGATCTCGACACGTATCAACGCATGCTGACCTCGGGCAAAGACCGGCCCGGCAAGGGGGCGGCCGCGGCGTTCGACAAAAAGGCTGCGCGGCAGGACAGCGCCAACCGCCGCGCCGAAGTCGCTCCGCTGCGCAAGCAGATCAAGGACGCCGAACAAAAGCTGTTCCGGCTGCGCGCCGAGCTGGGCAAGATCGAAGTGCTGCTCGCCGATCCCAAGATCTATGACGGCGCGCCCGAGCGGGTGATCCTGCTCGGCAAGGACAAGGCGCGCTTCGATGCCGACATCGCCCGTGTCGAGGAGAGCTGGCTCGCCATGAGCGCCCAGCTCGAAATGGCGGAACAGGCGTGACCGCGGGCGAGATCATCGCCCTCCTCGAACTCGAGCCCCACCCCGAGGGCGGCTGGTATCGCCAGACGTTCCGCGACGAATTCCCCGGTGGCGGGGCCCACTCGACGCTGATCTATTATCTGCTAGAACGCGGCGACCAGTCGGCGTGGCACCGCGTCGACAGCGCCGAGGTCTGGCACTGGTACGCTGGAGCACCGCTCCAGCTTCGTATCGACAAGGCGGCCCTCACCCTCGGCAACGATCTCGCCGCCGGTGAGCGCCCGCAGGGCGTCGTCCCGCCGCACGCCTGGCAAGCGGCCCGTAGCCTCGGCGACTGGACGCTGGTCGGCTGCACCGTCGCCCCCGGCTTCGACTTCGCCTCTTTCGAGATGGCACCGCCGGGGTTCGAGCCCTAGCGGTTGGCTGATCGAGCCCTCCTGGGATCAATCAGCCAGAGCGAAAGGAGAGCTTGGTTGACTGATCGATCCCGCTCGGGACCGATCAGCCAGAGCGAGAAAAGAGCCTAGAGCTTGAACTGCGCTGTCATCGCGCCGCTGGCGATCAGCGCCTCGACCGCCGCCACATCGTGCCCGGGCACGATCAGCACATTCGGCTCGGCGGCGTGCAGCGCTTTGAGCGCGGCCAGTTCGGCAAATACCGCGTCCCGGTCTTCGTGCAGCACGAATTGCGAGAACAATCGCGGCCGGCCCTTGCCGGTTTCGATGTTGCGCATGAGCCATCCGATGTCGCCGACGAACAGCAATTCGCGCCCATCCTCGCGCCTGACGTAGATCATCTGACCACCGGGCGAATTCCCCGGCGCCTTGATCAGCACGACCCCCGGCGCGACTGTGAGATATCTGTCATAGGCGATCGGCGCGATGTCCTTGAACACATCGCGCCATGCCGGCACATAGACGCCGACATTGGCGGCCTGTTCGACAGTGAGCCGGATGCCACGCGCGATGTCGGGTACCTTGCCGTAGAACGCCACTAGTCCACCAATGTGGTCGGGGTGTTCATGCGTGACGACGATCTCGGTTGCCTCGCCGAGCCCCGCGTCCATTCGCGCCGCCGCGTCGTCGTCATACATCGTGTCGTCGGCCGGAAAGAGCTGGTCGCGGGTCTGGCCGCGCACGAAACCGGAATCGATGACGATCGTGTCCGTGGGCAGGATCACCTGATACGAGAAGGCCGCCATGGCAACGCTGTTCCAGCCATCGCCACCTACCGAAGCCGTGGCCGGAAAGCTAAAATGGTTGGGCATCTCGACCCGCACCTCGCTGGCCTTGCCGCCCGGTAATTCGTCGGCCGCGGCGCGCACGGCAGCAATATCGAACGCGTAAGGTGTGAGATTGCCCGGCGGATCGCCATCACCGACGAACCAGTAATAGGCGCCACCGCCGCCAAGCAGCAGCACCACCACGACGATCAGCGTTATGCGTAGCCAGCGCGCCATCGCTCGTCCCCCGCGATGAGCCTACGCTTCCAGCGCGGCGTGGCAAGGTCGAGCGCGCCCCCACCCTCATCCGCCCTTCGGGCACCTTCTCCCATCAAGGGAGAAGGCACATCTCACGGGCTTCTCGGCTCACTTGCCTTCTCCCCTCGTGGGAGAAGGTGGCGGTAGCCGGATGAGGGGGGCGGCATCCGCCGGGTCCTACCCGCGTTTCACCCAGCGGCCGCTTTCGTCCTGCTGCCAATAGGTCAGCGTGTTGTCGGGCAGGAGCGCCTTCCAGGCGAGCCGCGCCTCGGTCACGGCATCCGGGTCGTGCCCCGAGAACAGATAGACGATCCGCTCATAACCGGCGGCCGATTGCGGCACGGTGCGGTCGACGAAGAAGCGGACATTGGCGGCGTTGGGGTTCTCGCCGCCCATGGCGATCAGCACCGGCTGGTCCGGGTCGGTCGCCTCGCCGATGATGCCGTGTGGCACAAAGCTGTCATCGCGAAACGTCCACAGCATCGCGTCGATCGCCTCGGCGCGCTCACGGCTCGAGGTTTCGACCACCGCCGTCCAGCCACGCTCGAGCGTCTTTTCGAGCAGCATCGGGAGCACCCGCTCCAGCGGCTGCGTCTCGAGGTGGTAGAACAGGAATTCCGTCATTTCCCCTCGAGATTGTCGCGGACGAAGCGGTCGAGCAAGGCCACCCCGAAGCCCGGCGCCCAGGAGGTGTTGGTCTCGCTCGCCGGCGGCCCGAGCGCGACGCCCGCGATATCGAGATGCGCCCACGGCACATTGCCGACGAAACGCGCGAGGAACTGCGCCGCGGTGATCGACCCGGCGGGACGGCCGCCCGAATTCTTGATGTCGGCGAAGCGGCTCTCGATCAGCTTCTCGTAGGCCGGCCCCATCGGCATCCGCCACAGCTTCTCGCCGGTCGCAAGTCCGGCCGCCGCCAGTTGCAGCGCCAACTCGTCATTGTTGGAAAACAACCCGGCATGGTCGCTGCCGAGCGCCACCCCGATGGCGCCAGTAAGGGTCGCGAGATCGATGATCGCCCGCGGCTTGAACTTTTCCTGCACGTACCAGAGCGCATCGGCCAGCACGAGCCTCCCCTCGGCGTCGGTGTTGACGATCTCGATGGTGACGCCCGACGCCGCCCGCACGATATCGCCAGGACGCATGGCGGTGCTGCTCGGCATATTCTCGACCAGCCCGATAATGCCGACGGCATTGATCTTCGCCTGTCGCGTCGCCAGCGCCTGCATCAGCCCGGTGACGGCGGCCGCGCCACCCATATCGCCCTTCATGTCCTCCATGCCGGCGGCAGGCTTGATCGAGATGCCGCCCGAGTCGAACACGACGCCCTTGCCGACAAACGCAACCGCCGCGGCATCCTTCGCCCCGCCATTCCAACGCATCACCACCAGCCGCGGTGGCCGGGCCGAGCCCTGCGACACCGCCAGCAGCGCGTTCATGTTGAGCGCACGGAGTTCCGGCTCGCCCAGCGTCTCGACGGAAACGCCGAGCGCCGCAAGGTCCGCCGCGCGGGCCGCGAATTCCTCGGTGCCCAGCACATTGGCGGGCTCGTTCATCAGATCGCGGGCGAGCAGCGTGCCCTCGACCGCCGCCATGCGTTCGGCGATCGCGGCATCGGCCATCGCAGGCTCGATGACATGCAGCGTGACCGTCAGCGTCTCGGGCTGTTTGTCACCGTTCTTCTTGGCCTTGTACTTATCGAAGCGGTAGTGCCGGAGCCGTAGACCGGCTGCCAGTTCGGCAACCGCTGCGGGCATCGCTTCGTGGCCGTCCAGCAGCACCGACACATTTTCCGCGTTGGCGGCCATGAGCTTGGCGGCCAGTGAGCCGCCGCGGTCCGCCCATGCCGTCGCCGACGCCGGGCGGTCCGGGTCGATCTTGCCGGCGCCGAGCACGAACAGCCGGTTGGCGGCGATACCGGCGGGCGCCGCGATATCGAGCAGTTGGCCCTGTTTGCCGGTAAATCCGGTGGCCGCGCTGATCCGGGCAAAATCGATCCCGGTCGTCTCCCAAATGTCCCCGGCAAGCCCGCGCGGCGGCATTCCTTCGCCGGCGTAGATGACGAGTAGACCCGTCTGGGTCAGCGACAGCGGGGCGGTACGAAGAACGAGGCTTTGGGGCATAGGGAATCCGGGGCCAAAAGGGCCGTCCAACCGCAACAGGAACGCGGGTGCGCGTCAATCCCGCAACACCGCGCGAGCGCCTTGTTGTACGGGCTCCGCCCGCCTTGCCATCGGCGTCGAAGCGCCCCAGAGTCCGCCCCGGACAAGCAGAGGGGCACGACGATTCTGGAGCTCACGGACGCCGGCAGATGTCTCGGCTAAGCCTCTATCTATTAAGGCTTTTCTGGTCTGAAGCGATGGCTCTCTTTGCCGTCGCCGCATTTTTGTTGTTCCTGATCCAGTGCCTTCGCCTGTTCGATCTGGTCTCCGGCAGGGGCCAGGGCCTGCTGACGCTTGTCGGCCAGGCATTGCTCGGGATGCCGGGGCTTGGCATCGTTTTCCTCTACGTCTGTCTCGGCATCGGGCTCGGCCGGACCCTGCGCAATCTGCAGTCGACGAGCGAATTGCAGATTATCCACACCAACAGCCTCGTGCCGGCGCTGCTGCGGGCCATCGGCGTTTACGCGGCGGGTGGCGTGGCCATCGTGCTGCTGCTGTCGCATATGGCCGAACCGCTCGGCATCAAGGCCAGCAATGACTGGTCGTCGAGCATTGCCGCAGACCTCGTGTCGCGCAGCATGGTCCCGCACCGCTTCACCGAGCTGGGTGGCGGGGTGTCAATGCTCATCGGCGCCCGCGATTCCGGCGGCAACATCACCGACTTTTTCGCCGACGACCCGCGAGATCCGGATTCGCACCGCACCTATTTCGCCCGCTCGGCGATCATCAGCCACGACGAGCAGGGCTATGTGCTGCGTATGCAGAAGGGGGCTGTGCAGTACGTCACATCCGACAAGCGCTTCTCGCAGGTGGCGTTCGACAAATATGATTTGCCGCTCGACCGCCTTGCGGGGTCCGTCGACAGCGCCGATCCGATCGCCCAGGCCTCGAGCGTCGACCTGATCGGCACCGCGATATCGACGGGCAACTGGGATGCAGCGACAGTGCGGGCCCTGCTCAAGCGCAGCGGCGAAGGTTTGCGCGTCATCGCGATGTGCCTGTTCGTCGCCTCGCTGGCACTGTTCCCGACAGGCCAACGGCGACGCACCGAAGTGCCGATCGAGTTACTGGTGCTGGGCGCCGCATTCTTCGAGCGCGCCTTCACGTCCTATGTCGGCGGTCCGGGAATTCTGGATGTCGCATCGGGCTCGGTGCTGCTCATTGCCTTTGCAACGCTCCTGCTCCTGATCCGGCTGCGCGTCTTCCAGCCGCCGGGGATCGTGAGGCAGTTCGCATGACCCGTCTCGACTGGATCGTCTTGCGGCGCGTGGGTGGCCGCGTAATGCTGACGCTGGCGATCTTTTTCGGCCTGTTCGCGCTGGTCGAGTCGCTCGATTCATGGCGTTTCACAACGCTCAGCCGCCTCGGCGGGCCGCAATTGGCAGTGCTGGCGATTGTATCGGGCGGCGCTCGGTCGATCATCGGGGCGATGCCGGTGATCGTGTTGATCGGGGCGATCATTGGCGTGCTCGACCTGCAGGCGCGGCGCGAAATGACCATCATCAAGGCGACGGGTGTTTCGATCTGGCGCGTCATGCGGGCGCCGCTGGTGGCGGCAATACTGCTCGGTCTCCTTGCTTCGTTCGTCGGCGACACCATCGCCATCCAGATTTCCCGCGCTCTCCCCGTAACCCGCGCCAGTGCCGACACCCTCTGGCTCGAACAGCACGGAACGGACGGGGACTACATCCTGCGCGCCAATCACACGAGCGCCGACGGCACTGTCCTCGATGGCGTTTCGATCTTTTTTACCTCGGGCGACAATCGGGACCGCATCGAGGCCGCTTCGGCGAAACTCGGTGACGGCGCGTGGATCCTCAGCGGAGCTGTCCGCTACCGGCCGGACCGCGGCCCTGAATTCTTCGACCAACTAGGAATTCCCACCCAAACCACCATCGGCGACATGCGGATCCGGCTGACCTCGGCGCGCGACCTGACTTTTACCGAATTGTTAACCACGGTGGCCCAGCGGGTCGCCGATCCGGCGCTCAGGGCCACGGCGCTCACCAGCCTGCTCCGGCTGCTAGCGCTGCCTGCCCTGCTGGCGGGCTCGGTGCTCATCGGGTTTGCGTTTACTTCAGGATATCGAAGGACAAATAAGTATGGCGGTGCCGTCCTTTATGGCATCGTTCTTGGTTTTGTGGTTTATGTCGTCACTGAGTTGGCGAGCCGGTCCGGCTTCGCTGGGGTATTGGATCCCACATTTGCCGCCGCAGGGCCGGCTTTTGTGGCGATTGTCATTGGGTTGACGGTGCTGCTCTACAAAGAAGACGGGCGAGCGTAATGAATTTGCGCCGCGGCAAAAATATCGAGTTTACGCCGCGACACTGGCTGTCCCGGGTCCTCGCTGGATTCTTGCTCCTCATTCTGACGGCTGTACCGGCGCAGGCAACGCTGCTGCCCGAAGGTTTCTTCGACATGGTGCCGGCGCCCGGCAACGGCCCCGCCGCCGTCGAAGCCGATCGCATGTCCTATGACGGTGCGACCGATGCGGTCGCCGCCGAGGGCCGTGTGGTCATGCATTTCCAGGGTTATGTGCTGCGCGCCGACCAGGTCCTCTATGACCAGGTGACCGGCTCCGTCCGCGCCAATGGCGACGTCACCATCCGCGACCCGGGCGGCAATATCTACCAGATGGATTCGATCGAGATCACGGGCGGGATGAAGAAGGCCTTCATCAACTCGCTGACCCTTACCACGTCGTCGGGCGCGAGGATCACGGCGCACGACGCCAATTTCGACGCAGAACTCCAGACTATTCTCAGCGAGGCGACCTACTCGCCCTGCGGCCTGTGTATCGACAGCAAAGGCCGCAA
>JBDTLB010000060.1:0-25180 GCA_039934955.1 Devosia sp.
CAGGTTTCGACTGGATAACGGTCTATCATGGCATGTCAGCGGTGTTCGCAGCACTGGCCGTTCTTTTCCTGTTGATGCCGATGCGTCTGCCGCCGGACGCATCCGTCACCGAGTCCGGGCCCGCCGCTCAGCGCATCAGCGCCCATCTGGGCTATTACCTGTCGTTTCTGGCATTGTTCTTCTATGTCGGGGTCGAACTGGGCGTGTCGAACTGGTTGGCTCAATACTTTGTTGCCGTTTTCGACTATCCGGTGTCGCAAAGCGCGCTGCTTGTATCGTTGTTCTGGGTCGGGTTGCTGGCTGGCCGATTTGGCGTGCCGCTGCTCTATCATGGGCCGCGTCAGGACGTACTGCTTCTAAGCTTCTCGGCACTGGCAACCGTTGCAATTGGCGCCCTCAGCCTGCTCAGCTTCGCCGCTACTGCACCCTTCACGCAGCCTCTGGCAATGGGATTGGTGCTGCTGTCGGGCTTGGGCTGTTCAATCTTCTATCCCGCCGTAATCACCATTCTGGGCAACTGCTTTCCGAATGCCCAAAGCCAGGCCATCGGCTTCGCCGCTACCGGCGGTGGCATCGGCGCCTTTGTGTTTCCCTTCCTGATGTCGGCGCTGGCCCAGGGTTGGGGCATACGCGCGGGCTTTGCGACCTATGCCGTCTTCGCCATCGCGATGACACTGGCCGCCGCCGGACTCTCGTGGTCTGCCTCAAGCGCCAGGCGAACCGCCCTTCCGGCCTGAAGACTTGGTTTGACTGTGCCGACGACCGCGGACTAACTGAACTAGGCGAAATTATTTGGCCCCCGAACCATCAATACCCCCCCACTTGTAGGGCCTCGGAGCGGTTTACGTCATGAACGGCGGACGGCTTTTGACCACACCGATCAGCGCCGCTGCGTTGGGTGTGTCACGTCGCGGGTGCGCTTCAGCGCGTCAATGGTCTGCTCGTAGCGGAGCCGCGCCACGCCAAGGAACAGGCAGTCGACCAGCGCGAGTTGGGCGATGCGGCTGACCATGGCGCCGGCGCGCAGCGCGCTCTCTCGCGCGTGGGCAATCAGCCGTTCGTCGGCCGCTCGCGCTAGCAGCGAGTCCGGTGCGCCAGTAATGGCGACGGTGAATGCACCGTTCTCGCGGGCAAGGGTGAGGAACCGCACGGTGTCCGCCGTCGCGCCGGAATGCGAAAAGCCGATCGCCACGGTGTTCGGTGGAGATAGCAGCGCCGAGGTCCAGGCCTCGTGCGCGTCGGTGAGCAGGAATGCATTGCGACCGACGCGAAACAGCTTGTGGTGCATGTCCTGCGCGACGAAGTGGCTGGCCCCGATGCCGAACAGCAGGATACGCTGCGCTTTCTCAAGCGCCGCCACGATGCGTCCGAGCGCCTTGAAGTCGAGGCTCGTTACCGTCTCGTCGATCGCGAGCATCTCGAGGGAGGCCACCTTGGCCGCCATCTCCTCAAGGGAATCAGTGCGGGCGATCTCCGCCCCCAGGGTCAGCCCGCCGCCGAACTGACCCGCTTCCCTGCCGAGTTCGGTGGCCAGCGACATGCGCAAATCGGCGTAGCCGGTGAGCCCCACGGCGCGGCAGAAGCGAACGACCGAAGCGACCGAAGTGCCACTCGCCTCGGCGATCTGCGAGATCGTTTTTTCGAGCACGAGCGCCGGATTGTCGCGAATGGCACTCGCGATCCGCCGCATGGTCGGCGTGAACACCGCGGCGGAAGCCTCGATCCTCGATTGTATCCCCATGCGGCATTCATAACGGGACGAAACAAAAGTTCAAGACACCCGCCTTGAATGAAAACGATTGACAACGAAAGTCCGCGCTTCCTACTTTCTCGGCCGAGGCGGAGGACCTGCATGACGAGCCGAATTGCCGAAACCGCGGCGGGACGATCGTCCACAAATGCGGCTGCCAGCACCCGGCAGGCGCTGCTGTCGGAGTTGCAGCAGCTTGTGTCCGAGGACCGCAACCCGGCCAGCATGGGCATTGATCTGATGTCGGCGGCTGAGATTGTTGCGGTAATCAATACCGAGGATCGGCTCGTACCTTTCGCGGTGGGCGAAACGCTGCCGCAGGTAGCGGCCGCGGTCGATGCGATCGTTGCCGCTTTTCACAACGGCGGCCGCCTCGTCTACATCGGCGCAGGTACCAGCGGGCGGCTTGGCGTGCTCGATGCATCCGAGTGTCCGCCGACCTTCGGGACCCCGCGGGGCATGGTTATCGGGCTGATTGCCGGCGGCGAAGATGCCCTTGTTCGCGCCACCGAGGGCGCCGAAGATCGTACCGAAGTTGGCGCCGACGACCTGCGCAGCATCGCGCTTGAGCGCCGAGATGTCGTCGTAGGCATCGCCGTCAGTGGCCGGACGCCCTACGTCATCGGTGCGCTCAACTATGCCAAATCCCTCGGAGCGGTGACTGTCGGGCTCACCTGCAATCCCGATTCCGCCATCGCCCGGATGGCGGATATTTCCATCGCGCCGCTGGTGGGCGCCGAGGTTCTGACCGGTTCGACACGGCTCAAATCCGGTTCCGCGCAAAAACTCGTGCTCAACATGCTGTCCACAGGGAGCATGATCCGCATCGGCAAAACCTATCAGAACCTCATGGTCGACCTCCACGCCAGCAACGAAAAGCTGCTGGCGCGCGCCGTGCGCATAGTCATGCAGGCGACCGATGCGAGGATCGAGGACGCCGAAGCAGCACTTGAACGCACTGGTAACGACGTGAAGCTCGCAATCCTCACCACCCTTACCGGCCAGAGCGTCGACAGCGCGCGCGCGGCCATGGCCGGCGCCGGCGGTTTTTTGCGGCGTGCCCTCAAAGGAGCCAGTCGGTGACGCGCCACCCAAGCAAGCCACGAAGATCGGTCCCGGGAAGGGCCTGGCCATTCCCGGATCGGATTGAAGCAAGCCCGCCCCACGGGCGCAACCAAACCACCACAGAGGGTTAAACATCATGCCTTGGACCAAACGACTTCTCGCCGGCCTTGCCGTCGCAACAGCACTCAGCACCGCCACCTTCGCCCTTCCGGTCCAGGCCGCTTCGCTGCGCATGGCCTGGTCCCAGGACGCCACCGGCCTCGACCCGCACAAGCAGACCGCATTCTCCTCGCAACGCCTGCTCGAACTGATCTACGAGCCGCTGGTGCGCCTCGACCCCGACCTGAACGTCGTGCCCGCACTCGCCTCGGGCTGGACGTTTTCCCCCGACGGGCTGACGCTCACCTTCAAGCTCGATCCCAAGGCCAAGTTCAGCAACGGCGCGCAGGTCACCTCCGACGACGTGAAGGCGTCGTTCACGCGCATCCTCGACGAGACGACGGCGGCAGCGGCCCGCTCGAACTTCCTGTCGATCAAGAGCATCGATACGCCGGACGCCGGCACGGCGGTATTCAACCTGTCGCAGCCGGATGCGCCCATCCTCGTGGCGATGGCGACGGTCAATGCCGCCATCGTTCCGGCAAGCGAGATCGCCGCCGGTAAAATCGGGACCAGCGCGATCGGTTCGGGACCGTTCAAGCTCGACGAGTGGGACCCCAACTCCAAAGACGTGCTGAGTGCCAATACCGGCTGGGCCGGTGGCAAAGTCGGTGTCGACGGCATCACCATCTCGGTGCTACCGGACGAATCCGCGATCCTCGCCTCGCTGCGCGCCGGCAAGACCGACTTCGCGCTGCTCAACGACCCACTGGTTGCAACCCTGGTTCCCGACGAACCGAACCTGCAGCTCAACCGCGTGCCCGGCCTCGCCTACAACGCGTTGCAGCTCAATCCATCACGCAAGCCGATGGACGACCTGAAAGTCCGTCAGGCGATCTCGTGTGCCGTCAACCGGCAGGACGTGATCGACACCGCGCAGGTCGGCGAAGGCAAGGTCACCGGACCGTTGACCATGCCGGCCTTTGCCAGCGATCCGTCGACGCTGTTCTGCTACAAGCAGGACCTCGACCAGGCCAAGGCGCTAATGAAGGCGTCGAGTTCGCCCGACGGTTTTTCGGCCACGGTGATCGCCGCAACCGGCGAGCCGCCCTATGCCTCAGCCGAGGCGCAGGTGCTGCAGAGCCAGCTCGCCGCGATCGGCATCAAGCTCGACATCAAGCTGATGGAGCTCAACGTCTATGTCGACGCTTGGCTGAAGGGCGATTTTGACATGGCGGTGGCCCTCAACGGCGGTCGCCCTGATCCATACGCGATGTACAACCGCTACTTCACCAAGACCGGCAATTTGCTGAAAGTCTCGAACTTCGTTGACGACGAACTCGACAGCCTGATGCAGCAGGGCCGGGTCGAGACTGATCCGACCAAGCGCAAGGTGATCTTTCAGCAGTTCGAGCACCATCTCGCCGAGATGTCGCCGTGGATCTGGCTGTCAACCTCCTATGGCTATACCGCCCAGCTCAAGACTGTTCATGGCTTCGTGTCGTCACCAACCGGAACGTTGTTCGGCCTGAGCCGGGTTACGGCAGAGTAAGCGCGCCGAAGGCGACGGGAGGGGAGCGGCCACCAACATCGACCCGGTGCCGCTCCTCTACCATCCGCTCCCACTCACCTCGGGAGCACCCTGACTGAGAGACCCGGCCAATGAACTACGTGGCGCAGCGGCTGTTGACGTTTCCGCTGATCCTGCTCGGCGTCTCGATCCTCGTTTTCTTTTCGATCCGGCTGATCCCGGGCGACGCCATCACCGCCATGCTCGGCACCGAAGCCGGCCTGCTGACGCCCGACCAGCGCGCCTCGCTCACCGCCTATTTCGGCATCGACCAACCGATACATATCCAGTACTGGCATTGGTTCAGCGGGCTGTTTCAAGGCAACCTCGGAATCTCGGTGACCTACGGTCGCCCGGTGCTGCAGGTTATCCTCGAACGCTTTCCGCTGACGCTGGAACTGTCACTCCTGGCGATGGTCATCGCGCTCGGTGTCGGCGTGCCGCTCGGCGTTCTCGCCGCAACCCGGAATGATCGACCTACCGATCTGCTGGTGCGCATCCTCGCCATGCTGGGACAATCGACGCCGAGCTTCGTTTTTGGCCTCGTCATCATCTACGTGCTGTCGGTGTTTTTCGGCTTCGTGCCGGCCATGGGGACGTTCACGCCACTCACCGTCGATCCGCTCGGCAATTTCGGCCAGTTGATCTTTCCCGCCATCACGCTGGGCTTTGCCTTTGCCGCCTCGGTGACGCGCATCTCGCGCTCGGCCATGCTCGATGTGCTGAGCGACGACTACGTGCGCACCGCGCGCTCCAAAGGCGCCTCGGAACGCAGCGTCGTGTGGCACCACGCGTTGCCCAACGCGCTGATTCCGGTCGTTACCCTGAGCGGCGTCGAGTTTGGTTACCTCCTCGGCGGCGCGGTGATCGTCGAACAGATCTTCGCCCTGCCCGGTCTGGGCCGGATGACGCTCGACGCGATCACGCAGCGCGACTACGCGCTGGTCGAGGGGGCGGTGCTGTTTATCGCCTTCAACTTCCTCGTCGTGAACCTTTTAGTCGACCTCGCCTATGTCGCACTCGACCCGCGCATTCGGCTCGGCGCCAGATGATCCGCATCATCCGCGCCATCGCCGCGCACCCCAGCGGCCGCATCGGCGCCGCTATCATCGTCATCTACCTGATCGCCGCGCTCTGTGGCGCGCTTGGCCTGACGCCGCACGATGCACTGAAACAATTCCCCATCGACCGGCTGAAGGCGCCGAACGCCACCTACTTGATGGGCACTGACCTGCTCGGCCGCGATGCGCTCAGCCGGCTGATGCTGGGCATCGGCCAGTCGTTTGTCGTCGCCTTTGCCTCGGTCGCTGTCGCAACGGTCCTTGGTACCATCATCGGGCTTGTTGCCGCCTGGTGGGCGGGTCTGGCCGATGGCATCCTGATGCGCGTCATGGACGTGCTGCTGGCGTTCCCGGCAATCCTGCTCGCGCTGTTGATCATTGCCATCGTCGGTCCCGGCACCTTCACCAGCGTCGCCGCGATCGCGCTTGTTTATACCCCGATCTTCGCCCGCGTCGTCCGCGGTCCGACGCTGTCGCTGAAACACCGTGACTTCGTCGATGCAGCCAAGACCTTCGGCAGTTCGCAGCCCTACATCCTGACGCGGCACCTGCTGCTCAATCTCGTCGCGCCATTGACGGTGCAGGTGACGCTGGCTCTGGCCTGGGCGCTGTTGACTGAAGCCAGCCTCAGCTTCCTCGGGCTCGGCACGCAGCCTCCCTCGCCTTCGCTTGGCCTGATGCTGAGCGAGGCTCGCAACCTGATGCAGCGCGCGCCGTGGCTGCTTGCCTTTCCCGGCCTCACCATCATGTTGGGTATTCTCGGCTTCAATCTGTTTGGCGATGCCCTGCGAGACATCCTCGATCCGCGCACGCAGCGTAGGTCATGATGAGCGCTTTGCTGTCAGTCCGCGATCTGCATGTCGGTTTCGGCCGTGACCCTCAGGCGAACGAGGTCGTTAAAGGCGTGAGCTTCGAGATCGAGGCCGGACAGACGTTGGCGATCGTCGGTGAAAGCGGCTCGGGAAAATCGGTCACGGCGCTGTCGATCAACCGCCTCGTCGATTTCGGCGGCGGTCGCATCACCGCGGGCAGCATTTTGTTGCAATGCAACGACGGCACACTGCTCGACGTGACCGCCGCCGATGCCGCTTCGCTGACTCATGTGCGCGGCCGCGACATCGGCATGATCTTTCAGGAACCGATGACTTCGCTCAACCCGGTGCATACGATCGGCGCCCAGATCGAGGAGGCGTTCAGGCTGAACCGTGGCCTGAGCGGACGCGCCGCCACCAATGCCGCGCGTCAGGCCCTCGACCGCGTTCGTATCGCCGACGCGGCGCAACGGTTGACCTATTATCCGCACCAACTGTCGGGCGGCATGCGGCAGCGCGCCATGATTGCCATGACCATCGCCAGCAATCCGCGCCTGCTGATCGCCGACGAGCCCACCACGGCGCTCGACGTGACCGTGCAGGCGCAGATCATGGCCCTGCTGGCCGAGTTGCGCGAGGAGACCGGCATGTCGATGATTTTCATTACCCACGATATCGGCCTCGTCGCCGGAATCGCCGATCGGATCATGGTGATGCAGGACGGGTCGGCAGTGGAACAGGGCCCTCTCGACGCCGTGCTCGATGATCCAAAACACGACTATACGCGGCACCTGCTGCAGGCGGTTCCGCACTTCAACGGCGGCCGCGCCGTCCGCCGCGACGGCACCCGCAGCAACGCCGCCGCGCCGGTGGTAATTGTCGACGATCTCGTGGTGCGCTTCCCGATCGCGAAACGCTGGTTTAGCCCCGCGGCTGGCGCGGTGCATGCCGTCGATGGCGTGAACTTCGATCTGGTGGCGGGCGAAACGCTCGGTATTGTCGGCGAGAGCGGTTCGGGTAAATCGACCACGGCGCGCGCTATCCTGGGCCTGGTGCAGACGACGCGCGGACGAATTGACAAGGCACGCGGCCGCAGCCCACGGCCGGTGCAGATGGTGTTTCAGGACCCCTTCGCTTCGCTCAACCCCCGCCTCAATGTGGCAAGCCTCCTGGCCGAGCCCGCCATCGCCGCGCGACAGCGGGTCGATGCGGGGCTGCGCCAGCGCATGCAGGCGTTGCTTACGCGCGTCGGCCTGCCCGACGACGCGCTGACGCGCTACCCCCACCAGTTCTCCGGCGGACAGCGCCAGCGGCTCTGTATCGCGCGGGCCCTGATGCTCAATCCCGAGGTCGTGGTGCTCGACGAGGCCGTCTCGGCGCTCGATGTGTCGGTGCAGGCGCGGGTGCTCGACCTGCTGATCGATCTGCAGCACGAGTTCAGCCTCGCCTACCTGTTCATTTCGCACGACATGGCGGTGGTCGAGCGCATCGCGCACCGCATTGCGGTGATGTATGCTGGCCAGATCGTCGAGATCGGCGACGCCGCTGCGGTGCTGTCGGACCCCCAGCACAGCTACACGCGGCGATTGATTGCGGCTGTGCCCGCGATCGAGCACCGCAATCAGCGCTTCACGGTCGATGCGACGCAGGTGCCCTCGCTGGTCCGGGCCAGAGGCTACGAGCCGCCCCCTGCTCGCTGGCGCGAAGCCGGGATCGACCATCGCGTCAGGATCGAGGAAACCCCATGAACAACGCTGACGACATCGCCAGCCGGGCCGTTGCCCCACTACGGGCCGCCGTCGAGGCGGGACGGATTCCCGGTGGTGTTGTCGGGGTGATTGATCGGGACGGCGGCCGCGCCACCCGGGCGATCGGCCACGCGCAGACCATTCCGATCCGCCGCTCGATGCACGACGACACCTGGTTCGACCTCGCCTCGCTCACCAAAGTCGTCTTCACCACGCCGCGAATTCTGGCGCTGGCGGCGGCTGGCAGCATCGATCTCGACGCCCCGCTGATCTCCGTTTTGCCCGATTTTCGGCAATACAATCCCGACAATTGGGAACGGAAAGTCACGTTTCGACAATGCCTCGGCCACCAGACGCCGTTCCCCGGAGTGTTTCCACTTTACACCTATGGCCGCGACCCCGACCTGCTCCGCGCCTTCGTCCTGCAATACGAATGGCCGGCGGGGCCGGCGGTCTATTCCGACATTAACTTCATCCTCCTCGGCCTCGCTCTCGAGCGTCTGGAGCATCGTTCTATCCGGCAGATGGAGGCGGGACCGGGCTTTGCCTGGTCGGCAGATCCTGCCCATGCCGCCGCTACCGAGGCCGATCCCTGGCGCAACCGTGTGCTTGTCGGCGAGGTGCACGACGAAAATTGCTCGGCACTGCTAGGCTCTGGCCACGCCGGCCTGTTCGGCACCGCGGCGGCGCTGCTCGATTTTGCCGGCCGCCTGCTCGCCGACACACCCGCAAACGCATTGATTCGAACGCCCCTCTCGGCGCGCCGGACCCACGGATGGGAGCGGCCCAACGACGGCTGGTCAGGCGGCGACAAATGCAACCCCCACACCATCGGCCACACCGGCTTCACCGGCACTGGCCTTTGGATCGACTTCGCCGGTGGTCGCGCCTGGACCCTGCTGACGAACCGCGTGCATCCCACCCGCCACTTCGATAGCGGCGTCGTCAGCTTGCGCCGTGCCGTGGGCGATATTGTCAACACCGACTGAGGGACCGACCATGCAACCGATCTGGGCCGTGGGACTGATGACCGGCACCGTGCTCGACGGCAATATTGACGTCGCACTGCTAAAGACCGACGGCGAGGCCATCGAGACTTTTGGTCCCTACACGCTCGCCCCCTACCCGCAATCGATCCGCGACCTGCTGGAAGCGACCCTCGAGGCAGCGCGCCAATGGAATTTCGATGGTCCGGACCCGGCGATCTTCGCCAAAGCCGAGGAAGCCCTGACGCGTGCACAAGCGGCCGCCGTCTGCGAATTGGTCGAGCGCGAGGGCCTAGCCATGCGCGACATCGGCGTTGTCGGCTTCCACGGTCAATCCGTTCTCCACCGGGCGCCGCAACCCGGCCGTATCGGTGCCACGCGCCAGCTTGGCGACGGCGCGCTGATGCACCAGCTTTTGAGCGTCCCCGTTGCCTATGACTTCCGCTCCGCCGACGTCCAGGCCGGCGGACAGGGCGCGCCGCTCGCCGCGCTCTATCACAAGGCGCTGCTGAAGATGATCGGCGCAACCGACGGCAGCACCGCCGTTCTCAATCTCGGCGGCGTCGCCAATATCACCTGGTGGGATGGCCACAACGCGCTGATCGCCTTTGACGCCGGCCCCGCCAATGCGCCGATCAACGATTTCATCAAGCATCTCGGCCTCGGCGAAATGGACCGCAACGGCGCGCTGGCGCTGCGCGGCGAGGTCGACGAGCCACGGCTGGCGCAGCTCCTGGAACACCCCTATCTCAGCGCGCCGTTCCCAAAATCGCTCGACCGATTCGATTTTTTGGCGACGATGGCCGAGGGGTTGGGGCCGGCGGATGGCGCGGCGACGCTCACCGCTTTCACTACCGCCGCCGTAGGCAAAGCGCTCGACCTGTTGCCACAACGGCCCATACGCCTCGTGGTTTGCGGCGGCGGGCGGCACAACCCCGCGATCATGGCAATGCTGGCCCAGCGCGCCCACGTCGAGGCCGTTCCGGCCGAGGCCGTCGGCTGGCGCGGCGACGCCGTCGAGGCCGAGTGCTTTGCCTTCCTCGCCGTCCGCGTGCTGCGTGACTTGCCGATCAGCTTTCCGACAACCACCGGTGCGCCGCATCCGCTGACCGGCGGGCGGCTTGCGGCCTAAAGCTGCTTCTGCAGAAACGTCCGCGTCCGGCCCCTCGGAAAATCCTCCAGCGCGCCGAAGGGCGTGTAGCCGACGCGCTGGTAGATTTTAAGCGCCGCCGGGTTGAACGTATCGATGTAGGCCGCATGGCAGCCGCGTCGCCGCGCCTCGCTTTCGGCGGCGGCCAGCAAGCGCCCCGCCAGACCCTGACCGCGCTGAGCCTCGATAATCCATAGCCACTGCACATAGAGCCAGCCCCACGCGGTGTAGCCGGAGAGTCCGCCGGCAACCGCCGCGGCGCCGTCTCGCGCAATCACCGCAAGGATCTTGCGGTCAGCCGGCCCAACATCAGCCTCGTTGAACGCGGCAAGGCCGACGCCGATTGTTTCGAGTTCGGCAGGCGAAGGGGTGTCGGTGACGCCAATCACGAGTTCGCTCATCGCCGCACCTAAGCCATGGCTCGGTGTTCGAGGCCCGCCAGATAGGCAGGGTCCAGTTCCACGCCAATGCCGGCGGCTGTACCTGGCAGAAGTTCACCGCCGGCACCGTAGGCAAAGCCGCCTTCGACCGGATCCACGGCCAGCATGTCGGCCCCGTCGAGATCGGCAAAGACGATATTGTCGCGAGCACTGGCGAGGTGGACGGCGGCACTGATCGCGATCCCCGCGTCGGTCATGCAGCCAAGCATGCACGGGACGTTTGCGGCCTCAGCGACGGCGTTGATCCGGAGCGCGCTGGAGATCCCCGCCGCCTTGGCCAGCTTGATGTTGAGGTAGTCGCACGCTCCGGCAGCCACAAGCCGCAGGGCATCGTGTTCGTCGAACACGGATTCATCGGCCATGATGGGTATGCTCGACGAACGCCGCAATTCGACCAGCCCGTCGATATCGGACGCGACCACCGGCTGCTCCACCAGTTCGGGGCAGAACTCCGCCAGCGCCCGCAACGCCGCTCGCGCAACGGGGCGGCTCCAGCCCTGGTTTGCATCGATGCGGATCGGAAACGAGGGCCCGACCGCCGCGCGCACCGCCCGGATCCGTTCAAGGTCGGTGGGCAGGTCAGTGCCGAGCTTGACCTTGACCACCTGGAAGCCGCGCGCCTTAAAGCCCACCGCCCGCTCCGCCATCACGGCAGGCGCCTCAATGCCAACCGTGTTGTCGGTGACGATCGCACGCCGTTTGCCGCCGAGAACGGCAAACAGCGGCAGGCCCGCAGCCTTGCCAAGGCAGTCCCACAACGCGATCTCGAACGCCGACCGCAGCGTGGTGTTGCCCGGCATCTGCCTGCGCATCTGGCGCGCCCGGCCTTCGATGTCGAGGGGATCAGTCCCGAGCAGTGCCTGCGCCATTTGGGGCGCGGCGGCCCAAACGCTGTCGGCGGTCTCGCCAACCACCGGGGTAAAAATATTGCCCTCGCCGACGCCGACAATACCGGCATCCGTATTCACCCGGACGAACAGCGAATGCGAAATCGTTGTTAGTCCGATGGCCACCTTGAACGGCGTCTTCATCGGCATCGCCGCGCGATAGAGATCGATCTTGGTGATGCGCACGAATTACTCCCACTAGAATGTATTTTCTTGACGTAGTTCGGCATCGGCCTCGCCGAGCAGACCGCGCAACACCTTGCCATACAGCGGTTGATAGCGCTTGCGGTGGGCTGCTAGCGAGCAGGAACGATAGCGCAGACAGGATGCTGCGGCACGGACGGCCCGAAACGCTCCACGGGCCCAAAACTTCAATAGACCGCGCGGGGGCACATGACGCCCTTTACGGAACAGTCGTAGAGGGGGGCTCGAAGAGGCCGGTCGGAAACCCGTCAAGACTGGTCTGGTTCGTGTCGCGCCAGTAGCTCTCAATGCCGTCAACGCCCTTCGCCTTGGCCCACGCGTCCATCTGGGGACGTTCGTCCTGGTATTCGAACAGGGGAACTCCGTAGCCGCAAGATGTTTGCACGAGATCGAAGTCAAGCCGAACCATCTGCCGAGCGCCCAAAGGCGCGGTTCCCTTGAATTGGTCAGTGAGCAGCGAAGCAAACTCCGTGCTGTCCCGGCGGATGATCCGCCCGCTGCCAAAGAGACGCATGATGAGAGGCGGCCCGGCGACGGCACAAAACATGATCGTCAAACGACCATTGATTTTGAGATGCGCAGCAGTCTCGTTGCCGCTTCCCGTCCGGTCGAGATACAGGACCGCATTGTCGCCTAGAACACGAAACATATCGGTGCTGCGCGGCGACAAATTAACGTGCCCCGACGGAGCAGCTGAAGCCGTAAAGAACATGCGCTGTTCGGCGATGAATCGATGATGGTGAGGTTCGAGATGGGAGAATTTTTTTGCCATCTCTTCAGTATGCCACTGCCAAAGGTGGCGGACCAGATTCTTCTGTCTGGGCCTGAATCAAGATTCACGCGCTGAGCCGCGCGTTGGCAAGACGGCTTCCTGAGAACGAACTGATCGCCTTGCCTCGCTCCTTGGTCCCCAAGGATAGGCGCAAGACTTCTCCCGCAACCCGGCCGCGTGCCAGAAGCGCGGGATTCGCTTGCGCACATGAGGCCGCCCGATCTTTTCGGCATAGGCGCACTTGGCCGCCCTCAAATTCTCCGGCACTAGCCATTAGGACCGGAGCCTGGATCTGTGCACATGCATCATGCACGTGCACAGATCCGACAGCTTCTCCGGAAGCATAAGTTGTTGAAAATGCGGGGTTATCCGGAGCTAACAGAGATGATGGGACTCTCCGTGAGTTCTTGACTACCCGGCGCTCTCGCGGAAATCCGCTCAATTCGCGATGAGTATGATGCACATCGAGAGTTCAAGGCCGCGTTTTCACCGCCGCAAATCGGCAGCGTCGAACCTGCCGTCCGCGCCGGCCACATACAAATGCGCACTGTATTAACTGGGGCACTTATGTCGCCGGTGCCTGATCTGGTGACGATCGCCTTTGCGGCTCGCAGTTTGAACGCCAGCGCACGCTGATTTGAATAGGGCGTGCGACCGTGGACGAAGGCACTCATCTCGCCTACTGCGTGGAGATGCCCGACGACAACATCATCAAATTCCGCCGCCCCAAGAAGAAGCCGCCACCACGACAGGCGGGCAAACCGTCCTTGGTGGTCGCTGCTATTGTTGCGGCGGTCACCATCGCGCTGGTCGTCGGCATTACCATGCTGTTTGGCGCAGATCGCTAGAGGCGCCTCGGCTTAGCCCGAGCCTTCTCACTCAACGTTAGTGGCTCAGCATGTTCAAATCAGCTTCTGAGACAACCCGCTGACATTCTTCGCTTGCGGACTGGATCCGGTAGCGGATCGATCCTCGCAATTCTCGCGGTACGATGGCGAGCACCTTACATGGCCCTGCGCTACGGCCTTGGAACATTGAAGCGGTTACCAGCAGCGTATCGCCGACCCGATACAACTCAACCTCCGTCGGAGGGACGTTCCTGTGTTTGGAGAATTCCCTGTTTAACATGAGCCTTGTCTCCCGACGTGTGGCTCTCATTGCGACATTGATGGTTAATGGTGAGTGAAGCGGTAGTGTCATTAATGTAACGCGGCGCGGGCTCTCGACGCCGATCGGCTCGCTAAAGCCGTTGAAATCTCAGCGATGGGTGGGTCACGCTTCGGCGCCGCGTCACAGCCAGTGTTTTGGCGCTGGCGCTTGACCGTTAGCGCCTCCGGGACGGCCCAGCTCCCTCCCACGATGAGCTGCCGGGGCCAACTATAGTAGCGCCTGAGAGATGGCGAAGCCTTGCTGGGGCCCCAGCAGGATGTTCACGGATCGAGAGTGTCGTATGCGGCCTGCGCCGATGGCGCGCGGCGCAGGCGTTCGAGGATCGTCGGCTCGCGAAGGACGCGCGAAATCCCAGCCAACGCCTTGAGGGCGTCGCCATTGTCTGGTGCAATCAGCAAAAGCACGATGTCTACGGGCTTGTCATCGATTGCGTCGAACTGGATGGGCTTTTGGAGGATCGCGAGGATGGCAAAGGGTTTCTGCACCTCCGCCAGTCGTGTGTGGGGAATGGCGATCCCAGCTCCAAGCCCGGTCGACCCCAGGTCCTCGCGTCGGGTAAGTGCCGCGGCGAGTTTGGGGCCGTCGAGCCCGAGGGCGCGGGCGGCGCGATCAGCGAGATCACGAAGCAGGCGGGGCTTGTCGAGAGTCCCGTCGAGCAGAACTATCTGGTCCGGCCGCATGGTTTCGTTGTTTGCCATAGTACCGCCGGACGACTATTCGGGAGCCCTGAGGCGATAACCGATGCCGGTCTCTGTCAGGATGTATTGTGGACGCTCGGTATCGGTTTCAATCTTCTGCCGCAACTGGCGGACGTAGACGCGCAGATATTGGGCATCGGTCAGGGCATCCCAAAGCTCGCCCAACAGGAAGCGGTGGGTGAGAACCTTCCCAGCATGCTGCACGAGAACGCGCAGTAGATCGTATTCCTTGGGCGAAAGCTTCACCTCGACCTCCTTGACCCTGACGATGCGGCGAACGAGATCAACCGATAGCTCACCAACCTTGAAGATCGGACGCTCGCCCTGGATCTGGAGTTGGTGCCGCACCGCGGCACGCATCCGCGCCAGCAACTCGTCCATGCCGAACGGCTTGGTCACATAGTCGTCCGCGCCGAGATCCAGTGCCCTGACCTTGGAAACCTCGTCGCCGCGACTGGACAGGACAACGATTGGAACCGACTCGCTTCGTGATCGCACGGTTTGCAGCACATCGAGACCATCGATATCGGGAAGCCCGAGATCAAGAATCACAATGCCGGGTTGCGCGGCGAGAAGCTCAAGCCCTGCTTTGCCGTTCGCGGCCTCGATCACCTCGTAACCCTGCGAGGTAAGTCCCATACGTAGCAGCTTGCGGATCGGCGGCTCGTCATCGATCACGAGTACTTTTAGAGCCGTGCTCATGGGGTGGGTCCGATCTGTTTCGGATTCACTGGAACTGGCAATTCCACCGTAAACACCGCGCCGCTGCGGTCGATACGATTTCCAGCTGAAATCGTGCCGCCCATTGCCTCGATAAATCCCCGGGCGATAGTGAGACCGAGCCCCGTGCCGGCGCGAACCTGATCGCCTTTGGTGGCACGATGGAAGCGGTCGAAAATGTGGTCTGCCTCGCCTGCAGGAATACCGTCACCCTCATCTTCAATCTGGAGCCGTATTTTATCGTGAGCCCGCTGGGCGCTAATGCGCACGATCGTGCCCGCGGGCGCATACTTAGAAGCATTGTCGAGGACGTTAAACAGCACCTGCTCAAACAGAACCGGATCGATCGCAAGCATCGGCAGATCGGAGGCCAAGGCCGTTTCGATCTTGTGCCGCGCGAGGATTTTCTCAGCCCGCCGCAACACGCTACCGACCACCTCGCTCAGATCGTGCAACTCGCTGGTTGGCCGAACTGCGCCGGATTCCAACTTCATCATGTCTAGCAAATTCGCAATAAAGCGATTCAGCCGCTCTGCCTCGTCGACGATCGTGCTGAGGAGATCCTTCCGCTGAAACTCGGTGAGTCCATTGAGATCACGGAGCGCGCTGGCGGCACCCAGAACTGAAGCGAGCGGCGTCTTCAGATCGTGCGACAGAGACGTCAAAATCGCGGATCGGAGCTTTTCCGTCTCCATCGATAGGCGTGCTTTTTCGATGTCCTCGACCAGATTGACCCTTTCTACTGCCAGGGCCCCTTGATCGATCAGTGCTTCAAGAAGGCGCCGCTGATCGGGCGTCAGGTTTAGCCCAGGCTGCTTGCTGGCGAGACCTATCATGCCGACTTGGCCCCGGCCGGTGGTCATGGGCAGGAAGAGCCATTTGGCACCGGTCAGGGTATCAGAGCCGCGGCCTGCGGGCCGGTGGTTCTCCCAGGCCCATTTGGCGGCGGCGACGTCGGCAGGCTCCAGCGTATCTTCGGGCGGGTAACCCGCCATAACCTCTAGATTGCCGTTTTGAGGAAGCAGAAGAACTACGCTGGCTTTGAGCATCAGAGCGATCTGGTAGGCGGTAACCCAGAGCACGTCGTCGAGGGTGCCGACGCCGGCGAGCTTGCGGGAGAAGGCGTAGAGCGACTCGGTGGTGCGGGCACGAGCGAGTGCCGCCACGGCCTGCACCTGGGCACGAGCGGCAACGTTGGAGACCACGATGGCGACGATGGTGAAAAACACTACCGCAAGCACGTTCCTCGGATCGTCAATCGCAAAGTTCAGGTAGGGCTGCGTGAAGAAGAAGTTATAGCCCACTGCCGCGAGGATGCTGGCATAGATAGAGGGCCAGAGGCCAAAGCGGACGGCAACGGCTACAACTCCCGTCAGAAAGACCAGATCGAGATTAGCGTCGCTCACCACAGGTTGCAGGACCAGACCGACGCCTAGGCTAAACGCGATGATTGCCGTGGACCAACCGTATGGTCGAAAGTCGAAGGTGCGAGTGGTGGTGCCAATAGCCATGCTGGTACGGTTATTGACGCCCGCCGCCTCGCGCTCCCCAGGCACCACGTTCACCGCAATGTTGCCGGCTTGGTCGAGCAGTTCGTTGACTACCGAGCCGTTAATCAGCTCGAACCAGCGGCTGCGGGCGGACTTGCCGATGATGATCTGTGTGATGTTGTTCGACTTGGCGTAGCCGATGACGTCGTCGGCGATATGGCGACCGCCGCCGGGAACGGTGATGGCCTCAGCGCCGAGCGATTGCGCCAGCCGCAGCGTATCGGCGATACGATCTCGCTGGGCGTCATCGAGTTGCGCGGTGCGGCGGGATTCCACATAGAGCGCTGTCCACGGGGCGTGCAGGCGGTCGGCGAGCAGCCGGGCGTAGCGGACGAGACCAAGGGCGCGGTGATCCTCATTGATGCAAACCAGGAGACGATCGCCCGCCGCCCATGGCCCCGAGATCGCCTGCGCCTTCATTCGGCTCAGCAATTGCTCATCGACCCGCTCGGCGGTGCGGCGAAGGGCGAGCTCACGAAGGGCCGTCAGATTGTCGTGAGAGAAGAAGTGCTCGAGCGCCCGCTCGGCCTGCTGCGGGACGTAAACCTTGCCCTCTTTTAGCCGCTGCAACAGGTCGCCAGGAGTGAGGTCGACGAGTTCGATCTCGTCCGCGCGGTCGAGCACGGAATCGGGGACGGTCTCCCGCACCCGGATGCGGGTTATCTGTGCGACGACGTCGTTGAGGCTCTCGACATGCTGGACGTTGAGTGTGGTGTATACGTCGATGCCGTTGGCGAGGAGTTCCTCGACATCAAGGTAGCGCTTGGGGTGGCGGCTGCCGGCGACGTTAGTATGGGCGAGTTCGTCGACGGCGACGATTTTGGGGTGGCGCGCGAGGATCGCATCGAGGTCCATTTCCTCGAGCGCCTGCCCTTTGTAGTCGACGGCGCGGCGCGGGATAAGTTCGAGACCTTCAACCAGTGCAGCCGTTTCCTTGCGGTCGTGAGTTTCGACATAACCGACGACAATATCAACGCCCTCGCGCTGCCGGGCCTTCACGTTCTGCAGCATTTCGTAGGTCTTGCCGACGCCAGGGGCCGCACCGAGGAAGATCTTCAGACGGCCGACCCGGCTGTCCTCCTGCCGCGCCAGTTCCAGCAGCGCGTCGGGCGACGGGCGCCCATCGCGATCGGCGCGTTCGTCAGCCATGGCAATTGGTTCGCGAGCGAGGCATGCTATCTTGCCGTCAGTTGATCGAGCGCTAGATTGAGCTGCAAGACGTTGACATGAGGTTCACCAATGAAACCGAGGAATCGGCCCTCGGTGCGCTGGGCAATGAGCTGGCTCACCTGCGGCTCGGGCAAATTGCGCGCCTTGGCGATGCGCGGCACCTGGAATAGCGCATCTTCGGGCGACACGTCAGGGTCTAGCCCACTGCCCGAGGTGGTCACCAGATCTACCGGCACGGGCTTGTCCGGGTTCTCTGCCTTGAGCGCATTATAGCTGGCGGTGACGCGGTCCGACAGGGGCTTGCTGGTCGGCCCGAGGTTGGAACCCATCGAGTTGACGGCGTTGTACGGCAGCAGCGTGGTCTTGGTCGCATCGGCCGGATCGGGGCCCAGCGTCGCGGAAGGACGGCCGTGGAAGTACTTTTCTGTCGTGAAATTTTGACCGATCAGGGCGGAGCCGATGACAATACCGTCCCGCGTGATCAGGCTGCCTTGCGATTGGTAGGGGAACAGCGCACCGGCGATGGCGGTCATCGCCAGTGGATAGGCGAGCCCGGTGATCACGGTGAGCGCGATCAGAACGACGATTGCGGGACGAATAAGATTGAGCATGATTTACTCCTCAGGCGAGGTGAAGCGCGGTGATCAAAAGATCCAGCGCCTTGATGCCGACGAAAGGGACCACGATGCCGCCAAGCCCGTAGATCAGCAGATTGCGCCGCAGCAGTTGGGCGGCGCCGACGGCCCGATATTTGACGCCACGCAGAGCGAGCGGGATCAGCGCGATGATGATCAAGGCGTTGAAGATGATCGCCGATAGAATGGCGCTCTGTGGCGAATGCAGCTGCATGACGTTGAGCACCTGCAACTGCGGATAGAAGGCCACGAACATCGCCGGGACGATGGCGAAGTATTTGGCAACGTCGTTGGCGATCGAGAAGGTGGTCAACGAGCCACGGGTCATCAATAACTGCTTGCCGATCTCAACGATCTCGATGAGCTTGGTCGGATTGGAGTCGAGGTCGACCATGTTGCCGGCCTCGCGGGCGGCCTGCGTGCCGGTGTTCATGGCGACGCCCACGTCGGCTTGGGCGAGCGCGGGCGCGTCGTTGGTGCCGTCGCCGCACATCGCCACGAGTTTGCCCTTTGCCTGTTCGTCGCGGATGAGCCGCAGCTTGTCCTCGGGAGTGGCCTGAGCAAGGAAGTCGTCGACCCCCGCTTCGGCGGCTATGGCGGCGGCAGTCAGCGGGTTGTCGCCAGTGATCATCACCGTGCGGATGCCCATCCGACGGAGTTCCGCGAAGCGCTCCTTGATACCGCCTTTGATGATGTCCTTGAGGTAGATCACGCCTAGCAGTTTGCCATCCTTGGCGACGGCCAGCGGCGTACCGCCGGCCTTTGCGATGCCGTCGGCGATCTCGGTGATCTCTCGGGAGTTATTCGCGGGGCCGACGAATTTGAGAAGCGAGTCGACAGCGCCCTTCCGGATCCACGAGCTACCGATCTCTACACCGCTCATGCGGCTTTGTGCAGTGAACGGAATGAAATTGGTCTGCACCTCGCCGATTTGACGCTCGCGGATGCCGTACTTCTCCTTCGCCAGGACGACGATCGAGCGACCTTCCGGTGTCTCGTCGGCAAGCGAACTCATTTGCGCTGCGTCCGCGAGTTCAGCTTCGGTGACCCCCCTAACGGGGCGGAATTCAGCGGCCTGCCGATTGCCGAGCGTGATGGTGCCGGTCTTGTCGAGTAGCAATGTATCGACGTCGCCTGCAGCTTCAACGGCGCGGCCGGAGACGGCGAGCACGTTGAAACGCACGAGACGGTCCATACCGGCGATGCCGATGGCAGAGAGCAGCGCTCCGATGGTGGTGGGAATCAACGTCACGAACAGCGCGACGAGCACGACGATCGATATCGAGCCGCCGGCATAGGCGACGTAACTCGGGATTGTGGCGGTAGCGAACACGAAGATGATGGTGAGGCCGATGAGAAGGATGTTGAGGGCGATCTCGTTCGGCGTCTTTTGCCGCTCTGCACCTTCGACCAGCTTAATCATGCGATCGATGAAGGTCGAGCCAGCGCCGGCAGTGATCCTCACCCGGATCCAGTCGCTCAGTACTTGTGTGCCGCCTGTGACGGCCGACCGGTCGCCGCCAGACTCGCGGACTACGGGTGCGGATTCGCCGGTAATCGCCGCCTCGTTTACCGATGCTACGCCTTCGACGATCTCACCGTCGGAGGGGATGACGTCCCCGGCATCGACCAGGACGAAATCGCCGACCTTGAGGCTGGTGCCGGGCACCAGGGTGAAATCACGGCCCGCACCCGTCAGCAGTTTGGCAGAAGTCTGCGTTCGCTGCTTGCGCAGGGCATCGGCCTGGGCTTTGCCGCGGCCTTCAGCGATCGCCTCGGCAAAATTCGCGAAGAGAACGGTAAACCACAGCCAGAGGACGATCTGGAACTCGAAGCCCAGGTTGCTCCCCTGGACCACAACGTCACGAACGAGAACAACGGTGGTCAGGGCGGTGACCACTTCGAGCACGAACATGACGGGACTCTTGGCCATCTTGCGCGGATCGAGCTTGGCGAAAGCGGAGCCGATCGCCGTCAGGATGATCGCCGGATCAATCACCGCGCTGGTGCGCGACCGATTGCGAAGGGTTGGGGTGTCGATTGACATTGTGTTGCTCCGATCAGAACAGCTGGCCAGCGGTCATCGCGAGATGCTCAACGATAGGTCCGAGGGCAAGCGCCGGGAAGAAAGTGAGACCACCCACGATCAGGATCACACCGATGACCAGACCGACGAACAAACCACCGGTGGTGGGGATTGTGCCGACGGACGCAGGCACTGTCTTCTTGGCGGCGAGCGATCCAGCGATCGCCATCGCCGGCACGATCATCCAGAAACGACCGACAAACATCGACATGGCACCGGCCAGATTATAGAATAGCGCGTTGCCGGTAATGCCACCAAAGGCCGAGCCGTTGTTTCCAGTGCTCGAGGTGAAGAGGTAGAGCATCTCGGAGAAACCATGCGGGCCGGCATTGCCAAGCTGGCTGACGCCGAACGGCACCACGGCCGCCACGGCCGTCCAGCCCAAGATCATCAGCGGCAGAACGAGGATGGCGAGCATCGCCATCTTCACCTCTTTGCTCTCGATCTTTTTACCAATGTATTCGGGTGTACGACCGACCATCAATCCGGCCACGAATATGGCGAGGATGACGAACAGCAGCATGCCGTAGAGGCCCGCGCCGACACCGCCGACGATGATCTCGCCGAGCTGCATGTTGATCAACGGGATCATTCCGCCTAGGGCGGTGAAGCTGTCATGCATGGCGTTGACAGCTCCACAAGAGGCGGCGGTCGTTATGACCGCGAACAGGGCAGAACCGACGATACCGAAGCGCGTCTCCTTGCCTTCCATATTGCCGCCGGTCAGCCCTAGCGAAGTCAGGAGGTTGGTGCCGCTGGCCTCGGCCCAGTAGCAGACAAGGACACCGACGAGGAACAACACACCCATAACCGAAAAGATCGCCCAGCCCTGGCGCTGATTGCCCACCATGCGGCCGAAGACATTGGTGAGTCCGGCGCCTAATACGAAGATCGACAGCATCTGGATGAAGTTGGATAGCGCCGTCGGGTTCTCGAACGGGTGCGCAGCATTGGCGTTAAAGAATCCGCCGCCATTGGTGCCCAGCATCTTGATTGCGACCTGCGAAGCCACCGGCCCCACCGCGATGGTCTCCTGGGCACCTTCCAGTGTGGTCGCCTGCACGTAAGCGCCGAGGGTCTGCGGAATACCCTGCCACACGAGGAACAGCGTGAAGACGATGCAGATGGGAAGCAGGATGTAGAGTGTGCAGCGGGTGATATCGACCCAGAAATTGCCGATCGTCTTCGTCGAGTGACGGGCAAAGCCGCGGATCAGGACGACCGCAAGCACGATGCCGGTCGCGGCCGACAGAAAGTTCTGGAGCGCGAGGCCGAGCATCTGGGTGAGATATGAGAGCGTGGATTCGCCGCCGTAATTCTGCCAGTTGGTGTTGGTGATAAAACTGATCGCGGTGTTGAACGAGAGGTCAGGTGCGACCGCCCCTATGCCCGCGGGGTTGAGCGGCAGAACCTGCTGCAGACGCAGCAAGGCGTAAAGAATGGCGAAGCCGCCGACGTGGAACAGTAGCATTCCCACCGTATAGGTTAGCCAGCTCTGCTCTTTGTTGGCATCAACGCCACCAGCCCAGTAAATTGCCGATTCAACCGGACGCAGGACTGGGGTAAGCCAGGTACGTTCGCCGTTGAAAACCCGAGTCATGTAGTTGCCGACGAACGGTGTGAGCACCACGATGATGGCGCAGTACGCCAGAATTTGCAGCCAGCCGATGGCGGTCATGATTGTCCTCCGTCAGAACTTTTCAGGCCGAAGCAGGGCGTAGGTTAAATAAACCAACAACCCCACCATCACGATGCCCGCGAGGGCGTAATCGAAGATCATTGTGGCCTCCCTAGAGCCTATCGCAGGCGTAGGCGTAGGCGATGGTTACAGCGAAGAAGATGAGGGCGATGCCCAGAACGATCACGTCCATCATGGCGTGCTCCTATAGGTGTGGCGGCCGCCGCCGTTGAGCCTGCCTCGTCGACCCGTCACGCCCAAAGGCAGCGCACTAGACGCTCGTCGCGGGCTTTTCGGCGCGGCCTCTGAAATTTCACATACGACATAGGAATTCGAGTCGGACGCGATGCCTGCCGTATAGGAATCCTATAAGGACAACGCTGCCCCCCACCGACCTGATGCACGTCAAGCGATGACTCAATTCCTATGCCGCCTCTATGACGAAGGCCATTCGGCCATCTCGAATCCCTATGCCCCGTCGGAGCACATTTGTCTCGGCCTCAGGGTCATGGAGACAAGGACATGTCCACCGAATTTGCCTACTCAACTGAAACCGGTAGCCTCGCCCGAAAGCTCGCCCACGCTGCCAGGCCATCCGCCTCGCTGTTCGTCGCACTGTTTGCCGCGAGCGATCGGCTGAGGATGTTGGGCCAGACAGGAAAGACATCGCGCCTCGATCGCCTCGTCGTCGACGAGGCGTGGTGCGACGCTGCGCTCGAACTCCTTCCGCTCGAAGCCCCGCTCTGGAGCATTCAGCGGCTGTGCCGCGACAATGGCGAGTGGCTCTGCACGCTGACCCGCTTCCCCGAGCTTCCCGATTGGCTGGACGACAGCGCCGAAGGCCGTCATTCGGACATGGCGCTCGCGATCCTCGGCGCCCTCCTCGAACGGCGCGCCCGCGCTGCGAGCGCTCGACAGCCTCAGCTTCCGCAAGTCCTCGGCACGGTCGCCGATTGCGCCGACTATCGCTAACCAAACGAAAACGCATAAAATGTTGAGAACTTGGCCAACCCCCACACAAATCGTAGGCGCCTGCATGTTGCAGGCGCGACTGGATCGCAGCACTCGCTCAATGCACCAACGACCTGCCGGCCCTATTGCGCGAGCGTAATCAATGATCCGCCGGGCGACATCACCCTACCAACGCTATTCCAGCCGCATCCGAAGTGAGGGAGTGGGTGCAATTGAATCGTCACTTCATTGCGCCTCATGAACCATGGCGTCCACGGTGGATCATATTGGGCGAGAGTTGGCGAACCGCTCGATTTCAGCTTATCTGCGCTTCTGGCGGGTCGCACCGCTGCTCCGACCGCCACTAACACGGAGCCCCGCAAGGGGCGGTGCGGGGCTACTCGTGTCGCTGTTGTTACTAGCGAGATCAGGTTGGAGGCGCCTGATGTCTCAAGAACTCGCATGCTCAAGTTTGGTTTCATTGGGTCACCAGTCACAGCGCCGGACCACGCTAGAGCCAGCCTCGCCTCTTGAAGAATAGGTAGGGCAGGACTGCCGAGAGGATCATCATGCCCAGAGCCATTGGATAGCCCCAGTCCCAGCCAAGCTCGGGCATGTTGTGGAAGTTCATCCCATAGATCGACGCCACCAGCGTTGGCGGCAGAAACACCAGAGCCGCGACCGACACAATTTTGATGATCTGGTTCTGCTGCAGGTTGATCAACCCGAGCGTCGCGTCGAGGAGGAAGCTCATTCGCCCCGACAGAGCCCGCGCGTGATCACCGAGTGCGGCCGCGTCTCGCTCGATGAGTACGACCATGTGTACCTCATCTTGCGCCGCTGCCCCCTTTGCGGGGGTGTGAAAGGCCGCGAGGCGCGCGATGCTGACGAGACTCTCCTGTAGCATGGTCAGCAGGTCGCTTTTGCGGCCAACGGTCTGGATAATGGTTTCTAGATCGCGCTGCTGCGCCTTGGTACTCGCTTCTCGCTTGTCAAAGACGCTGCGCGACAGGCCATCGACGTCGTTGCCGATTTGCTCCAACGCGTCGGCGGTTCGGTCGATGAGCGCTTCGACGATGCCAAGCATGACGGCTTCGCCCGTGCTGCAGGGGGTGCCGTTCGTCCGTGTCGCGCGCGCCAGATACGCGTCGAATGGCTTGAGTTCAGAATAGCGAACCGTGACCAGCGTCTCGGCTTTCAAGATGAAAGTGATGGGCGTCTTGGATGGTCGCGAAGAACTGAGACCGGCCAAAGCCGTGACCGTCATAAATTCGGCGCCGTCCTCCTGGTAAAGCCTATTGGACAGCTCGATTTCTTCCATCTCCGCCTTAGACGGAATGTTGATGCCGAGGAGATTTTCAACACTCAAATCCTCGTCGGCAGCAGGGTCGAGCATATCGATCCAGACGACGCGCGCATCCTCCGGCTCGAGGTTGGCCGATCGAACAACGAGACGATCCCCCTGCAGCTCATACGTCGTTAGCAAATGTCGTTCTCCGAGAAGTTGACAGCCTGCCGTCTGCGAATGGTGTCTCAGGATCGCAGACGAAGAACAGGGCCATGTGGGTTAGTTTAGTACCAAGGTTGCGTCCGGTCATGCGAACGTGTGGGCCGGCTCCACAAAGGCTTGGCCGGCGCAGATCTCGATCGGCTCGTGTCCGTCGAGGGCCAGCGTAGAGACGCCCTCAGTAACATAGACCGTAACCGGGTGGCGGTGCGAGTGATAGCCCCAGTGCGGCAGCGACGATCATTGCCGGTCGCAGTGCCTCGGGGCCGATCGAGTGGAAAATGGCCGCCACCGGGCAGTCTTATCGCGACTGTCGGGCGGCGACCCTGGAGTAGTCTCGGCTCCGCCTTGCGTGATCAAAGTGGCGATCTGGTCATCACTTATCCCATCGCGACGAAGTCTGGCGATCTCGTCGCGGAGGCTGCCGATCAACGCCTCGATCTGGATCATCTCTGGAGGCTCGTTTGCAGC
>JBDTLB010000061.1:0-109565 GCA_039934955.1 Devosia sp.
ATCCGTCCCGGCATGAGTTCCTGCGCGAACACCACGATCGCCGGGAACGCCGATGAGAAGATCAGTCCGATCAGCACCGACAGGACAATGGTCCAATTGTAGTCGGCATAGGGCAGCGCCAGCGTGAACGGCACGACGCCGAGGATCGAGAACCAGATCACGAAGCGCGCGCCCCAGCGATCGCCGATCGGCCCGCCGATAAATGTTCCCACGGCCGACGCGCCAAGGAACACGAACAGCAGGATCTGACTCTGCTGCACCGTCACGGCGAATTTATGGATCACGTAGAACGTGTAGTAGCTCGATATCCCCGCCATATAGATGTTCTTGGTAAAGGTCAGTGTCGCCAGCACGATCAAGGCGATCACCGTCGTCCGCTGGTCGAACGGCAGCACCATGCTCACCGCCGGCCGGCCAGCCGTGCTGCGCCGGTGTTCGGCATACCACCGCCCAACCCAGCTCAGCAGCACCATGCCGACAAAGGCCGCCACGGCGAACCACGCCACCGAGCTTTGCCCGTGCGGCAGCACTACGAATGCGGCCAGCAATGGGCCGATGGACGAACCAAGATTGCCGCCCACCTGGAACGTCGATTGCGCAAAGCCATGCCGCCCGCCCGACGCCAGCCTCGCCACGCGCGAGCTTTCCGGATGGAACACCGCCGAACCGAGCCCGATCAGAGCCGAGCCCACCAGCAGCAGCCAATAGTCGCGCGCAAAGCCCAGCACCACGAGCCCGACCAGCGTCGAGCCCATGCCCGCCGCTATCGAATAGGGCAAAGGCCGCTTGTCTGTGTAGATGCCGATGACCGGTTGCAGCAGCGACGCCGTGACCTGGAAGGTGAGGGTGAGCAACCCGATCTGAACGAAGTCGAGCCCATAGCTCTGCTTCAGGATCGGGTAAATCGCCGACAGCAGCGACTGCATCACGTCATTGATCATATGGCCGGCGGCAACCGCGAAGATAACCGCCAAGGCAGTCTTTTGCGCGCCGGTGCTGATTGGGGCAGGTGTGGTCAATTCAGACTCCTCGGGACGAAACCATCTACATCCCTCCGTGTCTTTTGCGCTTGCAATGCTTGCTTGCCGAGTCCGGCAATGGAGCTAATCGTCCACTGCACCCCACGGCACCATGCCTCCACTCGCATTGACCGCACTCCCCCGCGTCGGGCACCCTGCCGCAAAAGGACTCTCCACCATGTACGACACGCTCAACGGTTCCGCCCATCCACTCGCCGCCAAAGAAGCCCAGATTCGTGCCGTCCCCGAGGACGAGCGTATCTGGGTGCCGCAGGCCGAAGGCGTCTGGTTCCGGCCGCTGCTGCTCAACACCATGCAGGGCCAGTGGTGCAATCTGCTGCGCGTCCGCCGTGCCGGCGTCCTGAGCCGCCATCTCCATCCGGCGCCCGTTCATGGCTATGTCATCAAGGGCCGCTGGTACTATCTCGAACACGATTGGGTGGCGGAAACCGGCTCGTACGTCTTCGAACCGCCGGGCGAGATCCACACTCTTACCGTGCCCGAGGACTGCGCCGAGATGATCACGTTCTTCAACATCTCCGGCTGCATGGTCTATCTCGACAAGGCCAATAAGCAGATCGGCTTCGAGGACGTCTTCACCAAGATCGACATGTGCAAGCGCCACTATGCTGCCGTCGGTCTTGGCGCCGCCTACGTCGAGCAGTTCGTCCGATGAGTCACTGGGCCAGTGAGTTCTACACCAACAAAACCGCCATCGTCATCGGCGGTACCTCCGGCATCGGCCTCGCCATCGCGACCGCCCTCCGTGACGCTGGTGCTATCGTCCACGCGACCGGCGCTACCGATGCAGAAGTCGCCGCCGCGACCGCAACTGGAATATCGTTCTCAAAACTCGACGTCCGCAGCACCGCCGCCGTCAACGACTACGCCGCACAATTTTCCTCGGCCACGGCCCTCGTCGATACCGCCGGCGTCAATCTGCGCGCTGCCGAGTGGACGTTGGATGGTTTTGAGACCGCCCTCGACATCAACCTGACCGGCTTGATGCGTGTGGCGACCGCGTTTCGCCCCAAACTCGCCGGTGGCGCGATCCTCGGCATCGGCTCGATGTTCTCGTTCTTTGGCGCCCCACACGCGCCGGCCTACACGGCCAGCAAGGCCGGCGTTGTCGGTCTCGTCAAATCGCTGGCGGTTGCTTTTGCCAGCGAGAACATCCGCGTCAACGCGCTCGCCCCCGGCTGGATCGAGACCGCAATGACCGAGGTGCCGCGCGCCAATCCAGCCCGCAATGCCGAGCTATTGTCCCGCATGCCGCTCGGCCGCTGGGGCACGCCCGCCGACATCGCGCCGGCGGCCTTGTTCCTCTGCTCGCCGCTCGCCGCCTACATCACCGGCGCCGTTCTGCCGGTCGACGGCGGCTATCTCGTCGCCTGAGGCCTGCTACTTGCCGGCCGCCGTCAGTTCCTTGAGGTCCGCGTCGGCCAGCGTCATCCGTGCCCCATCGGTCAGGCTCTTCAACTGCTCAGCCGATGTTGCTGACGCGATCGGAGCTCCGACGCCCGGCTGCGCCGCGATCCACGCAATGGTCACCGCCGCCGGGGTCGTGTTGTTGCGCTTCGCCACCGCATCGAGCGCGTCGAGGATGCGCTGCCCGCGGGGGTTGAGGTATTTCTCTACCGCGCCCTTGCCCCGCGGCGACTTGTCCGCGTCTGCGACGCTCCGATACTTGCCGGCGAGAAACCCGCGCGCCAAGCTGAAATAGCCGATACCCGAGACTTGCTCGTTGACGCAGAGATCCTGCACCGCCCCCTCGAAGTCCGAGCGGTCGTAGAGATTGAATTCGTTCTGGATGGTCTCGTATCGCGCCAGCCCAGCCTGCTTCGAAATCGCCAGCGCCTCGTTCAGCATTGCTGAATCCTGATTGGACGAGCCGATGTAGCGGACCTTGCCGGCCTTGATCAGCCGGTCGAACGCCTCGAGCGTTTCCGCCTGCGGCGTCGCCGCGTCCGGCCAGTGGCTCTGGTAGAGATCGATGCGGTCGGTCTGCAGCCGCTTCAGCGATTGCTCGACGCCCTCGGCGATCCACTTGGCACTGAGGTCGCGCCGCCCCTGACCGGAGTCCGCGCCGATCTTGGTGAACACCAGCAGGCTGTCGCGGTTGCCGCGGGCCTTCATCCAATTGCCCAGGATCGTTTCCGACTTGCCCTTGCCGTAAACGTCGGCCGTGTCGAGCGCCGTGAACCCCGCCGCCGCGTAAGCGTCGAGCACCCGGAACGCCGCCGCTTCGTCGAGCGTCCAGCCCAGCACGTTGCAGCCGAAGATCAGCGGCTCGATTATAAGATCGGTGCACCCGAGGCGGCGGATGGTCATTTGTCAGCTCTCCGTACTTTTGGGCTCGATCAAATCCCAGCCATTGCCGAACGGATCGTCGAACACCGCCACGATCCCATACGATTCTTGGCGCGGTTGCTCGCGGAAATGCACCCCGCGCGCGATGAAGCCTGCGTGATCGCGTGCAAAATCGTCGGTCTCCAGGAAGAACCCGACGCGCCCGCCCATCTGGTCGCCGATCGCCGCCCGCTGCCGCTCATCCACTGCCTTCGCCAGCAGCAGCCGGGCGCCTCCTGGGCCGCTGAGCACAACCCAACGCTTGCCTCTGCCCATATCGGTGTCTTCCAGCAACTCAAGCCCCAACGCGTCGCGGTAGAACGCGATCCCGCGATCATACTCGTCAACCACCAGTGTGATTGTCGCAACTCGGACACCCATGTTCTCTCCCTCACCCTGAGAGCAATTGACCATTTGGTCAAACCACACAACCGCTTAGCGCGCCAAGCTGGCTCCCGGCGCCGCCATCAGGGCGAAAACCGCGTTACCGGACAAGCCTGTAGACGAATATTCCCGTTGCGTGGCCTCCCGAAAAACGCTTTGTTGCGAACCAAGCTCGGGGCGAAAAACGCTCGGGGCGCAATAATCTTCGGGAGACACCCTCATGAAAATCGCGAATATCCTGCTCACCGCCGCGGCATTATCTGTCGTGCTCGGTGGCAGCGCTTACGCCAAGACGCTGGTTTACTGCTCGGAAGCGTCGCCGGCCAACTTCGATCCCGGCACCACGACGGGTGGCAACGACTTCGATGCAAGCTCGCGCACCGTGTACAGCCGCCTCGTCGAATTCAAGCACGGCTCGACCGAACTCGAGCCCGGCCTCGCCGACAGCTGGGATATTTCGGCCGACGGCCTGACCTACACCTTTCATCTGCATCCCGGCGTCAAGTTCCAGACTACGGATTACTTTACCCCGACCCGCGACCTCAACGCTGATGACGTGATCTTCTCGTTCACGCGCCAGCAGGACGACAAGTCGCCGTGGTTCACCTATCTGCCGAACCTCAGCTATGACTATTACGTCGGCATGGACATGCCGAAGTTTACCAAAGAGTGGAAGAAGATCGACAACCTGACCGTGCAGCTCACGCTGACCGAGCCGAACGCGCCGATGCTCGCCAATCTAGGCATGGACTTTGCCTCGATCATGTCCAAGGAATATGCCGACAAGCTGCAGGCCGCCGGCACCATGGCGGACTACGCCGCCAAGCCGATCGGCACCGGCCCGTTCACCTTCGTCGACTATCAGCTCGACGCAACGATCCGTTACAAGGCCTTCGACAACTACTACAAGGGCAAGCAGAAGATCGACGATCTGATCTTCTCGATCACGCCCGATGCGACCACGCGCCTCCAGAAGGTGCAGGCCGGCGAATGCGACGTGATGGCCTACCCCAACCCTGCTGACGTTCCTGCCGCCAAGGCCGACACCAATCTCGTCGTGCTGAGCCAGGCCGGCCTCAACATCGGCTACATGAGCTACAACACCACCCAGGCGCCGTTCGACAAGGCCGAAGTCCGCCACGCCCTCAACCAGGCCATCGACAAGGACGCGCTGATCAAGGCGTTGTTCCAGGAAGCCGGCGCCATTCCGGCCGAGAACCTGATCCCGCCGACCATGTGGTCGTGGAACAAGGACGTGAAGGCCGACGCCTACAATCCGGATGAAGCCAAGAAGGTGCTCGCCGCCAACGGCGTGACCTCGATCGACCTTTGGGCTTCGGACCGCTCGCGTCCGTACAATCCCAACTTCTCCCGCGCTGCCGAACTGATCCAGGCCGATTGGGCGAAGGTCGGCGTCACCGCCAACATCACCACCGAAGAATGGACCAAGTACCGCGCCGACGGCAAGAAAGCCGACCGTCCTGGTGCTTTCCAGATCGGCTGGTCTGGTGACAATGGCGATCCAGACAACTTCTTTGCGACCCTCTTCTCCTGCTCGGCAGTTGGCGTCTCCAACTACTCGAGCTGGTGCAACAAGGATTTCGAAAAGGACATCCAGGACGCCAAGAAGACCTCCGACATGGCGGCTCGCAGCAAGCTCTATGAAGACGCGCAGGTGATCTTCGCCAAGGAAGCTCCGGCGTTCCTCCTGGCTCACTCGCAGACCTATGTCGTCACCGACAAGAAGGTCTCGGGCTTCTTGCAGGATCCGCTTGGCCTGCATCGCTTCGACGACGTCGACGTCACCGAATAACGATTGTAACGGACGGCGCCGGGAAACCGGCGCCGTCCCTTTTATTCCAGGACCATGTTCCGTTACTTCCTCAACAAGCTCCTGCTGATCATCCCGACCCTGATCGGGATTACCATCTGCTCGTTCGGTTTTGTGCGCCTGCTGCCCGGTGATCCGATCTTGGCCCTCGCCGGCGAGCACGGCGTCACAGCCGCCCGCTACGAGCAGTTGAGGGTGCAGTTTGGCTTCGACCGTCCGATCTGGGAACAATATTTCAGCTACATCTGGAATATCCTGCACGGCGATTTCGGCAGCTCCATAGCCACCCATACGCCGGTGATCCGGGAGTTCATGTTGTTGTTCCCGGCGACGGTCGAGCTATCGCTCTGCGCTATCATCCTTGCCATCGTCCTCGGCATCCCGGCTGGAATTTTTGCCGCCACCCGGCGCGGCACTTGGATCGATCAGGGGCTAATGGGGACAGCGCTGATCGGCTATTCGATGCCGATCTTCTGGTGGGGCCTGCTGCTCATCATCTTCTTTTCGGGCTATCTGCACTGGACTCCCGTTTCAGGCCGCATCGACGTTCAGTATTTCTTCAAGCCGATCACCGGCTCGATGCTGATCGACAGCCTGTTGTCGGGCCAGAAGGGCGCCTTCCAGTCGGCTTTCTCCCACCTGGTGCTGCCCACAATTGTCCTCGGCACCATCCCGCTCGCCGTGATCGCCCGACAAACGCGCTCGGCGATGCTTGAGGTCATGGGCGAGGATTATGTCCGCACCGCCCGCGCCAAAGGCCTTCGGAGTTTCCGCGTCGTTGGCGTCCACGCTCTGCGCAATGCGCTGATCCCCGTGGTCACGACCATCGGACTACAGGTCGGCGTACTGCTCGCCGGCGCAATTCTCACCGAGACGATCTTTGCCTGGCCCGGCATCGGTAAGTGGATGGTCGATTCCATCTTCAAACGCGACTACGTCGTCGTGCAGTCCGGCCTGCTGCTGATCGCGCTCATCGTCATGGCGGTCAATCTCATCATCGACCTCCTCTATGCGGTCATCAATCCGCGCATTCGGGTGCAGTGAGATGGCCGAGACCACCGAGATTGCGCCGATCGTCAACGCCCGCCGCTTTGGTGGCCTGCGTGAATTCTGGCACTATTTCTCGCAGAGCCGTGGCGCCGTCATAGGTCTCTTTGTCTTCGTGCTGCTCGTCCTCGTCGCGCTGTTCGCGCCACTCATCGCGCCGCACGATCCGATTGAGCAGTACAAGCAGTTCTTCCTCCTCCCGCCCGCCTGGGCTCCAGGGGGCAATCCGTCGTTCCTGCTTGGCACCGACCCGGTCGGTCGCGACGTTCTCTCCCGTCTCATCCACGGCGCCCGCTTCTCGCTGTTGATCGGCGCCTTCGTCGTTGCCCTCTCGGTGGTTGGCGGCATCACCCTCGGTCTGGTCGCCGGCTATTTCCGCGGCTGGGTCGATGTCGTCATCATGCGCATCATGGATTTGATCCTCGCCTTCCCGCCGCTGCTGCTCGCTTTGGTCCTAGTCACCGTGCTCGGCCCCGGACTCATCAACGCCATGCTCGCCATCGCGCTGACGCTGCAGCCCTTCTTTGCCCGTTTGGTGCGCGCCGCCGTGATGGCCGAAAAGAGCCGCGAATACGTGACCTCTGCCAAGCTCGCTGGCGCCGGACATTTTCGCCTGATGGTCGTCACCATCCTCCCCAATTGCTTGGCGCCGCTCATCGTTCAGGCGACGCTGAGTTTTTCCGACGCCATCCTCAACGCCGCAGCGCTCGGCTTCCTCGGCCTCGGCGCGCAGCCGCCTACGCCGGAGTGGGGCACGATGCTGGCCAATGCCCGCGAGTTCATCCAGCGCGCGCCCTGGGTCGTGACGTTCCCGGGCCTGTGCATCCTCGTTACCGTGCTCGCCATCAATCTGATGGGCGACGGCCTGCGCGACGCGCTCGACCCCAAGCTCAAGAGAAGCTGATGCCGCTCCTCGACATCCGCAATCTTACCGTTTCGTTCGATACCTCGGTCGGGCTCTTCCATGCCGTGCAAGGCATCGATCTCAGCGTCGACGCCCGTGAAGTCCTCGCCATCGTCGGCGAGTCGGGTTCGGGCAAGTCGGTCGAGATGCTGGCGTTGATGGGCCTTTTGCCTCCTTCCGCCACTGTCACCGCCGACGTGATGGAATTCGACGGCAAGAACATGCTCCACATGTCGCCAGCCGAGAAGCGCAAAATCGTCGGCCGCGATATCGCGATGATTTTCCAGGAGCCGGTGGCGTCGCTCAATCCGTGCTTCACCGCCGGCTTTCAGATCGAAGAGGTGCTGCGCTTCCACTTGGGTATGGACAAGCAGCAGCGTCATGCCCGCGCCACCGAACTGCTCGAGCAGGTCGGCATCACCGATCCCGAGAGGCATCTCCGCTCTTTCCCGCATCAGATGTCGGGCGGCCAGTGCCAGCGTATCATGATCGCCATGGCCATCGCCTGTAACCCTAAGCTGCTGATCGCCGACGAGCCGACCACCGCGCTCGACGTCACCATCCAAAAGCAGATCCTGGATCTGCTGGTTGGCTTGCAGGCGCAGCACGGCATGGCGCTGATCATGATCACCCACAATATCGGCGTCGTCGCCGAGACTGCCGATCGCGTCATCGTGCAATACCGCGGCCACAAGATGGAGGAGTCCGACGTCCTGACCCTCTTCGAGGCGCCCACTTCTCCCTACACCCGCGCCTTGCTCTCGGCCCTGCCTGACAACGCCACCGGCGATCGTCTGCCGACGATTGGCGATTACAGCCCCGAGTCAGCGGTATGACGACGCCGGTTCTCGAAACCCGCCACATCGTCCGCGACTATCGGACCGGCGGCACTCTCTTCAGCCCAGCCCGGGTTACCCATGCCGTCAAGGATGCGTCGCTCAAGGTCGAGAAGGGCAAGACCCTCGCCATCGTCGGCGAGTCAGGCTCCGGCAAGTCTACGCTTGCGCGCATCCTGACGCTCATCGACGCGCCCACGTCGGGCGAGCTTTTCATCGACGGCGAACGCGTCGACATCAGCAAGACCGGCGTCAGCAAGCCGTTGCGCCGCAAGGTGCAGATGATTTTCCAGAACCCCTACGGCTCGCTCAATCCGCGCCAGAAGATCGGCGACGTGCTGGCTGAGCCGCTGGTCATCAACACCGACATGCCCGCCTCTGAGCGCGAGGACCGTGCGCGCCAGATGCTGACCAAGGTCGGCCTCGGCCCCGAGCATTTCAATCGTTATCCGCATATGTTCTCGGGCGGCCAGCGCCAGCGCATCGCCATCGCCCGCGCTCTGATGCTCAATCCGTCGCTGCTCATCCTCGACGAGCCCGTATCGGCGCTCGATCTGTCGGTGCAGGCGCAAATCCTAAATCTGCTCGCCGATTTGCAGGACGAGTTCCAACTGACCTACGTGTTTATCAGCCACGATCTGTCGGTCGTGCGCTACATCGCCGACGACGTCATGGTGATGTATCTGGGCGATGTGGTGGAGCAGGGGACGCGGCAAGCCGTGTTCGCCAATCCGCAGCACGCCTACACCAAAGCGCTGTTCGCCGCGACGCCGCGCGCCGACGTGGAACACATCAGGGCGCGTCTCGCCAAGCGCGCGGCCGCGGTCGTCTAGCGCGCGCAAGCGCTTGGCGGACATTGATTTTCCCGGTTTAGCGTGAAATTAAGCCAGATTTGCTAGGGTTTCCGCTCATTTGACGAGGAACCAAGCGGCTTGCCAAAGAGCCCGGACAAACCAGCACCGACCGCGCCCGGCAATGCTGCGGCTCAAATTGCATCATTCGGCGTCAAGCCGCTGCGGGCCTTTGCCCTCGGCATAGCGCTTCCTGCATTCGGGCTCTACGTGCTGAGCATCGTCGTCGTCATCGCCTTGCTTGCCAGCATGGTCGGTGAAATCGACCGCATCGAAGACAGCCGCGGCATCACCGCCATGTACGCTGCGCTCGACACATTTCTCAACGATCTCGCCGGCTCCGTTTCCGACGAAGGCACCTGGGATGAGGCCTATCTAAATGTCGTTATCCAGCCCGATCCCGCCTGGATGGACAACACATGGGGCGCCACCGTCCGGCTCGGCCGGAGCTACGACAACGTTCTGGTGACCGACCAGTCCGGCGCCATAGTGTTCGGCGAAGACGGGACCGGTCCTATTGAGGGCAACATCACAAGTCGTTACCCGGCGGCGGCCGCCATGCTGCTCAAACTCGACAAGGGGATCATTGCGACCACGGATGCCACCACGGTCAGCGGCTTCGCGACCGACCATGACGGCACCGCCGGCCTCGCCGCCATCAGCATCCACAAAACACATAGCCAGATAGCCGTACCGCGCGAGGCGCGGCGCATTCTGTGGATCTCGCGGCATTTGACCACGAACCTGCTGCAGGACATGGCGGTGCGCTATCAGACGCCGCTGCCACAGCTGACCACGACGGTCGACCCGGGTGCCTCTTCGATCGATCTGTCAGACGCAGACGGCAAGGTCGCCGGTACTCTGGCATGGCACGCAAACCGGCCGGGCGTTTCTGCTTTCAACCATGCCGTGCTGATGGCGGCGCTGGTCTTCCTCGTCATGGGCGCCCTGCTAGCCTTCGGCCTCCGAATGTTGCGTCGCGCCATGCTGCGGCGCCTGGTCGCCGTCGCTTCGCCCCACGTCGCCGCGGTCGGGGCCGTCGCCAAGAAAATCACCTCTGCTCCGTCGGCCGCCCGCCGCACCGACGATCGTCCCGCTGACCTGGCCGATCCCGAACTCACCGGTCCGATCGACGGCATCACAGCCGCCGCGTTCAGCATCGAGTATCAGCCGATCTTCGATCTGCGCGCTCAGACCATGCTGGGAGTTGACGTGCTGCTGCGCTGGACCAGGCCCGATGGCAGCCTGCTGTTGCAGGAGGAACTGACGCCGTTCAATCGCGCCCGCCTGTTCGATCGTATCGGCCCGCTCGCGATCCGTCACGCCACCGGCGAAATCGCGCCGTTGCTGGGTCTCACGCTGACGCTGTCGGTCACCCCGACGCAACTCCTGACCACAGCATTCGTCGAAAAGATTGTCGGCACGCTCGCCGCCACCAAGTTCCCCGCCCAGCGGCTGCAGCTTGCGATCGACGCACCGCTACTGCCCGGAGTGGCGCAACTGCGCGAACCGATCGCCGATCTGCGCCAGCGTGGCATCCTGATCGCACTGAACGAATTTGCCATCGGGTCCGCTGCTGCCAGTTACCTGGACGCTCGTCTCGCCGATCGCGCACGTCTGTCGAAATCGCTGGTCGCCAATCTCGAGAGCGGGCCCACGCACGACGCATACCTCGCTGCCTCGATCGATACAGCTCATGCCGCGGGCCTGACCCTCGCCGCAACCGGCATCGAGCGCAAGGAACAGGCGTCGCGGCTGCTGCGGCAGGGATGCCGTGAATTTCAGGGAGCATTGCTGGCGCCGCCGATGCCGATCGCAGCGTTGGCGCAACTCGTCCTCGCGCCGGCAAAGCCGGCCGAGCTCAAGCGGGCAAGCTAGCCACGCAGCCCTTGCACAGTCCGCGTAACTCGATCGTCATCCGCGACGGCACGAACCCCGACGTCTTACTCCAGCCCCTGAGCTTACTCTCGATCACCGGCTCGGCGAATTCCTCGACCTTGCCGCACCCCTCGCAGATCGCGAACGCAATGCTGCCGCTCTCATGGCAGTGCGCATCGGCACAGCAGACGAACGCATTGAGCGATTCCAGCCGGTGCGCCAACCCGCGCTCGGTGAGCTTGTCGAGTGCCCGGTAAATCTGCAGCGGCGCCCGCAGCCCGTCGCCACGCAGCTTGTCGAGAATGTCGTAGGCCGATAGCGGCGCCTCTGCATGCGCGAGAGCGCCCAGCACCAGTTCCTGGTTGCGGGTCAGATCGTCGGCCCAGACGTGGTCGTGTCCTGCGTGCGAATGCGCCATGGCTCGATCCTACTTTCCCTGCATCGCCGGCACCAGCAGCGCAATATTATGCTTGAACATGTCGAGATAGGTCGCCGCCCCCTGCTCGGGTTCCGCCAGGGCATCCGCGTAAAGCTCGCCGCCCATCTTGACGCCGGTTTCGTTGGCGATCTGCTGGATCAAACGTCCATCGCTCATGTTCTCGATGAACAATGCGCTCACTCCCTCGCTCCTGATCTGGCGGATCAGCTTGGCGACGCCCATCGCCGACGGTTCGGCATCGGTGCTGATGCCCACCGGCGCCAGAAACGTCACGCCATACTCACCACCGAAATAGAGGAACGCGTCATGCGTGGTGATCACCTTGCGCCTGGCTTCGGGCACCGCCGCGATGTCGGCCTTGACACTCGCATCGAGTGCGCTGATCTGCAGCGCATAGGCCTTGGCGTTGGCTTCGTAGGTGGCGCAGCCGTCGGCATCGACGCCGCAGAGGCCCTTCGCGATATTCTCGACATAGAGCAGGCCATTGGCGAGGCTCTGCCACGCATGCGGATCGGTCACGGTCTTCCCGTCATCGACGAAGTCGTGCGACTTCACCCCGTCACTCGCCACGATCAACGGACCCGTGTAGCCGGTGGACTGCACGAAGCGGTCCATCCAGCCCTCAAAGCCCAGCCCGTTGACGAAGAAGATCTGCGCCTTGGCCACCGCCGCCGCATCGCTCGGCTTAGGCTCATAGACATGCGTGTCGGCGTTCGGCCCGACGATGGTCGTCACTTCCACCCGGTCGCCGCCGACGCTTTTCACCATGTCCCCGAGGATCGAGAAGCTGGCAACGGCGCGCAGCGGTGCTGCGGCGACCGGTGTAGCCATCAGCGCAAGAGTGGCGACGACGAGGCAGGATTTCACGGCAACACTCCTAAGCTATGCGGTGTCGCGCCGGCGCAACGCGGCTGAACACCACGCCGCGACGCCCGAACACGAGGGAAACCAGATAGATCGCGCCGGCGACGAGGATGATCGCCGGGCCCGAGGCCGCGCCCAGATAGTACGAGCCAAGCAGCCCGAGGTACGCCGCCGCGATGCCGAACAGCACCGCAACGCCGGCGACAGCCTCGATGCTTCTTACCCAGAACCGCGCTGCCGCTGCCGGCAGCATCATCAGCCCGACCGCCAGCAGCGTCCCCAGTGCCTGAAAGCCGCCCACAAGGTTGAGCACCACCAGCGCCAGAAAGATCAGATGCACCGGCTGTCCGGCCTTGCTGACGCTGCGCAGGAAAGTTGGATCGAGGCATTCGGCGAACAATGGCCGCCAGATCAGCGCCAGCCCGACAAGGCTCACACTCGCTACGCCGCCAATCAGGATCAGCGCATCGTCATTAAGCGCCAGCACCGTGCCGAACAGCACATGCATCAGATCGACATTGGACCCCTTGAGACTGACCAACAGCACGCCGAGCGCCAGCGAGATCAGATAGAACGCCGCCAGACTCGAATCCTCGCGTTGCGCCGTCACCCGCGAGACGACGCCGGCCAGCAGCGCCACCACCAGCCCGGCGACGAACCCGCCGATGGTCATCGGCAGGATCGCGAGGCCCGACACAAGAAACCCCGCCGCCGCACCCGGCAGGATCGCATGGCTCATCGCATCGCCCGCCAGACTCATGCGCCGGAACATTAGGAACACCCCGACCGGCCCGGCGCTGATCGCCAGAATGATTGCGCCCGCCAGCGCTCGCCGCATGAAGGCGAATTCGACGAACGGGGCCCAGAACAGATCGAGGCTCAATGCACATGTTCCCCGTGATCGTGAGCATGGTCGTGCGCCGTCGCATCGTGCCACGGCGCATGCTCGTCCCATGCCTCGGGCATCGCCCGCGCCCGCTGCAGATTTTCCGCTGTCAGCACACTCGCCGTATCGCCCCAGCCGATCGGCTCGCGCGCCAGCAACAGCGCCCTCGGGAAGTGCCGCCGCACCAGCTCGAAATCGTGCAGCACCGCAATCACCGTGCGGCCCTCGGCATGCCAGCGCCCGACCAGCGCCATCAAATCGGCAACGGTCTTCTCGTCGATCGCCGAGAACGGCTCGTCCAGCAGCACCAGCGGCGCATCCTGCACCAGCACCCGGGCGAACAGCGCGCGCTGCATCTGCCCGCCACTCAGTGTATCGATCGGCCGTCGCGCGAACCCCTCGAGCCCCACCGCATTGAGGGCCGCCGCGAGCTGCTCGCGATCAGCGGCCGTCAGCCCGCCAAACAGTCCGCGCCGTTTCCACAGCCCGAGCCCGATCAGCTCCGCCACGGTCGCTGGAAAGCTGCGGTCGATCTCGGCGCTCTGCGGCAGATAGGCGATCTCCACGGCGTCCCGGGCGATCGAGCCGCCAAGCGGCGCCAGCGTCCCCATGATGCCCTTCAGCAGCGTCGACTTGCCCGAGCCGTTCGGTCCGACGATCGCCGTCAGCGACCCGGTCGCAAACGCGCCGTCGAGGTGATGCACCGCTGGATGCCCGTCATAGCCGAGCGTCAGATCGCTGAGCCGGATCGCATCGCTCACAGCAGTCCCCACAGGAGGGCCCAGATCGCGGCGGCAACAATGAGGGCGACCGCCACGCGGGTGGCGGCGCTCAGCTGGGCAAAGCTCAATTGGAAACTCCAGCGCTTCAGTCGCAGGGGATGTAACTAAATAACATATCACGCGTCAAGCCGCGCAGTTGGACTCCGGCGGTTGCCCAAGCGAGCCGATCTTAGGATCGACTGGCCAGAGCGCACAAAAGAATTCCACCCTTTTCCCTCGCCGCTTCGGGGAGAGGGTGGCGCGCAGCGCCGTGTGAGGTGGCCCTGTCTAAAACTCGATACCAGCCTGCGCCTTCACGCCGGAGCGGAACGGGTGCTTGATCTCTGTCATCTCGGTCACGAGGTCGGCGATCTCGATCAGTTCGTCCTTGGCGTTGCGCCCAGTGACGATGACATGCAGGTCTCGCGGTTTGTTGCGCAGCACCTCGATCACCTCCTCAAGCGGAAGATAGTCGTAGCGCAGCACGATGTTCAGCTCGTCGAGCAGCACCATCTTGTAACTGGGATCGGCAATCATCTCCTTGGCCATCTCCCACGCACCACGCGCCGCCGCGAGGTCGCGCTGCCGGTCCTGCGTATCCCAGGTAAAGCCTTCGCCCATCGCCTTGATCGTCACCAGCTCCGGGAAATTCTCTAGCACATCGCGCTCGCCGGTGCCCCAGGCGCCCTTGACGAACTGCACGACACCCACCTTGAACCCGTGCCCGATCGCCCGGAACACCATTCCAAATGCCGCGGTCGATTTGCCCTTGCCCTTGCCCGTATGGACGATCAGCAGCCCGCGCTCCTCGGTCTTGGTGGCGAGCATCCTTGTCCGCGCCTCCTTCTTCTTCTTCATCTTCTCGGCATGATACGCATCGCGCTCCGCCTCGGTCATGAGGTCGGTTTTCTTCGGCTGGCGGTCGGTCATCTCATGTTTCTCCCTTTGGGGCATGCGACCCACCCCTCATTCGTCTCGCTGCGCGATCCACCTTCTCCCACAGGGGGAGAAGGGAGTCCCGACCGAGAACTCTCCGCCCTGCCTTCTCCCCTCGTGGGAGAAGGTGCCCGAAGGGCAGATGAGGGGGAGGGCCCGTGCGCCACAGCGTTAGTCCTTCTCAAGCAACGCGAACGCAGAATTGCTCCGCGGCGTCCAATAGCCGCGCATCCGCGCTTCGTTGAATTTGGCGATCAGTTCGTCATAACCGAAACGGTTGTTGGCGCGTATGAACTCCCGTGTCGCTTCGTCCTCGACGAAGGCCTCAAATGCAATGTCGAAGTGATGGGTCTTCACCGCTCCGGTCGTCGCCGCGAAGGCGAACATGTAGTCGACCGTGGCGATGATCTCGAACGCGCCCTTGTAGCCGTGCCGCTTCACCCCATCGATCCATTTCGGGTTCACCACCCGGCTGCGCATCACGTTGCTGATCTCTTCTTCGAGCGTATGCGCCACCGGCCGCTCCGGCCGCGAATGATCATTGTGGTACGCCACCGGCTTGCGCCCGCTGAGGCTCTCTGCCGTCGCCACCAACCCGCCCTCGAACTGATAATAATCGTCGCTGTCGAGCAGGTCGTGTTCGCGATTGTCCTGATTATGCACCACCGCCTCGATATCGCCGAGCCGCGCCGCAAACCGCGCCAGCTCGGGCGTGCCGGCTGCATGCGCCCCATAGGCATATTGCCCCCAGTTGAGGAACGCCTTGCCGAGGTCCGCCTTGGTCGACCACGAGCCGCTGTCGATCAGCGCCTGCAGCCCCGCACCATACGCGCCTGGCTTCGATCCGAAGATCCGGTGTCCAGCCTGCATCGCCGCGTCGGCCTCGGATGCCCCATCCTTCATCAGCCCCAATGCGTCGCTTCGCATCCGACCTGAGACCGGGTTCTGGTCTTCCGGTTCGTCCAGCGCGCCGATCGCCCGCACGGCGCGATCGAACAGCGCGATCTGCTGCGGGAAGGCGTCGCGGAACAGCCCCGAAATGCGCAACGTCACATCCACCCGCGACCGCCCCAGCTTCGCCAGCGGTATGATCTCGTAACCGCTGAGCCGCAGCGAGCTTGGGTCCCAAACCGGCTTGGCGCCGACGAAGGCCAGCGCCTGCGCAATGTCGTCGCCGCCCGTTCGCATGTTCGACGTGCCCCAGACGCTGAGCGCCAGCGAGCGCAGATGCGTCCCGTGATCCTGAAAATGCCGCAGCAGCAACGTCTCGGCCGATTTGCGTCCGAGTTCCCAAGCCGTCGGCGTCGGGATCGCGCGGTTGTCGACTGAGTAGAAATTTCGCCCTGTCGGCAGCACATCGAGCCGCCCCCGTGACGGCGCTCCGCTCGGCCCCGGTGCGATGAATTTTCCATCCAGCCCGTCGAGCAATGCCTTAACCTCAGCAGGCCCCGATGCCCGAAGCCTCGGCCGCATCACCACCTCGATCTCCTCGAGCACATTCTGCGACGCAGGACCGGGGGCAGGGGAGGTCCCCTCGATCAACGAGGCAACGACACCTTCCAGATACTCCACGACATCCCCCACCGAGCGGAGTGTCACCCTCCCCCTCGCGGGGAGAGTTGGGGAGGGAGGCGCCACAAGCTCATCGCTCTGCGGTCCGCTCCACGGCTCCCCCAAATCCGCTGTCAACGGATCGAACCCAAGTTTCAGGTCATCCGCCAGCGCCCGAACGATTGACGCGTCCTGCGGCCGCTCGCCCCTCGGCACACGTGCCAACGCCGCCAGCAAATCGCGCTCCAGCCGCCCTGTCGGCGAAACCCCGAACACATGCAGCCCATCCCGGATCTGCGCCTCTTTCAATTCGCACAAAAAAGTATCGATCTTGCGCAGTGCTGCCGTCTCGTCGCTCGGCAGCCCGATGTCGCGATCGAACCGCGCATCGCGCGTGAAATCCAAAATCCGTTTGCGCAGATCCTTCAGCCGCCGCCGGTCCATCCCGGAGGCCGCGTAGTACTCATCGAGCAATGCCTCAAGATCCTTCAGCGGCCCGTAAGTCTCCGCCCGAGTCAGCGGCGGCACCAGATGGTCGATGATCACCGCGCCCGCCCTGCGCTTCGCCTGCGTGCCCTCGCCTGGATCGTTGACGATGAACGGATAGAGATGCGGCAGTTCGCCCCATAGGAGCGCCGGATACGACGCGGCATCGAGCGCCGTCGCCTTGCCGGGCAGCCACTCCATCGATCCGTGCTTGCCATTGTGGATCAACGCATGCGCGCCGAACTCGTGCTTGTTCCACAGATACGCGGCCAGATACGCATGCGGTGGCACCAGATCTGGATCGTGATACGCGACCGTCGCGTCACGGTCATACCCCCGCGCCGCCTGCAGCATCACCGCCACATTGCCGAACATCACCACCGGCAGATAGAACGCCGATCCACGAACGAATGGATCGCTCTCCGGCTCACCCCAACGCGCGGTCACCTCCTGCCGCACCTTCTCCGGCAATCCCGCAAACAGTTCTCGATATCGTGAGACCGAGAATGGCACGCCACCGACCCGCTCCGGATGCGCATTCGTCGGCCCCGCCTGCAACATCTCGATCAGGCCATTGCCATCACTCGGCACCTCTCCCTCCCCCTCGTGGGGAGGGGGGACCGGCGCAGCCGGTGGGTGGGGGGCAAGCCCATACCCACCAGCCTCCAGATGTCGCAAAATCTCCACCGTGCTCGCCGGCGCGTCATACCCCACGCCGTTCGCCAGCCGCCCATCGCGGATCGGATAGTTCGCCAGCACGATCGCAACCTTGCGCGCGCCACGCGGTGTCGCCCGCAGCCGCACCCAGTTCGCCGCCAGCGCCACCGCGCGAGAAATTCCATCCGCATCCGGCGCATAGGCCGACAGCGGACACTCTGTCGCCGTGTGCCACACCGCCTCGGCCTTGTGCCCAACGATGATCCCGCCGATCCGTCCGTCGAGCTCCGGCAACACGATCTGCATGGCGAGGTCCTTGGCGCTCAGCCCCTGCACATCAGCCGCCCATTGGGCTTCAGGCCGCCCGCCCTGCACCAACTGGATCACCGGCGCATCGCACCCGGCAAACGGATTGAGCTTTTCTTCGAGCCCGTCGATCCCGAGCGCGAACCCCGTAAGATTGAGGATCGCCTGCGGCTCATGTGCCGCGAACGCCGCCTTCACGAACCTGATGCAAGCGCCTTCTTTGAGCGTCGAGATCATCACCGGTACCGGCGCCATTCCGCACCGCTCGATCTCGGCATACAGCACCTCGAGCGTCGCTGTCCCCGCGCCTTCAAGCGCCGCACGGTAGAACAGCAGCGGCAACGCCGGCCGATCGCTCACCGGCAACTCGATCGCCACGCCCCTCTGCGGCGTCCAATAGCCGAAGCGCTGAAACGGCCTCACCTCCGCTTCGCCGCGCCCCTGCAACAACGCCAGGATCGTGTCCGCATTCTCCGGCCCACCCGCGGTGAATAGCGAATGCAGCCGCGTCCACATCTCCACCGGCACAGTAGAACGTGATTGCAAGATCGGGTCCGGTGTCGCGTCTCCCGGCAGCAGCGCCAGCTTGAACCGACCGGTCGCCGCCAGCGTCGTCAACTGGTCGACGCCATAGGGCCAATAGGCCGGCCCGCCCAGCAGCCTCACGACGACCAGTTCCGCGTAGCTCACCGTCTGCTCGATCCACAGATCGACCGACATATTGTGACTGAGCCGCAGCAAATTCGCGAGCCGAACCTCACGCACACCGGCCCGATCGACCGCGCCCGCAATCAGCGCCAGCTCACTGTCCGCCGCCGACGCAAACACGATCTCCCCCGGCGACTGCCCGAGATCGATCGCCTCGCCTTCTTGCTGCAATGCACCCGCTTGCGCGGTCAGCAGATGCATCACGCCGCGGCGCGGCTGGCGCGGCTGAGACTCCGGGTGATCGCGGCATGGTCGAGTGGCGATTCGCCGATCACCACCAGCGCCGTCTCCCGGGCCTCGCCCGGCTTCCACGCCCGGTCGAACCACGCATTGACCCGCGGCCCCACCGCCTGGATGGCGAGGCGCGCATCCGAGCCGGGGAGAGCGGCCCAGCCCTTGAGCCGCAGCACATCATGCGCGAGGATCGTCTCTTCGATCACGCTCAGCAATTCGTCGCGGCTCGCCACATTGGGCAGGACCAGCCAGAACGAGTCGAAATCGTCGTGCTCATGGCCCGCGCCGCCGTGCTCGAGTTCATGCGCACTGTCGCGACCATCGAGGTGATCCTCGCTGGCGAGCCCGAGCCCAAGCAGCGCCGCGATGTCGACGTGCCCATTCTTCGCCCGGATCATCCCGGTGCCCGGCCGCATCTCGGCGCGCAACCGCGCCTCCACATCGTCCAGCGCGCCGTCCGCCACGAGATCGGTCTTGTTGACGATCACCAGATCGGCGGCGATCAGCTGGTCTCGGAACAATTCGCCCAGCGGCGTCGCGTGGTCGAGCATCTGGTCCGACGCGCGCTGCCGCGCCACCGCCGCTTCGTCCGCGGCAAAGCGGCCTTCGCTCAGCGCCGCCGCGTCCACCACTGTCACCACGCCATCGATCGTTACTGCCGATTTGATCTCGGGCCAGTTGAAGGCGCGGATCAGCGGCTGCGGCAAGGCGAGCCCCGATGTCTCGATGATGATCGCGTCCGGCCTGTCTTCGCGCGCCAGCAACGTCTCCATGGTCGGGATGAAATCTTCCGCCACCGTGCAGCAGATGCAGCCGTTCGAAAGCTCGATCATGTCCTCTTCGCGACAGGTTTCGTGGCCGACAGCGGCCAGCACTTCCTTGTCGACGCCGAGGTCGCCGAATTCGTTGATGATCAGCGCAATGCGCTTGCCCTTGGCGTGGGCCAGCAGATGGCGCACCAGCGTCGTCTTGCCGGCGCCCAAAAATCCAGTGATCACCGTAACCGGGATCTTGTTCATGTGCCGACACCCTCCGTGCGGATTTTGAAATGAGCGTTGAGCTCGTCTGAGTTGGTTGTGTTTCGACCCGAAAAAGTGGTGGCGACCTTTTCTGAAACACGCCCAACCGCGCTGGCAGGTCTCCTGGCTCGCGGGTCGGTGTGACACCCGGCCTTCCCGGCGCAATCGCGCCAGTGGCAGTTCGGGGCACTCGCCGCTTACAGTTGCGGGGGCAGCCACGGAAGCGGTCCCTGATGGGTACGCCGCACCGTGTTCCCTTTTGATCCCGTTGCCTCACGGCGCGGGGAACCAGCGAACCCTGTATCGCCCGGCCACCTCCCCCGGTCAATCGCCGCAACTCGGTTGAAACCCCGGGTCGGGCTCCGGACACCCCTTGCCGCACCAGGAACTTCGGGGTGAATTGCGGCGTTCTCCTCCGCCACCGAGTCTCCCCGATGCCCCTTCTCTCTTCCGCTGTGCTGCCGATCCTGCTGCTGATCGGCAGCAATATGTTCATGACGACCGCCTGGTATGGCCACCTGAAATTCCCCGGTGCCCCGATGTGGGCGGCGGTGATGGCGAGCTGGGGGATAGCGCTGTGCGAATACTGGCTTGCCGTGCCCGCCAACCGCATCGGCTACGGCACCTATACGGGCGCCGAACTCAAGGCGATCCAGGAAGCCATCTCGATCACCGTCTTCGTGATCTTCTCGGTGGTCGTGCTCGGCGAGAAGCTGACCATCAACACCGGCGTCGGATTCCTGCTGATCGGCGCCGGCGCATTCTTCATCTTCAACGGCCCATTCAAATAACCCCCCTTCTTTCCTCCCCCGCAAGCGCGGGAGAGGGACCAGCAAAGCTGGTGGAGGGTGTGGCCGCTAGCTCAGCATCCGCCGTTCGTTCCTTTGAACGATCGTACCAGCCGATCGACGATCGGATCGAGTTTCTGCAGGTCAGCCCTCGAATACTCGAACTCAAACGCCGCAAATTGCGTGCCGCCGCAAAGCGCGATCATCCGGGAGTAGAGAATGCGGGCGCCCCGCTTGGCCGAATAGCTAGCCTTGTCGGGTGTGGAGACATTGTAGGTGATCCCCCAGCCGTCCTGCTCGGCAAATCGCTCGCGCGCCACCACCTCGGATTCAAAATCGGCCTCAAGGACATTGCCGCCATAGACCGTCAGCTTCGCGGTGGGTGTCTTGAACATTTGCCCGTCGCCATTGTCGGATTCGCCCTGGCCGATGAAACCGTCAGGCACCGCGATGGCATAGCCGTACCGGACATTGACATAGTCGGCGGCGAACGCCGGCACCGGAAGCAGCAGCAGCAAAGCGAAAATCAGTCGCATCAATGCGTCTCGTGATCGTGTTCGTGGTCATCATGATCATGCGGATGATCGTGGCCGGATCGCGTCGCCTGCCACTCGCGCCACGGCTGCATCAGGATCTGGTATGACGACGACAGGAACAGCACGGCCATCACGCCGGCGACGATCAGATCCGGCGTGCCCGAGTTGAGCACCGCCACGAACACCGCCGAGATCATGACCGCCACATTGCCGATCGCGTCGTTGCGTGAGCACAGCCACACCGACCGGATATTGGCGTCGCCGTCCTTGTAGGCCATCAGCAGATAGACCGAGAGTAGATTGGCGGCGAGCGCCACGAACCCGACGCCCCCCATCACCTCGGGCACCGGCACGCCATGCTGGAAGAACTGGTAGAGCGTCGTGATCGCTATCCACAGTCCCATTGCCAGCAGGCTCGCGCCCTTCAGCACCGCTGCGCCGGTGCGGATGTTGGCCGCCCTGCCGATCGCCCAGAAACTCAGCGCATAGGTCAGGCCGTCGGCGAAGAAATCGAGCGCGTCAGCCTTCAGCGCCTGCGATCCGGCCGCCGCACCCGCGCCCATCTCGACGAAAAACATCGCGATGTTGATGCCGGTCACCAGCATCAGCCGCCGCTTGTAGTCGTCGTTCATCCCGTCAAAACTATGCGCGTGGTCGTGTCCGGCGCTCATCGCAAACCCTATGAATCAGTGCGGCCAAACCCTATGTAATTGCTCTAGTCACTAGAGGTTCAAGCCCAAATCCAAGCGGTTGGCCGAACGAGCCCTCTTGGGATCGCTCGGTCCAGAGCGATAAAAAGGGCACGGTTGGCCGAGTGAGCCCTCTAGGGATCGCTCGGTCCAGAGCGGAGAAAAAGATGCAAATGCGGGATTTCGCCATCGGAGAACTCGCCGCCGAAACCGGCGTGAAAATACCCACGATTCGCTACTACGAGGGGATCGGGCTGATCGAGCCGCCGCCGCGCACCGACGGCAACCAGCGGCGCTATGGCGAAACGGCGCTCGAACGCCTCAAATTCATCGCCCATGCCCGCGCCATGGGCTTCCCAATGGTTGAGCTCAAAGCCATGTTGCGAATCGCAGGCCATAAAGACGCGCCCTGTGCCGATCTCGACGAACTGGTCCGTGGCCGCCTCGTCGAAGTCAACGAGCGCATCGCGCGTCTGACCGCGCTGCGCGGCGAACTCAGTGGCATGCTCGAGAGCCACCACCACGGCACAATCGGCGAATGTCGCGTCGTCGAAGTCCTCAGCGATCACGGCAGCTGCGCCACCGAGCATTAGCCTGCCGCCGCTAGAACTGGCGCCTCAGTCAGCGCTCTCCCCCTCGGCGGAGGAGAAAGCAAATTCTTGGGCTTGCGAAGCAAGCCCTTAGCTTAGAATTTGCAAGAGAGGGGGTGCTCGCGCTCCGACTAGCCCCGCGTCAGGCCGTCGCCATAGATCCAGCCGCTGCGGCCCTGATCGTCCTTGATCCGCACCCAGCCGCGCTTGCTTTCGACCACGCTGACCTGCTCGCCGCCGCGGAGCGCGAACAACACCTTCCCGCCGGTCTTGGACGGATTGGAGCGAACATTCGCCCCTTTGCCGGCGACGATCGCCATCCCCGATGCAATCAGCGCGGTGACAGCTGGCGCGGGGCTCAACTCCGCTGGACTTGCCTCGGCGACGATCGGCGTTTGTCCCGCACCGATCCGCGCAGCGGCCTCTACAGCCGGCGATGGCGTGCTGATGAGCGGCCGCGGCGCCGCATAGGACTCGGCAACGGTGGCGCTGAGATCGGGGGTGCCATCGGCATGCACCGTGATCGCCCGCACCACCCGCTTGGTCAGACCGGTGTCGGGATCGGTGACGCTTTTGGTCGGGACAGGGGCGGTCGCCACGCGCACTGGGCTCGTTTCCGGCGCACTCGGTAGCTTCAGATCGATCTTGAGCTGCGCGAACGTCGCGGCAATAACGTCATTGCGGGTGAGCGTTGGCGCGATGGTCTCAGGCGACGCTATCGCAACAGTTTCCAGCACAGTGGCGGAGGTCGTGGCGGTCTTCGGAGTTGTGGTTGCACCGGGTTTGGCCGGTGGGTCGCAGAACAGCGAACCCTGCGCGAGGCAGCGGACGGGCAGGACACCTGTCGCAGCGCCGAGCAGAATGAAAACCGCAGCAGAAACCACCGCGGTTCGCACAAGCAGATTGCGGCTGAACTCTGTGAACAGAGGTAGGGCCATGTCGGACTCCCGTCAGACTGACCACTCGCCCGGCCAGAAAATATACGCCCCGTCCCCGAGACAAACGCTCGTCTCCGAAAGCGGCGCGAATGAGGCAGAGGCGAAAATGGGCGGCCATAGGGTGATCGGCGGCCAGATAGAGAACGAGGCTCTACAAACCCCGAATCAGACCACCACGATGCCCGAATGCTTCGCTTTTTCTTCCGGCTCCACATGGATGGTAATCTGCGCCTCACCGACCGCGTCGCGAAGTTTGGCCTCGATGCGGTCGCAGATCGTGTGGGCGGCCTCGACACTCATCGGACCGGCCACCACCAAATGGAACTCGATGAAAATCATGCGGCCCGATTGCCGCGTCCGGATGTCGTGTGCCTCGATGGCGCCATCGGCGTTCGCCGCGATGATCTCGCGGATCTGCGTTAGCCGCTTGGGATCGACCGACACATCCATCAACCCGATGACGCTTTCGCGGATCAACCGCCAGCCTGACCACAGGATCGCGACGCCAACCAGCGCCGCGAGAATCGAATCGAGCCGTGCATAGCCGGTGGCAATCGCCAACAACACGCCGATCAGCACGCCGATGGTTGAGAACACGTCCGTTGCAAGGTGCCGCCCATCCGCCAGCAGCGACGGCGAGCGCTCGCGCGTCCCGATCCGGGTCAGATAGTACGCCCACACCCCGTTGAGCACCGTGGCCACGACGCTGATACCGATGCCCCACGGGTCGGCACGGAACGGATGCGGGTCGGTGAAGCCGCGCCACGCCTCGCCGAAAATCAACAGCGCCGCGACTGCGATGAACACCCCGATCACTACCGCCGAGAAATACTCGGCCTTGCCATAGCCATAGGGCAGTGCCGCGTCGGCCGGGCGCGCCGCGAGCCGCACCGCAATCAGCGCCACGACCGCGGTCACCACGTTCACCACGCTCTCGAGCGCGTCCGAATAAAGCGCGATCGAGCCTGTGAGCCAGGCGGCAACGGCCTTGAGCGCCAGCACAGCCACACCGACCGCGAGGCTACCCAGCGCGAACCGCACCACCATCGATGTCGAGTCTTGTGCCATGTGCCGCACGCCCCATGCCCGAACTGTGTCCATAGCGGCCCGCGACAAAGCCTGCAAGTGCTTGGTTTCGCTAATGATTTTCAACAGCATTCGCAGCTATGCCAAGCCCTTGATTGACCGCAGGGTTTGCCCACCGCATAACAGCCATTCGCGCGGCGGCTTCACTCATGGAGCTGGGACACATGTCTGGTGCGGTCGACCCAATTCGGGGACCAAAGCCGGAGCTGCGGAGGGAAAATGATCGATTTGCCACTCTTGCCGCCGGGCACCGGTGTCATGCTTTGCGGACATGGCAGCCGCAATCAGCGCGCTGTCGGCGAGTTTGCGGCGCTGGCTGAGGCTCTCAAGGGGCGTCTGCCCGATGTTCCGGTCGAATACGGCTATCTCGAATTTGCCAACCCGGTGATTCACCTGGGTCTGGATCGCTTGCGCGAGCAGGGCGTCAAGCACGTCCTGGCCGTCCCCGGCATGCTGTTCGCCGCCGGTCACGCTAAGAACGACATTCCAGCTGTGCTCAAGACCTATGAGGCGACGCATCCGGGCTTCCGCATCACCTACGGCCGCGAGCTCGGCGTCGACGTGCGCATGCTGCGCGCCGCCAGCGACCGCATTGCCGAGGGCCTGGCCGCGTCGCCGCGGGACATTCCGCGCGACCAGACCCTGCTGCTCGTCGTCGGTCGCGGAGCGTCCGACCCCGACGCCAATTCCAATGTCGCCAAGGTCATGCGCATGCTCTGGGAAGGCATGGGCTTCGGCTGGGGCGAGGCAGCCTATTCCGGCGTCACCTTTCCGCTGGTCGCCCCGGCGCTCGATCATGCCGCCAAGCTCGGCTACCGCCGCATCGTTGTGTTCCCGTATTTCCTCTTCACCGGCGTGCTGGTGAAGCGCATCTACGACGCCGCCGACGAAGCGCAGCGCAAATATCCCAACATCGAGATCCTCCACGCGCCCTACCTCGACGCCCACCCACTGGTCATCGACACCTTCCTCGACCGCATCCGCGAAATGCTGGTCGGCCAGAATTTGATGAACTGCGCGATGTGCAAATATCGCGAGCAGGTGCTGGGCTTTGAGGCGGAAATCGGCCTGCCGCAGGAATCGCATCACCACCACGTCGAAGGCATCGGCGGCGGCCTCGAAGACTGCCCCTGCGGCGGCGATTGCGACAGCTCCTGCCGCGATGAAGCCTTCTGCAAGAAGCACAACCTCCCCTGGACGCCGCTCCACACCCACGATCACGACCATCCCCACACTCACCCCCATCCCGAGCCCCATGCGCTGTTGGCTCTGCCCCCCTCCCCCCTGAGGGGAGGGGCCGGGGGTGGGGGTATTCTGGGTTCAGGAGCCCCCTGGTCGCCCCCTGACCGCAAACATGACCACGCGCCCGACGACCACCATCACCATCCCTATCCTCACGCCAACCATCCGCTCGGCCCCAAAACCCTGCCGAAGATCCCCGGCCGTCTGGCGCGTGAGGATCGCGAATGATCGACTACCTTCGCGATCCCGATGCCATCTACGCGCAGAGCTTCGCGACCATCCGCGCTGAAGCCGATCTGCGCGGGCTCGGCGAAGACATGCACGATGTCGCGATCCGGATGATCCATGCCTGCGGCATGGTCGATATCGCCCAGCACATCCGCGCCAGCGACGATGTCGTCGAGAAGATCGAATTCGCGTTGGTCGCGAAGGCGCCGATCCTTTGCGACTGCGAAGCCGTGCGCTCCGGCATCAGTCACCGCTATCTCCACGGCAACGACCTCGTCGTGACGCTCAACGATCCCGCCGTGCCTGCGCTGGCGAAGACACTCGGCACCACCCGCTCCGCCGCCGCCGTCGAACTCTGGCGCGACAAGCTCAAGGACGCGATCGTCGTCATCGGCAACGCCCCGACCGCTCTGTTCCATCTGCTTGAAATGCTCGACGCCGGCGCCCCCAAACCAACCGCCATCATTGCCACCCCGGTCGGCTTCGTCGGCGCCGAGGAAGCCAAGGCCGAACTCGCGCTCGACATCCACGGCGTGCCTTTCATCACCCTGCTTGGCCGCAAGGGCGGCTCCGCCATCGCCAGCGCCGCCCTCAACGCCATCGCCCGAAGCATCGTCAAATGACCGCCTGGCTCGACATCTTCGGAGCAGGCGAGGGCGAAGTGCCGCTGCTGCCGCCCGCCAAAACCATCCTCGGTCCGGCTCGTCTGAAGGCCAGCGTGCCCAATCTGGTCGAGTGGCAATCACCCACCCTAGACGCGATGCTCGCGCAGATCACCGCCCACCGCGGCACGCCGACAATCGTCCTCGCCTCGGGCGATCCGATGTGGTTCGGCATCGGCGCGACACTGGCGAAACATCTCGCCCCCGCCGAATACCGCATCCATCCCGCGCCATCCTCGTTCCAGTTCGCCGCCGCCCGCATGCGCTGGCCGCTGCAGCACGTCACCACGCTCTCCGTCCACGGCCGGCCTGCCGAGCTGATCCATCCGCACATCACGCCCGGCAATCGCATCCTGGCGCTGACCAGCGACGCCACCACCGCGCCGCATGTTGCAAAGCTGCTGGTCGACCGCGGCTATGGCCGCTCCATCCTCACCATCCTCGAGCATCTCGGTGGCCCAGCGGAACGCATCATTTCCGTCGAGGCTCGCGGCTTCGATCTTGGCATCGGCGATTTCTACGTCCTCGCCATCGATTGCGCTGCCGACCCCGGCGCTGCCTTGCTGTCGCCCATCCCCGGCCTGCCCGATGAGGCCTTCCTCAACGACGGCCAGTTGACCAAGCGTGAAGTTCGCGCCGTGACGCTGGCCAAACTCGCGCCCTATCCCGGTGCGCTGCTCTGGGATGTCGGCGCAGGCTGCGGCTCAATCGGCATCGAGTGGATGCGCGCCGCCCGCGATGCCCGCGCCATCGCCTTCGAGCGCGAAGGCGAGCGGCTGCAGATGATCGCCGTCAATGCCGACCGGCTCGGCGTCCCCGGTCTCCGCATCGAGAGTGGCGACGCGTCCGACAGTCTCATCGGCATGCCCGCCCCCGACGCCATCTTCCTCGGCGGCGCAATTGCCGACGAGACGCTGTTCCACACCTGTTGGACCGCCTTGCGCTCCAATGGCCGCTTCGTCGCCAATGCCGTGACCCTTGAGGGCGAGCAGGCGCTGTTCCAGCGTCAGGCGCGCCTCGGCGGCGACCTGACCCGCATCGACATCGCGTCTCTCGACACCATCGGCGCTCACCGCGCTCTGCGCCCCCGCATGACCGTCACGCAATGGTCGGTAAGCAAACCATGACCCAGACCGACGGCACGCTCCACCTCGTCGGCGTCGGCCCGGGCGACCCCGAGTTGCTGACCCTGCGCGCCGTGCGCGTGCTGCGCTCCGTCCATGTCATCGCCTATCCCTCGACCGGCGAGGAATCGGCCTTCGCCCGCGAGATCGCCGGCGGCTACATCCTGCCGGGCGCCATCATGCTGCCGGTGACCATCCCGATGACTGTCGAGCGCGGCCCGGCGCAGGCCGCCTACGATGCCGCCGCCGCGACCATCTTCGAGCATCTGCGCGCCGGCCAGGACGTTGCCTGGCTCTGCGAAGGCGACCCGCTGTTCTATGGCTCGGCGATGTATCTGCTGGGCCGCCTCGGAGGCGACGCGCGCGTCGACATCGTCCCCGGCGTTACCTCGCTTACCGCTGCGGCCGCCGCGATTGCGCGCCCGCTCGCTGCCCGCAACGAGATCCTCAAAATCCTGCCCGCGCCGCTCCCCGATGACATCCTGCGTGTCGAACTCGCCGCCGCGCCCGCCGCGGCGATCATTAAGGTCGGTCGCCATTTCGACCGCATCCGCGATTTGCTGCGCGACACCGGTCACGCCAAAAACGCCATCGTGGTTGAGCACGCCACCACCGTCCGCCAGCGCATCACGCCGCTCGACGGCTTCGGCTATGGCGAGCGCCCGTATTTCTCGACCATCCTCTGCTATCGCGGCGACGAGGCCTGGGGATGAGGCTGGCGATCCTGACCTTTGCGGCGAGCGGCGCCGAGATCGCCGGGCGTCTGGCGGCCCGCTTCGAAGGTGAAGTGTTCCATTGCGGCTTCAACGGCGAAGACGCCAAACTCCTGCTGCCGCGGCTGTTCGCCGATGGCCGCCCAATCATCGGCATCTGCGCCGCCGGAATCCTGATCCGCCTGCTCGCGCCGCATCTGAGCGACAAGCAGGCCGAACCGCCGGTTCTTGCCGTCTCGCAGGACGGCGCCCATGTCGTGCCGCTGCTCGGCGGCCATCATGGCGGCAACCGCCTGGCCCGCCAGATCGCCGAAACCCTTGGCGGCAGCGCTGCGCTTACCACGGCGTCCGACAGCAAATTCGCACGCGGCCTCGATGATCCGCCGCCCGGCTGGGTGCTGGCCGATCCCGCGGCTGCCAAGCCCGCCATGATGGCGCTGCTGATCGGCGGCAAGATCGTGCTCGAAGGCTATGCCCCGTGGATCGCCGAAGCCGGCTATCCGGTGTCCTTCGGCGACCAGGTCAAGGTGCGTGTCAGCGACCTGCGCGACAAGCGCGAGCGCGAAGTGCTGTTTCACCCCAAGACTCTCGTCGCCGGCATCGGCGCCGAACGTGGCGTCAGCGCAGACGAGGTGATCGCGCTCGTCGAGGAGAGTCTCGCCAGCCAGAACCTCGCGCCTGGCTCGCTGGGCGCGCTCGCCACCATCGAGATCAAATCCGATGAAACGGCGTTTCATGCTGCCGCCGCACATTTTGGCGTGCCGCTGCGCATCTTTACCGTCGCCGAGCTCAATCAGGAACGCTATCGCCTGATCAATCCGTCCGAGATCGTTGAGGCCGAAACCGGCACGCCTGGCGTTGCCGAGGCGGCTGCGCTGAAGGCCGGCACCCTAATCGTCCCCAAGCGCAAATCGAAGCGCGCCACCTGCGCCATCGGCCGCGCCAAGGAGCCGATCGATCCACTGACGCTCGGCCATCCGCCCGGCCTGCTGCATGTCGTCGGTGTCGGCCCCGGCGACAAGCCGAGCCGCACCGCGTCGTCGGTGGCCGCGCTCGATGCCAGCACCGATTGGGTCGGCTACGGGCTCTATCTCGATCTCATCGGCGATCTGAAACTCCGCCAGGAGGAGCACCGCTTCCCGCTTGGCGACGAAGAGGCGCGTGTCCGTCACGCCCTCGAGCTCGCCGGCAAGGGCAGGGCGGTGTCGCTGGTCTGCTCTGGCGACGCGCAGATCTACGCCATGGCGTCGCTGGTCTATGAGTTGCTCGATGCCATCGGCGACCGCCGCCTGACCGATGCCGCCCGCCGTGTCGCCGTCGAAATTCACCCCGGCATTTCGGCGTTCCAGGCCGCGAGTGCGGCAGCCGGCGCGCTCATCGGTCACGATTTCTGCTGCATCTCGCTGAGCGACCTGCTCACCCCCGCCAACGACATCCGCAAACGCCTCAAGGCCGCCGCCGAGGCCGATTTCGTCACCGCCCTCTACAACCCTCGCTCCGAGCGCCGCACCGGGCTGATCGAAGAAGCCAAGGAGCTGTTCCTCACCCACCGCGCCCCAGAGACCCCTGTGCTCGTCGCGTCGAGCCTCGGCCGCCCCGCCGAAAAGACCGATCTCACGACGCTGTGGGCATTCGATCCTGGCAAGGTCGACATGCTGACCATCGTACTGATCGGCTCTTCGACCTCCCGCACCCTCAAGCGCGGCGATGGCCGCACCATCGCCTTCACCCCGCGCGGATACGACAAGAAGGGGGCGAAGCATGGACAGTGATCGCTGCCTTCCCCTCATCCGTCTCGGCCTGCGGCCGATCCACCTTCTCCCTCAAGGGGAGAAGGGAGTTCCAGCTGCGGACTCTCCGCTCTCCCTTCTCCCCTTGCGGGAGAAGGTGCCCGAAGGGCGGATGAGGGGGAGGCCAACGTTCCAGGACCGACATAGGGACATGGCCCGATGACCGTCTATTTCATCGGCGCCGGTCCCGGCGCGGCCGACCTCATCACCCTGCGCGGCCAGCGGCTGATCGAGCGCTGCACGGTCTGCCTCTATGCCGGCTCACTCGTCCCCACCGAAATCGTCGCCGCCGCGCCGCAGGGTGCCCTGGTCCGCGATACCGCCCCGATGCATCTCGATGAGATCGTCGCCCTGATGGCTGAAGCCGATGCGCGCGGTGAGGATGTCGCCCGCATTCACTCCGGCGACCCCTCGATCTACGGCGCTGTCGCCGAGCAGATGCGCCGGCTCGATGCGCTCGGCATTGCGTACGAAGTCGTCCCCGGCGTCCCCGCCTTCGCCGGCGCCGCCGCGCGGCTCGCCACCGAGTTGACGCTGCCCGAGATCAGCCAGACCATCATCCTAACCCGCACCTCCGGCAAGGCCTCGCCGATGCCGCCCCGCGAGAGCCTCGAAATCCTCGGCGCCAGCGGCGCGACACTCGCCATCCACCTCAGCGTTCGCAATCTCGCTTACGTCGAAGAGGCGCTGACCCCGCACTACGGCGCCGACTGCCCCGCCATCATCATCTATCGCGCCACCTGGCCCGACGAAGAAATCATCATCACCACGCTCGCCGAGATGCGCACCCGCGTCCGCGAAGAAAAGATCACCCGCACCGCCCTGATCTTCGTCGGTCGCGTCTTCGGCGAAACGAAGTTCCGCGACTCCCGCCTCTACGCCTCAAACTTTTCCCACGTGCTGCGCAATGCGGGGAAGAAGAAAGCGAGAGTTGAGAATTGAGGGATCAGCGGCCGATGCCTCCCCCTCATCCGCCCTTCGGGCACCTTCTCCCACAAGGGGAGAAGGAAAGGCAGAGCGCCCTCAGTCAGGACTCCCTTCTCCCCTCGTGGGAGAAAGTGGATCGGCCGAAGGCCGAAACGGATGAGGGGCTTCGAGCCATCCCGAAGGGCAAATCGCGCCAGTGGCGCGATTTGAGGGGAGAGGGCCACGAGAGCTATGCTCGAATGGCTTGCCGAGATGCGTGATCGCGCCATACCCCCACCCACCGGCTTCGCCGGTCCCCCCTCCCCACAAGGGGGAGGGAGATCCCGACTGGGAGCTCAAGATACTCGGCGCATGCAGTCAGCTCTCCCTCCCCCTCGTGGGGAGGGGGGACCATGCCAAGCATGGTGGGTGGGGGGCCACGTGCGTACCGCCCAGCCCCTATCCGGCAATCGCTCCAACCGCCGCGTCGAGATCACCCACCTCGACCGCCGGCCCATACACCGGTCGTTCCACCATGATCACTTCGGCGCCAGTCTCCCGCGCCGCGACCAGTTTCGCCGCTGTCTGTTCGCCACCCGAATTCTTGGTCACCAGATGCGTCACGGCCTCGCGTGTGAACAGCGCTCGCTCATCGTCAACCGCAAACGGTGGATGGCTCTGGATCAGCCGCGTGTGCCGGGGCAGATCCATCTCCGGGGCCTCAATCAGCCGCACAAGCAACCGGCAATCATCGCGCTCGAGCAACGTCGCCAGCCCGTCATGACCGGTGGTCACCAGCACGGTCGCTCCGCTCGGCAGGGCCTCCGCAGCAGCCTCGATACTTGCGACATGCCGCCACTTCGCGCCGTCTGGTTCCACCCAGGACGGGCGCATGAAGCGCACCAGTGGAATGCCGATCTGCTGCGCCGCAGCCACGGCGTTGATCGAGATCAGGCCAGCATAGGGGTGCGTCGCGTCGGCCAGCCGGTCGAACCTCAGCGCCTTGAGATACCCGACAAGCCCCGGAACGCCGCCGAACTTTCCGACCCGCAATTCGCCCGCCGGCAGTGCCGGCCGGCTCGTCCGCCCGGCCAGCGACGTCGTGACGGAATGGCCCATCGCCACCAGCCGCCCGGCAAGCTCGCGCGCTTCGCCCGTGCCGCCCAGGATCAATATCTTCATTCAGCCGCTCTCGCCCAAATTGGCACCGGCGCGATCGACGACAAGCACGTCAACGCGGATCGCTTTTCCTATAACAGCCCGCGCCATATCGCGCGCCCTTTGTGCGCAGATGAGGGTTGCCTGGCATGAGCTTCGCTTCGCTCGATGGGCTCGATTGGCCGGTGTTCAAGCCCGGCAGTGTCTGGCTGGTCGGCGCCGGCCCCGGTGCGCCGGGCTTGCTGTCGCTGCTCGGCTATCACGCCCTGCAGCAGGCCGATGTGGTGGTCTATGACGCGCTGGTATCCGACGCGCTTCTCGCGCTTGCCAATCCGGCGGCCGAGCGCCTCCACGCCGGTAAGCGCGGTGGCAAGCCGTCGCCGAAGCAGGCCGACATCTCGCTGAAACTCATCGAGCTGGCGCAGGCCGGCAAGCGGGTGCTGCGCCTCAAAGGCGGCGATCCCTTCATGTTCGGACGCGGCGGCGAAGAGGCCGGGGCGCTGGCGCGAGCCGGGATAAAATTCCGCATCGTGCCGGGCATCTCCTCCGGCCTCGGCGGTCTTGCTTATGCGGGCATCCCGGTCACCCACCGCGACACCAACCATGCTGTGATCTTCCTCACCGGCCACGACGAGACCGGCGAACTTCCACAGTCGGTGGACTGGGCCGCCATCGCCACCGCCGCGCCGGTGATCGTCATGTTCATGGCGGTGAAGCATCTGGGCGCCATCGCCGAAAAATTGATCGCGGCGGGTCGCGATCCCGCCGACCGGCTCGCCGTGGTCAGCCACGCGGCGTTGCCCGAGCAGACGGTCATCGAGGCGAGCCTCGCCGACGCCGCCTCGCTGACTGGCCTCGAGACACCCGCCATTGTCGTGCTCGGTGCGGTGAGCCGCTATCGTGAAGTGCTGGACTGGTACACGGCGGAGCTCAAAGCCAATGCGCTCGGCTAACGCGTGGCCCCGAAAAGTGGAAGCCGGCTTTCGGGCAAGGCCACGCGCAGGAAACGGCCTCATTATCGCGGCGCCGCGCTCCGGGTCAGGCAAGACCTTGGTCACCCTCGGCCTGCTCGCCGCCCTGCGATGCCGCGGCCTCATCGTCGCCCCAGCCAAGACTGGCCCCGACTACATCGACCGCGCCATCCTCGCCCGCGTCGCCGGCAGCGAGGCCATCAACCTCGATCCCTGGGCGATGGATGAGGAGCGGCTTCGCTCCCTCGCGTCGCAGCACGCCACCGGCGCCGATCTGCTGCTCATCGAAGGCGTCATGGGCCTGTTCGACGGCGCAGCCGATGGCAAGGGCTCGACCGCCGATCTCGCCGCGACCTTGAAGCTCCCGATCGTGCTGGTCGTCGATGCCGAAAAGCAGGGCCAGTCCGTCGCCGCCCTGATCATGGGCTTCGCCCGCTTCCGAAACGACGTCGAAATCGCCGGTGTCATCCTCAATCGCGTCGCCACCACCCGTCACGAGCGCATGCTGGTCGCCGCCATCGCTCCGCTCGGCATCCCGGTGCTTGGCACGCTGCCTCGCCGCGAAACCCTCATCCTCCCCGAGCGTCACCTCGGTCTAGTCATGCCCGATGAGGTCGCCGCCTTCGACGCGATCGTGGGTGCTGCAGCCGAAGCCGTGGAGGAGTTCGTAAATCTCAATTTGTTGGTCGTTTCATCGTCCGAAGTCATCGTTCAAACGACCCCAAAAATGACGATTGCGCCGCTCGGTCAACGCATCGCCATCGCCCGCGACGACGCCTTTTCCTTCATCTACCCCCACATCCTGAACGATTGGCACGCGCAAGGCGCGGAGCTAAGCTTCTTTTCACCGCTCGCCGATGAAGCTGCAAAAATGGATAGCGATGCGGTCTATTTGCCAGGTGGCTATCCGGAATTGCATGGATCGGTGCTGGCCTCTGCGACCCAATTCCAAACCTCGTTGCACGCTGCCCGCGACCGCAACGCCCTGATTTACGGGGAGTGCGGAGGCTACATGGCGTTGGGAGAAACCCTTACGGCCAAGGCCGGCGTGGTGCACAAAATGACCGGCCTGCTGCCCATCTCGACCGACATCAGCCGCCCCAAACGCACCCTCGGCTACCGCCGCCTCCACCACACCGGCGCTTTGCCCTGGCGGCGCGATCTGCTCGGGCACGAGTTCCACTACTCGTCCGGCGGAGGGGCCGCGCCGCTGTTCGAGGCCACCGACGCGCTCGGCACGCCCCTGCCGCCGATGGGCGCTGTGGTTGGCCGCGTCATGGGCTCCTACGCCCACGTCATCGACGCCGCTTAGCGGCGTTCCGGCCTTCGGATCAGGTATGTATCCATGATCCAGCCATGCCGCTCCTGCGCCGCCTGGCGCAGCCGGGCGATCTCACCCTGCATCGCGGCGACCTTGCCGGCGACGAGGATTTCGTCGGGCGTCCCGAGGTATGCGCCCCAGTAGATGTCAGCATCTTCGGTTGCAAAGCGCTGCCAGGCCGCGTGGTTGTCGAGCATCACCACGAAATTACTGAGCTCGTCGGCCTCGCCGGCTGCCACCCGCCGGCCGGTGGTCACGGTCAGCGCCTCGCCGACGCGGTTGAGGAGAATTTTGTGCGCTGCCGCCAGCGCTTGCACCGCGCTGATGCCGGGGATCATCTCAATCGCGAGGTCGAGTTCGGTCTGCAAATCCTCGACGATCCGCAGCGTGCCGTCATAGAGCGCAGGGTCGCCCCAGACGAGGAACGCGCCGGTTTCGTGGTCGTGCAGTTGCTCGCTGAACAGCCGGCGATAGGCGGCCATTAGCCCAGCCCGCCAATCCTCGATACTGCCTTTGTAGCCCGGCGTGTCGGCCTGCCGGCGCTCCGGCACCGTGAATGGCGCCAGCCGGTAGCCGCCTTCGGGCACGGCGCGCTCGAGCAATTGCAGCCGCACCGCGTTGAGCCAGGCCTTCTCATCGCCCTTGTCCGGCAGGAATACGAGGTCGGCGCGCTGCATCGCCGCAATGGCCTGCAGCGTCAGGAAATCGGGATGCCCCGCGCCGATACCGATGATCAGAATGGTGCGCATGCGTCCTCCCTATCGGATCGGCGCCACTGCCGCTAGAACCGCGCCATGACCAAGGCGTTGATGTTCATGGGCACGGGTTCGGATGTGGGCAAGTCCCTGATTGTGGCTGGCCTTTGCCGCGCCTTCGCCAATCGCGGCATCCGCGTCGCGCCGTTCAAGCCGCAGAACATGTCCAACAACGCCGCGGTGACGGCCGACGGCGGCGAGATCGGCCGCGCCCAGGCGCTGCAGGCCCGGGCGGCGCGGCTTGAGCCGCTGACCGCCATGAACCCGGTGTTACTCAAGCCCGAAGCCGAGAACGGCTCGCAGCTCATCGTGCGCGGCCAGCGGATCGGTTCGTTCACGGCGCGAGAATATTGGCGGAAACGCTCGGAATTGTTGCCGCAAGTGCTTGCTGCATTTCACGAATTAGACGCAGACCTCGTGCTGGTCGAAGGTGCCGGCAGCGCCTCCGAGGTCAATCTGCGGGCGTCCGACATTGCCAATTTCGGCTTCGCGCAGGCCGCGAACGTGCCGGTCGTGCTGATCGGTGACATCGATCGGGGCGGCGTGATCGCCTCGCTGGTCGGGACGTTTTCGGTGATCGATCCGGGGGAAGCGGTACTTATCCGGGCGACACTGGTCAACAAGTTTCGCGGCGATCCGGCACTCTTCGCCGAGGGCCGCAGCTTCATCGCGGAGCGCACTGGCGTGCCCTGCCTTGGCCCGGTGCCGTTCTTCCCGGATGCGGCGAAGCTGCCGGCCGAGGACAGCCTAGCCCTTGATCGCAAAGACACGTCCGGCGGCCGTTTTGTCATCGCGGTGCCGCGTTTGCCGCGTATTGCGAACTTCGACGACCTCGATCCGCTGCGCGCCGAGCCCCATGTTGCGGTCGTGATCGTCGAGCCGGGCCAGCCCCTGCCGCAATCGGCTGATCTGATCCTGATTCCCGGTAGCAAAGCGACCCGGGCGGATCTGGCGGCAATGCGCAAACATAAGTGGGATATCGATATTCTGGCGCATCACCACGCCGGCAAGCAGGTCTTCGGCATTTGCGGCGGCTACCAGATGCTGGGCAAAACCATCGCCGATCCGCTCGGCATCGAGGGCGAACCGGGGACGAGCGAGGGTCTCGGCCTATTCGACGTCGAAACCACCCTCACCTCGGTAAAAACACTGAGGGTCGAAAATGCCAGACATATAGCGTCTAAACGATCGATAAATGGCTATCACATGCACATGGGAACGACGTCCGGCCGGGACACTCGGAACCCGTTTGCGACCGTCGATGGAAAGCCCGAAGGCGCAACAACCGGCCTGGTTACAGGAACATATTTGCATGGCATATTTGCCTCAGATGCATTTCGTCATGCGTTTTTGCATGGCATCGCCGATACCGCTCTGAACTACGAAGTCGGCGTCGACACTGCTCTCGACGGTCTCGGGGCGCACCTCGAACAGCACCTCGATCTCGACGCGCTCCTCGCGCTTGCGGCGGAAATTTGATGGACTGGCTGCTCGCTCCACTGGCGCTGCTGATCGAGCGGCTCGTCGGCTACCCGGCCCCTCTGCTCAAGGCAATCGGCCACCCGGTCACCTGGATCGGCGCCCTGATCACCTGGCTCGAAGTCCGTCTCAACACCGGCGCCAACCGGCGCTGGATGGGCGTTGCCATGCTGGCCTTGCTCCTTGCAACGGGGCTCGCGCTGGCGCTGCTGATCATCGCCCTTACGCGCCGTATTCCATTCGGCTGGGGCATCGAGGCGATCATCGCCTCGTCGCTGCTGGCGCAGAAGGAACTCGGCCGCGCCGTCAAAGCTGTGGCCGACAAGCTCTCGCTGTCGCTCGAGTCTGGCCGCAATGCTGTGAGCCACATCGTGGGGCGCGACCCGCATGCCCTCGATGAGTCAGGCGTCGCCAAAGCGGCGATCGAGAGCCTTGCCGAGTCCACGTCGGACGGCGTCGTCGCGCCGCTGTTCTGGCTGTTGGTCGGCGGGCTGCCGGGCATCGTGCTCTACAAAATCATCAACACCGCCGACTCGATGGTCGGCCATCGCAACGAGCGCTACGCCGAGTTCGGCTGGGCCAGCGCCAGGCTCGACGATCTGGTCAATTGGATTCCTGCCCGGCTGACTGCGCTATTGATCGCTGGCGCGTCGTTCCTTGTGCGCCGGGCCGACCCTGAACACGCCTGGGGCACCGCGCTGCGCGACGCCCAGAAGCACGCGTCGCCCAATGCCGGTTGGCCCGAAGCGGCCTTTGCAGGAGCGCTAGGTTTGCAACTCGGCGGCCCGCGCAGCTATGCTGGGGAGACCCACGATTTGCCGAGCTTCGGCGACGGCCGCACCGAGCTGACCGCGCTCGACATTCTCAAATCGCTCGAGCTCTACTGGATGGCAATGAACGTGCTGCTCGCCGCTACATTGGTTATCAGCGTGCTGCTCTGGCGCTTCGCTTAGCCTTCCGGCCGGGGCATCTCGGTTGAGCTTTCGGTCAGCCGAGGTCCCTTGAGCGTCATCGGCAGCCCGGCGACGATGAAGTGCACCTCGGCGCAAATCTCGGCCAGCCGCTGATGCGCCGAGCCCGCCAGATCGCGGAACATCCGGGCCATCGCATTATCGGGGACGATGCCGAGCCCGACCTCGTTGGACACGAGGATCACTCGGCTCGTGGTGATATCGGGCAGAGTTGCCACCAGTTCGTCAACCGCCTCGGCGACGTTCTGGCCGGAGCCCAGCAGGTTGGTGATCCACAACGTCAAACAGTCGACGAGAATCACGTCGTGATTTCTGGCCGCGGCCCGCAATGCTACAGCCAACTCCAGCGGCTCCTCCAGCGTCGAGAAGCGGTTATGGCGCTGTTGCTGATGCAGCTTCACCCGGTCTCGCATCTCGCTGTCGAGTGCCTGCGCGGTGGCGAGATAGAGCGGCGTCTCGCCGGCCCGCATCGCCATTCGCTCGGCAAAGCTGGTCTTGCCCGACCGGGCGCCGCCCAGAATCAGTACATGTCTGCCCATTTCGTCCTCCGCGGGGACATTCGTCGCCTCGCTGTCTGCCGAGGCAGACGGTGCCGAAATCCGGGCTTTTGTACGGCCGACTCGGCGCCGGTTCGCGGCCGGAGGATGGCCGCATGAGTGCCATGCGACAAGCCGGGGTAGCACCGTGCAATCGATTGCTTATTCTACTTTCGTCATAGAGCCGTTGGCACTATGGTCCGCCCGCGTCGCGGGCAGGCGCGGCGGGAATCCTGAGGTTTTGACGTGACCAGATACTATCTTGGCGTGGATGGGGGAGGCACCAATTGCCGTATCCGCCTCGCCGACGAGAATCTGGTGACTTTGGGCGAAGGTCGGGGCGGCCCGTCCAATTTGCAAATCCAGAATGGCGAGCCGGCCTATCGTTCGATTCTCGATGGCGCCAAGGCGGCTTTTGTCGCCGCCGGGCTCGGTGAGGCCGCCTACAGCAAGGCCTTTGGCTGTTTCTGTATGGCCGGCGGCCGGTCGATCACCGACCGCGAGACTTTCGAACACCGTGCCTGGCCGTTTGCCGCGGTGCGCGCCTATGATGACATCGACGCCGCCCATGCCGGTGCGCTTGGTGGTCAGGAGGGGGCCGTGATCATCGCCGGCACTGGCTCCGCTGCGCTCGCTATCGTTGACGGCAAACGCCATCAATGCGGCGGCTGGGGCTTTCACATCGGCGACCAGATGTCGGGCGCCATTTTGGGCCGCGAACTGGTGCGCCGCACCGTCGAGGCAACCGACGGGCTCGTCTCCGGTTCGCCGCTGACCACTGCTGTTCTCGAAAGGCTTGGCGGCAGTCTTGATGCGATCATGGCGTGGTCCTTCCCCAAGCCCGTGACCCCGGTCGAGTTCAAGGACGCCGACGGGCAGGAACTACCTGTCACTGTGGGACGTGCGCCAAAAGCTTATGGCGACTTTACCCGCATGATCTTTGAATTTCTGGAGCAGGGCGATCCGATCGCCAAAGAGCTCATCGATCTCGAAATGAGCTATGTCGACATTTACGTGCGCTGGTTCAAAGCGCGGGGCGCGACCCGCATGGCCGCCACCGGCGGCCTCGGCGAGCGCCTCCTGCCGTTGCTCACCGAGCGCTATGGCAGTTTCATCGTCAAACCACTCGGCGACAACCTCTCGGGCGCCGTCATCCTCGCACAGCAGAACTTTGCCGCATGAACTATATCGAACGGAGACAAAAGAGCGTGTCCAGCCGCATCATTCCCGTCCAGCCCTTCGACTATGTCGTCTTCGGCGCGACCGGCGATCTCACCAAGCGCAAGCTCATCCCGGCGCTCTATCATCGCTTCAAAGATGGTCAGTTCGACGAGCAGAGCCGCATCATCGGCGTGTCGCGTACGAAATGGACCGACGACGATTTCCGCAAGGCGGCGCGCGAAGACATCGCCCAGTTCGTTGAGAAGGAATACCAGGATAAGAAAGTCATCGACCGGTTCGTGTCGATCTTTTCCTATGTGGTGAATGACGTCAGCAATGCCGCAGGCTGGGGCGACCTCGGCAAGCATTTGCGCGATGACCCCAAAGTCATTCGGGCCTTCTATCTCGCGATCGCGCCCGATCTGTTCGGACCGGTCTGTGACTACATCGCGAAAAAGAAGCTCTACCGCCGTGACGCCCGTGTGGTGATCGAAAAACCGCTCGGCCACGATCTGCAATCGTCGATCCAGATCAATGACGAAGTCAGCAAGATCTTCAGGGAAGATCAGGTCTATCGCATCGACCACTACCTCGGCAAAGAGACGGTACAGAACCTCTTGGCACTCCGCTTTGCCAATATCCTTTTCGAGCCGGTGTGGAACTCGACCCATATCGATCACGTGCAGATCACCGTGGCCGAGACCGTCGGCGCCGGCACGCGCGGCTATTACGACGAGAGCGGCGCGCTGCGCGACATGGTGCAGAACCACATGGCACAATTGCTGTGCCTCGTGGCGATGGAGCCACCGGCGAGCGACGACGCCAATGCGCTGCGCGATGAAAAGCTCAAAGTGCTGCGGTCGCTGAAGCCGATCGCTGGCGCCGACGCCGGTCGCGTCACTGTGCGCGGCCAGTACCGCGCAGGCTCGATCGATGGCCAGGCCGTTGTGAGCTACCAGGACGAACTGCCGTCCGACAAGAAGGGAAGTGTGACCGAGACCTTCGTCGCCATCAAGGCCGAGATCGAGAACTGGCGCTGGGCTGGAGTGCCATTCTATTTTCGCACCGGCAAGCGCCTCGCCAGCCGGGCCTCTGAAATCGTCATCCAGTTTCGCAACATTCCGCACTCGATGTTCGACCACGCCGAGGGCGCGCCACGGCCGAACCGCCTGATCATCCGCATCCAGCCGGACGAAGGCGTAAAACTCTTCATGATGATCAAGGATCCGGGGCCGGGCGGCATGCGCCTGCGCGAAGTGCCGCTCAATCTGAGTTTTGCCGCGACCTTCAGCGAGCGCACGCCGGAGGCCTATGAGCGCCTGCTGCTCGACGTCATCCGCGGCAGCCAGACGCTGTTCATGCGCCGCGACGAACTCGAGGCGGCCTGGAGCTGGATCGACCCGATCCGCGAGGCGTGGAATTCGGCCAGCGACGCGCCGCAGGCCTACGCTGCGGGCACCTGGGGCCCGTCGGGCGCGGTCGCGCTGATCGAGCGCGATGGCCGCACTTGGCATGAGGACGACAATTGAGGGACGATCATTGAGGCCGGCGCGTCGGACTTTCGCTGACAAACAGCAACTCGCCGATGCGCTCGCCGAGGCGATTGTCGGTAACCTCAAGGCCGGGATCGCCGCACGCGGCAAGGCTTCGCTTGCGGTGTCCGGCGGGACGACCCCGGCTCGATTTTTCGAGGCTCTTGCCGCACGCAACGATGTCCCATGGGACAAGGTCACAATCACACTGGTCGACGAACGCTGGGTGGACGAGACCTCGGAGCGCTCCAACGCGAGGCTGGTCAGGGCCAATCTGCTGCAGGGCCGCGCCGCCGTCGCGGCCTTCGTGCCGCTTTATCAGGGCGGACCCGTTGCAGATGCCGCGAAGGCCGGCGATGCGCAGGCCGCCGTGCCGCAGCCGCTCGACGCGGCGATCCTCGGCATGGGCAATGACGGCCACACCGCCTCGTTTTTTCCGGGCGGCGATACACTGACCGAGGCTTTGACCGGGGAGGAGCCCGTCGTTGCCATCAGCGCGCCCGGCGCCGGCGAGCCGCGGGTGACGCTGACGCTCAGGCGGCTGCTCGCCGCACGGGCGCTCTATCTGCATATCGAAGGGGAGGAGAAGGTCGAAACGCTCCGCAAGGCTGAGGCAGAAGGTCCAATAGAGGCCATGCCCGTCCGTGCTATTCTGCGTCAGACCCAGACACCGCTGACCATCTTTTGGTGCCCCTAAGGAGCCAATATGTCTGTCCTCAAGGCCGTTCAGGACGTGACCGACCGGATCGCGGCACGGAGTGCCGACACGCGCCGGGACTACCTCGACCGCATCGCGGGCGCCAAGGAGAGCGGCGTCTATCGCGCCTCGCTCAGTTGCGGAAATCTGGCGCATGGCTTTGCGGCCTGCTCGCCAGCCGACAAGGCCAAGCTCGCCGGCACCAAATCGCTGAATTTGGGCATCGTCACCTCGTACAACGACATGCTGAGCGCCCATCAGCCCTACCAGTTCTATCCCGACATCATCAAAGCGGCGGCGCATTCGATCGGCGCGACGGCGCAGGTGGCGGGCGGCGTGCCGGCAATGTGCGATGGCGTCACGCAGGGCCAGCCCGGGATGGATCTGTCGTTGTTTTCGCGCGACGTGATCGCCATGGCGACCGCCATTTCGCTCAGCCACAACATGTACGACGCCGCGGTGTTCCTCGGCATCTGCGATAAGATCGTGCCGGGGCTGTTGATCGGCGCGCTGAGCTTCGGGCATTTGCCGGCGGTGTTCGTGCCGGCCGGGCCGATGCCCTCGGGTATGCCCAACGACGAAAAGAGCCGCATCCGCCAGCTCTATTCAGAGGGCAAGGTCGGCCGCGCCGAACTGCTCGAGGCCGAGGCCAAGTCCTATCATTCGCCCGGCACCTGCACCTTCTATGGCACCGCCAACTCCAACCAGATGCTGATGGAGATCATGGGGTTGCATTTGCCCGGCGCCAGCTTCGTCAATCCGGGCACGCCGTTGCGAGATGCGCTGACCCGCGAGGCAGCCAAGCGCGCTCTGTCGCTGACCGCCGAGGGCAACGACTACACCCCCGTCGGCCACATCGTGTCGGAAAAGACAATCGTCAATGCGCTGGTGGGCCTCCATGCGACCGGCGGATCGACCAACCATACGCTGCACCTCGTGGCGATCGCCGCTGCGGCCGGGCTGAAAGTCACCTGGCAGGACATGGCGGATCTCAGCGAGATCGTCCCGCTGTTGGCGCGCGTCTATCCCAATGGCGACGCCGATGTGAACCATTTCCATGCCGCCGGTGGAATGGGGTTCCTGATTCGTGAGCTGCTCGAGAGCGGGCATCTGCACGAGGACGTCAAGACCGTATGGGGCGGCGGGTTGTCCGGCTATACCGTCGAGGCCCGGTTGATCGAGGACAAGCTGAGTTTCGACGCGGTCGCGCAGGAGTCCGGCAATCCGAAAGTGCTGACGGGCGTCAAGGAGGCGTTCTCGACGTCGGGTGGGTTGAAACTGCTGAAGGGCAATCTCGGTAAGTCGGTGATCAAGGTCTCGGCCGTGAAGCCTGAGCATCGCGTGATCGAGGCTCCAGCGCGAGTGTTCCACAGTCAGCAGGGTCTGCAGGCGGCGTTCAAGGCCGGCGAGCTCAATGCCGACATGATCGCGGTGGTCCGCTTCGCCGGCCCCAAGGCGGTCGGCATGCCCGAATTGCACAATCTGACCCCGGCGCTCAGCGTGCTGCAGGGCCGGGGCTTCAAGGTGGCGCTGGTCACCGACGGCCGCATGTCCGGAGCCTCTGGCAAAGTACCGGCGGCGATCCATATGACGCCCGAGGCGATCGATGGCGGTCCGATCGCCAAGCTGCGCGATGGCGACATGCTGCGGCTCGACACCGACGCCGGCACGCTCACCTTCCTCGGCGACGAGCGCGAGCTGATGTCGCGCACGCCGGCCACCGAGGATCTTCGCCACGAGCACTACGGCATGGGTCGCGAATTGTTCGCCGGCTTCCGCTCACTGGTCGGCACGGCCGATCGCGGCGCAAGCGTCTTCGGCTAAGTCGCGTGCCACGGCAAGACCGTCAGCTCGGGCCAGACGCTCTTGGCCCGAGCCCCTTTGGCCTCGTGCGCGGGTTTGTTCATCAGCACCTGGTTCGGCACGATGCGGAACGAGAAGATGTCGTCGAGCCCGAATGGCGCGACGATGCGTAGCGCTCCATCAGACTCTAGGCGTGCGCCGACCGAATGCGTGCGGCTGGCGTAGCGGCCAAGCATCTCGACCGATGAGCCGAGCGGCGTGAATGGCACGCCGAACTTCTGTGGAAACCAAAGATGCACCCGCGCCTGATTGCGCACCTGGACCGGCAGCGGCAACCCGGCAAAGCGCTGGGCGAGACGCTGGATGACGACATCCTCGGCCTCGTAGCTGAGATCGTTGTCGTCGAAATAGAACACATCGATGTCATTGATCCCGGTGAGGTCCGCCCGGCCAGTCAGCCGGTTCCACACCAGATTGTAGATGGCGCCAGCCACCAGCAGATGATCGGACAGGGAATCGTCGCGCAGCCCGGCAAGCACATCCATCAGCAGCGGGCTGGAGCGCACGATGTCTTCGAGCGCGGCACGCTGCGCCGCGTCATCAAGGCCGGAATATCTCAGATGCTCGCCCATCGCCCGATTGAAGAGCGATTCGGGGGAGGGGCCAATCCGATCAACTTGGCGTCCGGCGCGGCATACGAGGTTTCCGAACGCCGGAAAATCGAGTACGAGGGCGCCATGCGCTTCATCCTTGTGACTGCCCTGACCCTGCTCCTCGCGGCCTGTTCCTCGCTCGGGGTAACCGGCCCCGGCGCCAACAGCACCCTCGATCCGGTGCACGACGACGTCGCGAGCCTGCTCGTCGCGTTCGACCTGCCGCGCGGGCTCGGGCCGGCGAATTCGGGGCAATTGTTCACGTTCGACGTCGCCAATGGCGGCCCCAGCGAGCACATCCGCGTCACGCTGGTGCCGGCGGATCTCGACGAACTCGCGCAACGCCTGCCGGCGCCGGCCGATGGGCGGCAATATTATCTGTTCCAGATCAGCGAACAGTCGAAGGGCCAGATTCGCGCCGCGCAGGCCGCCGCGGCAAACCGCGGCATCACGGCGGCGTCGATCCAGGTCGGCATCGTGCCGCATCTGTGCAGTGCGGGCCCAGTGGATCAGAACGCCCTGACGGTATCGATCTTTGCGACACTGCCGGGCCGCACCGGGCTGCTACCGTTCATGAACCACGAGACGCTGGCGGCCGTGCTGCAGCAACCCGGCAGCACGCAACTCGCCGTCTGCACTTAAGCGGCGCTGGTGAGGCCGCCCGCCGGCGGCGTGCCGCGTGGGCGCGACAGCCCGGTGCCGGAGGGCGACGACGTTCGCCGGCCCCAGCCCCCGCCTGGTCCGCCATAGCCCGGCGCCGCCCAGCTCTGGCTTCCCCGCAACCGGCGCCAGTAAAGATCGGCAGGCGTTTCGCCGCGGAGCAGGTCGTTGAGTTCGGAATCCGCAAGGCCGTCCTCGGCGAAGCGCGATTGCGGATTGTCGAGGCCGCGCAGCTTGATCTCGTATTGGATGTCCTCAAGATCACGGCGGCGCACCATGAGGATCTCGAGCCGCGAACGATACTCGCGCGCTTCGTCGGCGCTGTCTTTAACCCGTTGCGCCAGATCATCGAACTGCTGCGCTATGCTCAAATCTTGCTCCCCTGGCGTCGTCCGGGCCTGCCTGAGCAGGGTGCGCAAATCGTCGCGGCTGAGCAGCGCCTGCAGGCCAGCGAGCGCGGCGGTCAGGCCGGCATCGTGCCCCTGCGCCAGATCGCTGCGGCTTTGGATGGCTTCATCCCGCCGGTCTTGCAGAACGACGTTCTTCTTGTCGAGCGCGTCGATCTGCCCGACCATCGTCTCGATTGCTTCGCGCGCGCTGCGTCCGCCCGCGGTGTCAACCGCGACATTCTCGAGTGCCGCAACGCCGGCGTCAGCAGCACGCGCCTGCTCCTGCAGCGCTTCGGCATGCTGGCGCAGTCGTGCCGGCAATTCGTTGATCAGCGCGAAATTGACCTGTGCCCGCCCGTAGTCGGTGAATGCCGCAAGCTGCGCGTCGAACCAGCCGGTCATACCCCGGGGCGCGTATCGGGCTGTGCCGTAGGCGCGGTCGCGCAGATAGGTGAACAGCGGGTCGTCGCGATAAGGCTGGCTATTTCGCTGATGTTCCGCATCGGCCAGCCGCGCCTTGTCGGCGGCGGCAGCTGCCATCGCCGCAAGCTCCCGCGCGGTCGCCAGTCGCGCCGCATACTCGGCATTGTTGCCCAGCGTCGGCCGCGCCTTGGCGGTCAGCGAGTTGAGCTCGCCGTCACGCCGCGCCGCCTCGGTTTGCAGCGCCGTGCGGTCGGCATTGGCGCGCGCAATCTCGGCCTCGATCTGCTGCAGCCGCGCTTCCGCGTCTGCGAACGCTGCATCGTAGCGGGCGATGGCCGACCCGATTGTGTTGGTGACCTCGGTGATCGATTTCGCCTGCGCGTCCCGCAAAGCGGGCTCGAGCCGCCGCCCGAGCTGGCGATATACACTCGCCTGTTGCGCATGGAGCTTGATCAGCAGCTCGGCCCCGCGCGACGAGCGCTTGGCAATCTCGTCCTCCTCGCGGCGGATATCGCGGATCGCCTCGTCGAGCGCGCGCAATACTTCGGGTCCGGGCAGGCTCATCTCACCACCGCGTTACCGTGCCGCCCTGCACCTGGATCAGATAGTCCGGGTCGATGAAGCCAAATTCCTTGATGCCCACCAGGGTGTGCTGGATGATCCCGTCATCGGCCTTGTCTGTCTCGATGGCGCGATAGACGTCCTCGGGCACTCGCAAGCCCCACACCGTTGCTATCTCGGCGCGCCCGGTGTCCTCGCTGCGGATCGGCAGACTCTCAGGGCTGCCGTTGGCGTCGAGCGCCTCGACCACGATGTAGTAGTTGGTCGCGTCGGAATTGACTCTCGGGAACGTCCAGAACCCCCATTTGCTGTCGGGCCGATCGACGATCTTGAGCTGATATTCCTGCTGCAGCGTATCGCGGATGGCGGTGAGCTGGGTGACCGCCGCCTCAGCGCCGGACCGGTCACCGGCCTTCGCGGCGATCTTGCCGCGGTCGCGAATATCGGCGGCGTCATTGCTCGCCTTCTGCACCTTGGTGATATCGAAGATCGATTGGTAGAGCGCGTCCATCTGCGCTGGCATGGTCTCAGCCAGCTCGACCCGTGACTGCTCAATCTGGGCAAGGCGCAGCGGCTGGTAGGCGAAATAATAGCCGCCGAGCCCGACGATCAGGATCAACCCGATCGCCACCGCCACCGGCCGCCAGGTTCGGCGCCCGATATAGAGTTTCGCGAGCATTAGCCCGAACCCGCCTGCCGGTGGCGCATAGACGAACCGGTTGTCGGCAGCGGCGGCAATCCCCTCGGCCAGCACGGCGTCCGGAACGTCGAGCCCCTGCTGCCGGTAACCCGCACGCAACAGGTCGGCAAGCGGCCCTGGCGCAGCAGCAAGCTCAGGCGTGCGGCGGATTGTGTCCGCCACATCCATGGTCAGCAGATCATCACTAAGAGCGGCCATTCCGGCCGTTGCGGCGCTCATTTCGTCGCGTGCGTTCACGCCCTTGTCCGTCAGCCTCAAAATTCCCGGCGATTCCAACCGGCTGCGATCACCCGGCTAATTTATGACGAGGCCGGGCTGGTACAATTGATCCTAGGGCCACAGCGCACTATTTTCGTTCTATGGTGCGAAAAAGACGCAGGAAAAGGACCTGAACCTCATGGACTTCGGCGGGCGGTACCTGTTCGGCGCCAGACGAGACGTCGTCTGGGTGGCGCTCAACGACACGCGCGTGCTCAAGGCGGTGATCCCGGGGTGCGAGCGAATCGAGTGGACTGGGCCGGCGTCGCTCGATCTGAGCATCAAGGTCAATCTGGGGATCGCTCACCCCGTCTTTGTCGGCGACCTGACCTTGAGTGACGTACATCCGGCCGAGCACTACGTGTTGTCAGCCCGCGGCCGGGGCGGCGTGCTCGGAATGGCGCAGGCCGCCGCGCGCATCGCAATCGCTGACGCCCCGGATGGCACGCTGCTCAGCTTCACGGCTGACGGCAATGCCGATGGCGGGGTCATGCGGCTGGGCCGGGCGCTGATCGGTAAGTCGGCGCAGCGGGTCATCGACGGCTTCTTCGAATCGATCGGCCGCGAGATGGGGGCAATTGTGAAAGCGCTGCCACCGGGTTAGCCGGGCGGCGTTTTTGACCAAACGGTCACAAAACGCGGTTTTTCCTCTTGCCGCGCAGGGAAATGCACGGTTCTATCGGCTCAACGCGCGAGGAAATGACACGCGGCACCGCCGCGTCCTCCCGCGAACCAGGGAGACTGCTCATGACCAATCTGAAACGGCACCTCGGTGCTCTGGCCGCCGGCGTCGCCGTGGCCACACTGATGGCCGCATCTGCTTTCGCCGCCGACCCGGCGATCATCTACGATCTTGGCGGTAAGTTCGACAAATCCTTCAACGAAGCAGGCTTCAACGGCGCCACCCAGTGGGCCAAGGACACAGGCGGCAAGTTCGCCGATCTCGAGCTGCAGAATGACGCGCAGCGCGAGCAGGCTCTGCGCAAGTTCGCCGGCGCCGGCAACAGCCCGATCGTGATCCCAGGCTTTTCGTGGGGCACCGCGCTCGCCAAGGTCGCTCCTGAGTTCCCCAACACCCACTTCGTCATTATCGACTCCGTCGTCGACGCGCCGAACGTGAAGTCGATCCTGTTCAAGGCCGAGGAAGGCTCGTATCTGGCTGGCGTGCTCGCCGCCAAGACGTCCAAGACCGGCAAGGTCGGGTTCATCGGCGGCATGGATATTCCGCTGATTCACGCCTTCTACTGCGGCTACAAGCAGGGCTTCATGGCGACCAATGCGTCGGGTGAGGTGTTCGAGAACTACACCGGCACCACGCCGGACGCCTGGAACGATCCGGTCGGCGCCGGCGAACTCGCCAAGGCCGACTTCGACCGCGGCGCGGACATTGTTTATGCAGCGGCCGGCGGCTCGGGTCTCGGCGTGCTGCAGGCCGCCAAGGATGCTGGCAAGCTCGGCATTGGAGTCGACTCCAACCAGAACGGCATCCAGCCGGGCAGCGTGCTGACTTCGGTGATGAAGCGCGTCGACATCGCCGTCTACAACGCCTTCAAGGACGATGCCAACTTCAAGGCTGGCACTGACATCCTTGGCGTCAAGGACACCGGCGTTGCCCTCGCGATGGACGACAACAACAAGTCGCTGGTCAGCGCCGACGCGGCGGCGGCCGTTGATGCCGCCACCAAGGCGATCTCGGACGGCACCACGTCCGTTCATGACTACATGTCCGACAATACCTGTCCGTGACCGGCGTACGCCGTTCGTGATCACGAGCGACAGCTTGTCCAGCAATCAGCGGCGGCCCACCGGGGCCGCTGCTTCCGATTTGGCCATCGAGCTAAAGGGCATCAACAAGAGCTTCGGGCCGGTGCACGCCAATCGCGACATCGATCTCAAGATCAAGCGCGGTAGCATCCACGGCATCGTCGGTGAAAACGGCGCCGGAAAATCGACGCTGATGTCGATCCTCTACGGTTTCTATACCGCCGACAGCGGCGAGATCTTCGTCAACGGCAAGCTCGAAAACATTACCGATTCTCATCATGCGCTGAAGCTCGGCATCGGCATGGTGCACCAGCATTTCATGCTGGTCGATAATTTCTCTATCCTCGAGAACGTCATTCTTGGCGTCGAGGATTCGGCGTTGCTGGCGCCGTCATTGGTGCGCGCCCGCATGGAGTTGAAGCGCCTCTCCGACGATTACAGCCTCGATGTCGATCCCGATGCGATTGTGCAGGACGTCTCGGTGGGCCAGCAGCAGCGCGTCGAAATCCTCAAAGCGCTCTACCGGGGCGCCGACACCCTCATCCTCGATGAGCCCACAGGTGTGCTGACGCCGTCCGAGGCCGACGATCTCTTCCGCGTCCTGCGGACGCTGCGCGAGCAGGGCAAGACCGTCATCATGATCACCCACAAGCTGCGCGAGATCATGGCGATCACCGATGAAGTTTCGGTGATGCGGCAGGGCCAGATGGTGGCGCATTTCACGACCTCCAAAACCTCGCCGGAGGAACTCGCCGAATCGATGGTCGGTCGCCGGGTGCTGCTGAACGTCGAAAAAGGCCCCGCCCATCCGGGCGAGACGCTGCTGCAGGTTAAAAATCTTGTCGTCGCCGACGATCTCAACGTCGTGCGCGTCAAGGACGTAAGCTTTACCGTGCGAGCCGGCGAGATCGTTGGCATCGCCGGCGTTGCTGGCAATGGTCAGTCCGAACTGCTCGAGTCGATCGCCGGCATGCGCGACCAGAAATCCGGCGACGTGCTGCTACACGACAAGGTCCTGTCGCTCGAGGGTGACGATGGTGCGTCGCGCGCGCGCGCTGCCGGCCTAGCGCACGTCCCTGAGGACCGGCAGCGCGAGGGACTCGTGGTGCAGTTTGAGGAATGGGAGAACAACATCCTCGGCTATCAGCACGATCCGGCGTACGGCAAAGGCCCGCTCCTCGATATAACAGCAGCCCGCAAGCAGGCGCTGGAGCGCATGCAAAAATATGACGTGCGGCCCGACAACCCGCGACTTAAAACGGCGAGCTTCTCCGGTGGCAACCAGCAAAAGATCGTCCTGGCGCGTGAGATGGAGCAGAACCCCGATGTACTCGTGGTTGGCCAGCCGACGCGCGGCGTCGACATCGGCGCCATCGAATTCATTCACAACCAGATCATCAAGATGCGCGATGCCGGCAAGGCGATCCTCCTGGTCTCGGTTGAGCTCGACGAAATCCGTTCGCTGAGCGACCGCATCCTCGTGATGTTCGATGGCCACATCGTCGGCGAAGCCGATCCGGCCGTGGCAACCGAGGGAGAACTTGGCCTGATGATGGCCGGTATTACGAACAAGGACGCTTCACCGAAGCGCCCCGCTGCCGAAGGAAAGACATCATGAGCGCGCGCCGTCCGCTCCCGCGCTGGGCCGATGTGGTTCTGCTGCCGCTTCTCAACCTGCTGCTGGCAATGATCGTGTCCGGCATCCTAGTGTTGCTGATCGGTCGCAACCCGGTCGAAGCCATCCAGATTATGGCGCAAGGTGCCTTCGGGTATGGCGAGGGCTTTGGCTACACACTGCATTTCGCCACCGACTTCGTTTTCACCGGTCTTGCAGTGGCGCTTGCCGCCCATGCAGGCTTGTTCAACATTGGCGCCGAGGGGCAGGCCTATGTTGCGGGGCTCGGCGCAGTGCTGGTCGCGCTCGCACTCGACAACACGCACTGGTTGTTGGTGTTGCCGCTGTCGATCGCAGCGTCGGCGCTGGTCGGCGGCGCTTGGGCATTCATTCCGGGGTTCCTGCAGGCCAAGCGCGGCAGCCACGTCGTCATCACCACCATCATGTTCAACTTCATCGCCTCGGCGCTGATGGTGTACCTGCTCAACTACGTGCTGAAACCCAAGGGGACGCAGGAGCCCTCGACCGCGAGCGTCGTCAACGCTGGCGCCATCCCGCAATTGCGCGAGTTCTTGCCGTTCTTCGGCACTGCGCCGGTCAACGTCACCATCATCTTCGCCATCGCGGCGCTGATCTTCGTCTACGTGCTGATCTGGCATACCAAGTTCGGCTTCGCGATGCGCACCCTGGGCCACAACCCGACGGCGTCGGTCTACGCAGGCATCTCGAATTCCAAGATGATCATGATCGTGATGGTGCTGTCGGGCGCGCTGGCCGGCATGGTGGCAGTCAACGAATGCCTCGGCGTGCAGCAGCGCATCGTCATCAACTTCACCTCCGGCTACGGCTTCGTCGGCATCGCCGTGGCGCTGATGGGCCGCAATCACCCCATTGGGATCGCGCTGGCAGCGATCTTGTTCGGCGCGCTCTACCAGGGCGGACTCGAATTGCAGTTCGCCATGCCGGGCATTACCCGCGATATGATCGTCGTCATCCAGGCGCTGGTCATCCTCTTCACCGGGGCGATGGAGGGGCTGCTGCGGCCGGGGCTCGAAACCATATTCACTCGGCTCGGGCGGCAGCAGGAGGCCGTGGCTGCCGCGCGCTCCACTGCCACCACGGAAGGCTGAGGCGATGAGCTACCCCGAGATCATATCGCTGCTCGCCGCCACGGTACGCCTTACCACGCCGCTGCTGCTCGCTTGTCTCGCCGGCCTCTATTCCGAGCGCTCCGGCGTGTTCGATATCGGTCTGGAAGGCAAGATGCTGGCTGGCGCCTTTGGCGCCGCCTCGATCGCCGCAGTCACCGGTAGCATGTGGCTCGGCCTGCTCGCCGCCATCGCGGTTTCGATGGTCATGGCGATGATCCATGCCTTCGCCTCGATCACCCTCAAAGGCAATCAGATCATCTCGGGTGTTGCCATCAATTTCCTGGCGCAAGGTCTCACGGCCGTGGTTGGCCTCGCCTGGTTCCACCAGGGCGGCAAGACCCCGCCGCCACCGACCGGCGGGCGCTTCCCCTCCCTGGTGTTGCCCGGTGCGCCGGATTTCCAAAGCACGCCGATCATCGGGCCGATTTATTCGGTGCTGATTTCCGGTCACAACATCCTCGTATACTTCGCGTTCCTGTGTGTACCAATCACCTATTGGATTCTCTATAGAACGCGGTTCGGATTGCGCCTGCGCGCCGTCGGCGAAAACCCCAAGGCGGTCGACACGGCGGGCATCTCAGTGACCTGGATGCGTTATCGGGCCTTGATGATCACTGGCGTATTGTGCGGCATCGCGGGCGCGTATTTCTCGATCGCGCAGGGCAATGGCTTCGTCAATAATATGACGGCGGGCAAGGGCTACATCGCGCTCGCTGCGCTGATCTTCGCCAAATGGAAGCCGGTGCCGGCGATGTTCGCCACGCTGCTGTTTGGCTTCCTCGATGCCGCGCAGATCCGCCTGCAGGGCGTCCCGTTGCCGCTGATCGGGCCGATCCCGGTGCAGTTCATCCAGGCGTTGCCCTATATCCTTACCGTCGTGTTGCTCGCCGGCTTCATCGGCAAGGCGGTCGGTCCAAAGGCCGGCGGCGTGCCCTATACCAAGGAGCGCTAACCGATGGCCCCTAAAAGTGGACGCCGGTTTTCGGTCAAGGCCATCGGCAAATGACCATGGTCACCGATGCCGATCTGTTCGCCGCTGCCGAGGCGGTGCGGTCCCGTGCTTATGCGCCGTACTCGCGCTTCCACGTCGGGGCCGCGATCCTTGCCGACGACGGCAAGATCTACGCCGGCTGCAATATCGAGAACGCCGCGTACCCGATCGGCAATTGCGCCGAGGCCTCGGCCATTGCCGCTATGATCGCGGGCGGCGGCAAACGCGTCAAGCGGGTCTATGTGACGGGGCCGGGAAGCGCGCCAGTGACACCGTGCGGCGGCTGCCGGCAGCGCATCCGCGAATTTGCCGACCAGGACGTGATGATCATTTCGCACGGTGTCGATGGAGCGCCGCTAAGCCAGACGCTGGCGCAATTGCTGCCGCATTCATTCGGGCCAGAGTATTTGCCGAAATGACGGCGCGCGGGACTCACCCCTCATCCGGCGCTGCGCGCCATCTTCTCCCGCAAGGGGCGAGGGAAGTCTCGACTGAGGGCAGGACAGTCTCGTGAGCAAGGCCGTTAAATCCATCCGAAAGATCGCCGGCAACGAGCCGATCGCCGCGGGGCTAATGCTTGGCTCGGGGCTCGGCGCCATCGGCGACATGCTTGCCGACAGGGTCGCGATCCCGTTCTCGGAGCTCAAGGGCTTTCCTGGTGGCGGCGTCAGCGGCCACGGCCGCGATTTGCTGATCGGCACGCTCGGTGGCAAGCGCGTCGCTGTGCTGACCGGGCGCGAACACTATTACGAGCACGGCAACGCCGCCGCGATGCGGCCGCCGCTCGAAGTGCTGGCTGAACTTGGCGCGACAACGCTGCTACTGACCAATTCCGCAGGGTCGCTCGAATCCGGCATCGGACCCGGCGATCTCATGATGATCGCCGATCATATCAACTATGCGGGCATGAACCCGCTGATCGGGGAACCGAGCGACCGGCGCTTCGTTAACATGGTCAACGCCTACGATGCCGCCCTCAGGTCGCAGGCAATTGCGATAGCCGCCCGCCTCGACATTTCGTTGAAGGAGGGGGTCTATCTTTGGTATTCTGGGCCGTCCTTCGAGACAGTCGCCGAAATCCAAATGGCGATCCGGCTCGGCGCCAATGCGGTGGGTATGTCGACCGCCCCGGAGGTGATCCTCGCGCGCATGCTCGGCCTAAAGATCTGGGCCTGCTCGTCGATCACCAATATGGGCGCCGGCCTGTCGGACGAGGAGATTTCGCACGAGCACACAAAAACCATGGCCGTGCAGGGCGCGGAAAAGCTGAAGAGGCTGATCCCGGCGCTATTGGAGGCGATATGACTTTACGGGTCGTCGACACTCCGGCTCCAACGAAGCCGGTTAAGGCCGTCCATCCCCCGGCGCGCAATCCCGGCTTCCCGCTCGATCTCGACTGGGTCGGCCGAGTGCGGATGAACCGCTCGGCGCTGGAGCGCCGCGCCGGCACCATAGGGTCGCGCCGCACGGTGAAGAAGGAGTGGCAGGCCGCCTGGCTGTTGCGCGCCATCACGCTTATGGATCTGACAACCCTCAATTCCGACGACACGCCGGGCCGTGTAGAGCGGCTTTGCGCCAAGGCACGGCATCCGCTGATGCGAGAGATCGTCGATGGTCTCGGCGTCGGCGATCTGACCATCCAGCCGGCCGCGGTGTGCGTCTATCACGCGTTCGTCGCGACGGCGGTGAAAGCGCTGGAGGGAACCAACATTCCGGTCGCCGCTGTGTCCACCGCGTTCCCGCACGGCCTTGCGCCGATGGACACAAAACTGCGCGAGATCGAGGAGAGCGTTGCCGCCGGGGCCAAGGAGATCGACATCGTCATCGAGCGCCACATGGTGCTCAATGGCGACTGGCAGGCGCTCTACGACCAGATCAAGGCGTTCCGCAAAGCCTGCGGCGACGCGCACATCAAGACCATTCTCGGCACCGGCGAACTTGCGACGCTCAACAACGTCGCAAAGGCTTCGCTGGTCTGCATGCTGGCGGGTGCCGACTTCATCAAGACGTCGACCGGCAAGGAGAAAGTCAACGCCACGCTGCCGACCTCACTGGCGATGATCCGCATGATCCGCTGGTTTGTTGAGGAGACCGGCGTTGAGATCGGCTACAAGCCTGCGGGCGGCATCAGCTCTGCCAAAACGGCGCTCGACTACATGGCGCTGATGAAGGAAGAGCTCGGCACGCACTGGCTGCAGCCGCATCTGTTCCGCTTCGGTGCGAGTTCGCTGCTGACCGACATTGAGCGACAGCTCGAGCACAACCTGACCGGCCATTATGCGGCCGACTACCGCATACCGATGGTGTGACCATGAACAAGATCGCTGAGATTTTTGCATCGCTCGACTACGGTCCGGCACCCGAGAGCCCGGAGCCGGCGCTGGCCTGGCTCGCCGCGCATAGCGGCAAGTTCGGCCAGTTCATCAACGGCAAATGGACCAAGCCCGGCAAGACCTTCGCCAGCGACAACCCCGCAACCAACAAGAAGCTTGCGGACATCACCGACGGCACGGCCGCCGATGTCGACAAGGCCGTGAAGGCGGCGCGGGCGGCGTTCCCCGCATGGTCGGCGCTGTCAGGCTACGAGCGCGGCAAATATCTCTATGCCATCGCCCGCCTGGTGCAGAAGCATTCGCGCCTGTTCTCCGTGCTCGAGAGCATGGACAATGGCAAACCGATCCGCGAGAGCCGCGATATCGATATCCCGCTGGTGGCGCGGCACTTCTATCACCACGCCGGCTGGGCCCAGCATCTTGATCGCGAATTCCCCGGCATGGCGCCTTATGGCGTCTGCGGCCAGATCATCCCATGGAATTTCCCGCTGCTGATGCTGGCCTGGAAGATCGCGCCAGCGCTGGCCGCCGGCAACACCGTGGTGCTGAAGCCGGCCGAGTTCACCTCGCTGACAGCACTGCTGTTCGCCGAGATCGTCGAGAAAGCCAAGCTGCCACCCGGCGTCGTCAACATCATTACCGGCGAGGGCGGCACCGGCGCCGCGCTGGTCAATCATCCAGACGTCGACAAGATCGCCTTCACGGGCTCGACCGAAGTCGGCAAGATCATCAGGGCCGCAACCGCCGGAACCGGCAAGGGCTTGTCACTGGAGCTTGGGGGCAAATCCCCCTACATCGTCTTCGACGATGCCGACCTCGACAGCGCCATCGAGGGGCTGGTCGACGCCATCTGGTTCAACCAGGGGCAGGTCTGCTGCGCGGGTTCGCGCTTACTGGTGCAGGAGAGCATCGAGGATCGGTTCATCGTAAAACTCAAGACCCGCATGGCGACGTTGCGGGTCGGTGACCCGCTCGACAAGGCGGTCGATATCGGCGCGCTGGTGGCGCAGGTGCAGGTGGAGCGGGTGCGCGATCTGGTCAAGCAGGGCGTCGCCGAAGGCGGCCAACTCTACGAGCCCGACATCGAAATGCCCAAGACCGGCTGCTTCCTCAAGCCGGCGTTGATGACCCATGTCTCCCCCGCCAACTCGGTGGTGACCGAAGAGATCTTTGGGCCGGTGCTGGTGGCGATGAGTTTTCGGACGCCCGAGGAGGCGGTAGCCCTCGCCAACAACACCAAATACGGGCTCGCCTCCACCGTCTGGACCGAGAACATCAATCTCGCGCTCGACATCGCGCCGAAGATCAAGGCCGGCGTCGTGTGGATCAACGGCACCAACAACTTTGACGCAGCCGTCGGCTTCGGCGGATACAAGGAATCCGGCTTTGGCCGCGAGGGCGGCAAAGAGGGCATGGGTGCGTATCTGAAGCCCGCCTGGGAGAAGACCCTGAAACCGTTCGCTGCGCCCAAGGCCGAGAAGGCCACCGTAGCGCTCGACAATCATGACGGCATCGATCAAACGGCAAAGATGTACATCGGCGGCAAACAGGCGCGGCCGGACTCCGGCTATTCGCGGCCGGTGCACGGGCCAGGCGGCGAACTGGTCGGCGAAGTCGGTGACGGCAATCGCAAGGATATCCGCAACGCCGTGGAAGCAGCGCGTGCGGGGCTCGGCTGGGGCACCGCAACCGCGCACAGCCGCGCGCAGATCCTCTATTTTCTCGGCGAAAACCTAGAATATCGTTCCGGTGAATTCGCCGAGCGCATCCGCGAGCAGACCGGCGAGAGCGTCGCCTCAGCCCACAAGGAAGTCGCGGCCTCAGTGGAGCGGTTGTTCGCCTTCGCTGGCTGGGCCGACAAATATGATGGTGCGGTGCACAACCCGCCGAGCCATACGATTGCCATCGCGATGGTCGAGCCGATCGGCGTGATGGGCATCGTCGCGCCGCCAAGCCGGCCGCTGCTGGGCGCGATCGCGCTATTGGCGCCGGCGCTCGCGATGGGCAATCCCGTGGTGCTGGTGCCGTCGGAGAAATCGCCGCTGTCGGTGACCGACCTCTATCAGGTGATCGAGACGTCCGACGTGCCCGCCGGCGTCGTCAACATCGTCACTGGGACCTCGGCAAGCCTCGCCAAGACCCTCGCCGAGCACGACGGCGTCGACGCGCTCTGGTTCGCCGGCGATGCCGCCACCTCGACGATGGTCGAGAAGGCCAGCATCGGCAACCTGAAACAAACGTGGACGTCGCGTGGCCTCTACTATGACCTCAGCGACAAGCAAAAGTTCGAGGGCGACTATTTCCTCCGCCGCGCCACGCAGGTGAAAAACGTCTGGGTGCCCTATGGAGCGTGAGGCCAACAAGACGGTGGTCGAGAATGTCGGCCAGCCGGGCAAGACGTATCGCGTCGACGCCGCCAAATACGCCGCCAAATACGCCGCCATGCGCAAGGTGCTGCCTCACGCCACGCCAGGTATGACCGTGGAAGCGACAATCGCCGCAGTGAAGCCACATCTGCCGGTCGAGCTGTTTCCCGGCGGCGAGAAGGCCGGCTGGTGGGTCAAATGCGTGCAGCTCGACCTTGAGGCCAAGAACATTATCACCCGCACGCCATCGCCGGTTCGCCTCTATCGAGTGAGGGGCAATAGCTGATGGTATTCCTCCCGCAGGAAGTCATCGTGCGCAAACGCGATGGCGAAGCGCTCACCCGTGGTGAGATCGGTCAGTTTATTGCCGGCTTGACCGATGGCTCGGTGAGCCACGCGCAGGCCGCGGCCTTTGCCATGGCGGTGTTCTTCCGCGATATGACCCTAACTGAGCGGGTCGCGCTCACCGAGGCAATGCGCGACTCCGGCACGGTACTTGACTGGTCGGACCTCGATGGCCCGGTGGTTGATAAGCACTCGACCGGCGGCGTCGGCGACAATGTCTCGCTGATGTTGGCACCGATCCTTGCGGCGTGCGGCGTCTATGTGCCGATGATCTCGGGGCGCGGACTTGGCCATACCGGCGGCACGCTCGACAAATTCGACTCGATCCCCGGCTACACCACACAGCCCGACAATGCGTTGTTCCGCAAAGTTACCCGCGAAGCAGGCTGCGCCATCATCGGCCAGACCGCCGACCTCGCGCCGGCCGACAAGATTCTCTACTCGATCCGCGACGTTACCGGCACGGTCGAGAGTGTGTCGCTGATCACCGCGTCGATCCTTTCGAAGAAACTCGCGGCGGGACTGGGTGCGCTGATCCTTGATGTGAAGACCGGCTCTGGCGCCTTCATGAAGACACTGGACCGCTCGCGCGAACTGGCGCGAAGCCTTGTCGATGTCGCCAACGGCGCCGGCACCAAGACCGCCGCGTTGATCACCGACATGAACGAGCCGCTGGCAAGCGCGGCCGGCAACGCGCTCGAAATCCGCAACGCCGTTGACTTCCTGACCGGCGCGCACCGCGATCCGCGGCTGTTCGAGGTGACGATGGCGCTGAGCGCGGCGGCACTGGAACTGACTGGGTTCCAAGGCGATGCGCGACAGGCCGTTGAGAGCGCTCTGTCGTCGGGCAAGGCCACCGAACATTTTACCAAGATGGTGACATTGCTCGGCGGGCCGAAAGATTTCGTCGAGCGGATGGATGCGCATCTGACGCCCACACCGATTGTCCACGATGTATTCGCGCCGGGCGATGGAACCATTGCCGCGATCGATACACGCGGGGTTGGTATGGCGGTGGTCGCGCTGGGTGGAGGACGCCGCATGCCGACCGACAGGATCGATCATGCTGTGGGGTTCAACCGGCTGCTAGGGCTCGGCGCGAAGGTGACGGCGAAGACGCCGCTGGCGCGCCTGCATGCCCGCGACGAGGCGAGTGCCGCCGATGCGGCAGCGCGGCTGATTGCGGCGTACCAGTTCGGCGATGTGGCCCCGAGCCATCCGTTGATCGCGGACCGCGTCGACCCCAAGGAAGTAACCTGATGCCCCGGGCAATTGTCTGCATACTCGACAGTTTTGGCATCGGCGGCGCGCCTGACGCCGGGGACTACAGTGATGGTCACGGCCACCCCGACACAGGCGCCAACACCCTGCTGCACATCGCGCAGAATTACGATTTGCATCTCCCCAACATGGACGCGCTTGGTCTCGGCGCGGCCGGAAAGCTGTCGTCGGGCATTCTCGCACCCGGCCTGACCGACACACCCAAAGGCGGTCGCTACGGCGTCGGGCGCGAGGTCAGCAAAGGCAAGGACACCCCGTCGGGTCACTGGGAGATCGCCGGTGTGCCCGTGCCGTTCGCCTGGGGCTATTTCCCACAGGCCGTGCCGACGTTTCCGAAGGAATTGACCGACGCGCTGATTGCCAACGCGAAGCTGCCGGGCATTCTAGGTAACAAGCACGCCTCGGGTGTGCCGATTATCCAGGAACTGGGTGAGGAGTCGATCCGCACCGGCATGCCGATTTGCTACACCTCGATCGACTCGGTGTTTCAGATCGCCGCGAGCGAGGAGCATTTCGGGCTGCAGCGTCTCTATGATGTGTGCGAAGCCGCCTTCGAGCTCACCGCCCCGATGATGATCGGGCGGGTCATTGCGCGGCCCTTTACCGGCGAGACGCGCGACAATTTCAAGCGCACCGGCAATCGCCGCGACTTCGCCATTTCGCCCCCCGAGCCAACGCTGCTCGATCGCAACAAGGATGCAGGCCGGCAGGTCTTCGCCATCGGCAAAATATCGGACATCTATGCGGGCCATGGGGTGACCCACAAGATGAAGGCGACTGGCAACATGGCGCTGTTCGACCGCACGCTTGAGGCGCTCGAAATGGCGCAGGACGGCGCGTTCATCATGACCAATTTCGTCGATTTTGATGAGCAATACGGCCACCGCCGCGATGTGCCGGGGTACGCCAAAGCGCTTGAGGCGTTTGACGCGCGCCTGCCCGAACTCATCGCCAAGATGCGTGACGACGATCTCTTGGTACTGACCGCCGATCACGGCAATGATCCGACCTGGATCGGCTCTGATCACACCCGCGAACAGACGCCGATCCTCTGCTTTTCCCCAAAGCTCACACCAGGAACGGTTGGCATCCGGCCGACATTCGCCGATATTGGCGAAAGCATCGCCCACTGGCTCGGCCTCCTGCCGGGCCAACACGGACGATCATTCCTGTAATCCTCTCAACCGCCCCGGGGGTCTTCAATGGCAAAAGTCACGGTCATCGACCACCCCATGATCCAGCATAAGCTGACGATCATGCGCGACAAAGACACCTCGATCGCGGGGTTCCGGCGGCTGCTGCGCGAGATCGCGCATTTGATGTGCTACGAGGTGACGCGCGATCTCGAGCTCGAGACCATCCCGGTCGAGACCCCGATGGGAATGATGGATGCGCCCACCATCAAGGGTAAGAAGCTGGTGTTCGCGTCGATCCTGCGCGCCGGCAACGGCCTGCTCGACGGAATGCTCGATCTCGTCCCGGCGGCGCGCGTCGCCCATATCGGCATCTATCGCGACCACGAGACGCTGCAGCCGGTCGAGTATTATTTCAAGGCGCCGTCCGAGCTCGCAAACCGGCTGATCATTGTCGTCGATCCAATGCTCGCGACCGCCAATTCCTCGATCGCCGCCGTCACCAAACTCAAGGAGCGCGGCGCCAATAATCTGCGGTTTCTCTGCCTGCTGGCGGCGCCCGAAGGCATCAAGAAGTTCACCGAGGCGCATCCGGACGTGCCCGTGTTCACCGCTGCCATCGACAGCCATCTCAACGAGAAGGGCTACATCGTTCCGGGGCTCGGCGATGCCGGCGATCGCATGTACGGTACGAAATAGCGTCCGCGGTTGGCCGAGCGAGCCTGCTTGGGATCGTTCGGACAGAGCGAGAAAAAGCTGGCTATTTCGCCTTGAGCGGCAGGCCGAGAGAAATCAGTTCCTTACGGAGCGCTTTCGTATCACCGGTAAAGTGAATGGCCGTCATGCCAAACTTGCGGGCAGACGCGACATTGGGCTCACTGTCATCGATGAACACGCAGCTTTCAGGCGCTAGCCCGTAGCGCTCGCATAACACGCGGTAAAGTCGCGGATCGGGCTTCACCAGATGCTCGAGACCAGACACCACCACGCCGTCAAATTTTTCGAGGAACGGCCACTCGCCGAGGCAGCTCACCCATTTCTCCCACGAGAAATTGGTGATCGCGAAGGTTGGGACTTCCTGCGCAATCAACTCGTCATGAATGGCTATTGTGCCCTCGATGAACGGTCCGCAGGTTTCCTTCCAGCGCAGATCGAACGCCTGAATCTCGCGCCAGTATTTGGGAAACCGGGTGATCAACCGTGCGACGCCTTCCGAGAAGATGTCGCCGGCGTCGAATTCCAGGTTCCACTGGCTGGTGCAGATGTTGTCGTGAAACCACTGCGCTTCCTCTTCGGTGTCGAAGAGTTTGCGGAACAACCACATCGGGTTCCACTCGACGAATACCCCGCCGAGGTCGAATACCGGGATCAGGGTGTCGTCCATCTGCCATCCTCGCCGCCAAAGCGCGATGGCTATGCCAGCTAGCTGCCGGTCGTGCAAGCCGTGGTGGTGAGGCTCGTCGTCTGCAGGTTGATGACGGCCGTGCCGCCGTAGCGGGGCACGAAGTAGTTGGTATGCGACAGGTTTAGCGGCGTCTTGAACACCTGCCCGAAGAGTGGCTTGTACGGATAGATCGTTTCCGCCGCCACGACGCAGCCGCCGCGCGACACCTGATCGGTCATCGAGGTCGTCACCAATGGCGTATAAGGTTGGTTGATAGTTCGCGCGGTCGCCCCGGTGCCACTGGCTGAGCTCCACAACACCTTTGTCGTGCCATCCGACTTGACGAAGATCAGGGACACGACCTGCTTGACCCCTGCCGACGAATACGGCGCGATAATGCCGGTCGCTGCCGAGAAATACGTCGCCATTGTTGCGGTCGGAATTGTCCCATCATCGGGATTCCATTGCGCGACCAGATCGCCAACGGTGGCGGAGATGGTGTTGACACGTTTGTCCGCGGTGAACAGTACGCTTGCTTCCATCGAGCCGAAGTAGAGTGCCAGAAGGACGGGCATAATCAGCGCGAACTCGACGGCGGCGACGCCTTCGTTGTCACGGCTGAATCTGCGGAATAGCGAAGTGAGGCCGCCGCGGATCATGAGTAGGGCTCATTGCGGAAAACGCGAACTGCACTGATCAGCCGGTAGTTGTCCGGCTGGTTCTTGAGGTTGAAGTAGGGCAAAACGACGATCAGCGGATAGCGATAATAGGCGGACACCTGAATGATGCTCCGGCCGGTGCCGGGATCGAAGCCCTGCCAGGTCGGGCTCCAGGTGCAGGTCAACGCAGTACAAGTCTGGACCGCTGGGGTCAGCGACACGCTGCCGAAGTCTGCGATCACCTGCGATTTAATCTGGATCGCCGAGCAGTCGAGCAGGTTGAAGGTGTAGCCACACATGTTGTTGCGGAAATCGGTGAGCGAGAAGGCCGCTGCTTCGCCAGTCCTGACGCGACGGGCTGCGTCCTCGACGGCGCTGTCGAGCACTTGCGAAGCGAGGAACATGATCGCCGTCTGAATGATGGCGAGGATGATGGTGAAGAATGGAAGCGCCAGAATGCCGAACTCGATGGCAGTCACGCCGCGCTCATCGCGTGCAAAGTTACGCACCAGCACGAGGGCGGGCGAGAGCAGAGTTTTCATCGAATGGCGGGCGCTGGGCATGGAACCGGACGCTGTTGCAACCGGCGCAGGCTAGGCTGGGTTTGCTAACTGGAGGTTAGGTTGGGCGCCGACATTTTGAGGCGCTTTGGACGCGGTTAACGAAGCGTTACTTCGCTGCCGCGGCGCTCTGCAGCAGCGTCGACGACGCATAGGCGCCCGAACTGAAGCCTGCATCATCACCCAAGGTGACGGTCTGCTGGCAGACCGGGTTGCACGACAGGGTCGTTCGCGCCGTTCCCATATAGACGGTGACCGTATCGGGCGTGCCCTGGACAACCGAAATGATCGTATCCGCCACCGGATTGCCCGAGCTGTCGAGGACGATAAGGTTGGTTTCACCGTAGCTTTTGCCGGTCAGTACCAGAGTCTGCGGATCCTGAATGGTGACATCGGCCACGCCAGGATTTCCAATAATCACCGTGGCAGCCGGAGCGCTGATCCGTAAAATCCGAGCCATACTGGCCCTGACAGTGATCGGCTCGTTGCCGGCCGCCAGCGTGACGGCAGGCGCCAAAGCGCACAGGGTGGCGCAGACGAAAAAGACTTTACGCAGGATCGGCATGGCGGGGCCCGGGAACTGGATACTCTCGCCAAGCAGTTTCGACGCGAATGGTGAATAAATTGACAAGCCTGCGTCGCTCAGAATATCGATCGAATGTGATGTAGTTCGCGCGGGGGTTGTTGACTCCGTTGTTCGTTCCACGCCGTTCGGCAATTGTTCGGCCGGCAGTTAACTCTCTTTCAACGCGTAGGCCCTAGGTTTGGCGAACGTTCGATGACAAGCGTCGAATGGCGCAAATCAAGATGACGTGTGCAAGGAGCCTGGAATGAACATTATCGCCCGTTTCGCAAATGACGAGTCCGGTGCGACTGCGATCGAGTATGGCCTGATTGCCGCGCTCATCGCCGTTGGCATCATTGCGGCCGCGACCACTCTCGGTGGTAGCCTGTCCGCTCTGTTCGGCCGCATCAGCACCAAGCTGAATGCTGCGACCTGAACCAGCAAGTGCAGTTCTGAAGAAAAGGGGGCGTCACGCCCCCTTTTGCTTTCCGCTTTCTTAACCATGCGGGCCGGACACTGAGCTCCGCGGCGGTCCCATGCAGAGCCGTGCTGCCGGACGTCAAATGGTCTCCTTGCTTGCGCTGTTCATCTTCCCCGTGCTGATGGCTTACTCCGCTTCGTCGGATCTGCTGACGATGCGAATTGCCAACTGGCTCGTGCTGGCGGTCGCCGTAGCCTACTTCTTTCTGGCACTCGTCGCGCAGCTGAGTTGGACCGAGATTGGCATGAGTGTTGCCGCGGCCGCGATCGTCCTTGCGGTCGCCTTCGCATTCTTCGCCTTCGGTTGGATCGGTGGCGGCGACGCTAAGCTCGTCTCGGTGACGGCGTTGTGGGTCGGGTCCGGGCTGCTGCTTCCATATCTGGTGTATGCAGCATTGCTCGGTGGAGGACTCACGCTGATGATCCTCGCCTTACGGCGGTATCCTTTGCCAGCCTGGCTGCAGCGGCAGCGTTGGATCGATCGGCTGCACGACTCCAAATCGGGCGTGCCCTACGGCATCACTCTCGCGATCGCCGGCCTGCTGGTCTATCCCGAAACCGCAATATTCCTCCATTTCTCCAGCTGATTTGCGCGCCGCACCTGGAACAAGGTTCGGTTAACCGTAAATGCAAAGCATGGGTTAACCAAGTTTTGACCCTTGGTCGTCATTATCGGCGAGCAATTTCTGGGCGCATTCAGTTCTGAGTTGAGTGGAGTCTGCCGATGAGAGTCTCGCGTATAGTGCTTGTGCTGGTTGCATTGGTCGCAGCCGGTCTCGCGGCATTCCTCGCTTTGAGTGGCGGTGGCAGCCAGCCGGTGCAGGTGGAATCGACCACGACCGTCATTCCAGAGGCGCGCGCCCAAGTGCTCGTCGCGAAGACCAATATCGGCGTTGGCGAGCGTCTCTCCGATGCCAATCTGCAATGGCAAGATTGGCCCGAGGGCGCCGTGCGCTCTGAGTACATCACATCCTCGGCCACGCCGCAGGCCATCAGCGACATGAAGGGTGCAGTGGCGCGCTTCGAGCTGTTCGCCGGAGAACCTGTACAACCGGCCAAGCTCGTTCGAGCGGATCAGGGCTATTTGTCTGCCGTTCTCGACAAGGGCATGCGCGGCGTATCGATCTCGGTCAGCGCCGACTCTGCATCTGGCGGCTTCATCGTGCCCAACGATCATGTCGACATCATCTTGACGCGGCCGGGCGTCGACGGCCGGCAGACGTCCGAGACGTTGCTGGCCAACGTGCGCATACTTGCCATCAACACTCGCCTCGGCGAGACTGGCAAGACCGGTGGACCGGACGATGGATCCGCCGACGCGACCGCCGATCCGAAGGCCCAAATCTTCGCCAACACCGCGATCGCCACGCTCGAGCTTGATCCAGGCCAGGCTCAAACCGTCATCACGGGAACCTCGCTCGGTAAGCTGTCGCTGGCACTGCGGTCGATTGTCGATTTCGCGGCCAGTCCGAATGACCAGTCCGCTATCCCGCGCAATGCTCCGATCAAGCTGATCCGCTACGGGCAGGAAGCCAATGTCATGGCCGGAACAGCCGGCGGAACGTCGGGCGGCGATGCTTCGATTGATCCTGCCACTTTCAGGGCGCCAGCCATAAGTGTCGGTCCAGTATCGCCCGCTCTGGCGGTCCCACGATAATGTCGCGCGAGGTCGAAATGCCGATTGTCCATCACACGACGCGCGCCACGCCGCCGGCAAGCAGGCTGAAGGTGGCGTTGATTGCCGCCGTGTTGTGCCTGCTCGCTCCAGCCGCGCTCGCCGCGTCCAACCCAGTCTACATCAAGGTCGCCAACCGCGCCCAGGGTGCCAACCAGCAGGTCTCGCTCGACGTCAACAAGTCCATGATCGTGGACCTGCCCACCGATGTCGGCGAAGTGATCGCCAGCCAGCCCGCCGTCGCGACCGTGCTGATGCGGACCAAGACTCGCGCCATCATCCAGGGTGTGACGGGCGGAGACACCAACATTTTCTTCCTCGACGCCGCAGGCAACAACATCTCGGTCTTCGACATCAAGGTCGTGCAGCCGCGTTCCGACGTCGGCAACGCGCTCGAAGCAGCAATTGCCCGCAACATTCCTCACTCGCATATTCGCGTCGAATCCGTCCTGCTCGATGGCGGCACCAACCGCATCGTCCTGTCCGGCACCACGCAATCGGATGACGATCTCAACAAGGCCAAGCTGATCGCGGCCCAGTTCGCCGGTGGCGAAGGAAACGTGGCAAGCATCGTCAGCATCTCCGGCAATCAGCAGGTCATGCTGAAGGTCACTGTCGCCGAGGTCAACCGCACGGTCGTCAAGCAACTCGGCATCGATCTCAACATCTCGTCGGGCGGCCTGATCACCGGGCTGGTGAATACCCCCAACAGTACGCTCGGTAGCGTCTCGGGCGCGGTCGCGACTGGTACCGTCACAGCCGGCGCGACAATTGGACCAGTCAGCATCGCGGCGACGCTGAAAGCACTGGCGCGTCGCAACGCGCTTAAAACTCTGGCCGAGCCGATCCTGACGGCGATGTCGGGGCAACCTGCCGAATTTCTTGTCGGCGGTGAATTTCCCTACGACGCACCGGACGGCAGTGGGCATGTCATTCAAGCCTTCAAGGAATATGGCGTGAAGCTGAACTTCACGCCGACTGTGACGTCCAGTGGCAAGATCATGCTGCTGGTCGATACCGAGGTGTCGCAGCCCGCCGGTGGTGGCGCCATCACCCGACGTAGCGCCAAGACCACCGTCGAGGTCCCGGCGGGTTCGACGCTCGCCATCGGTGGCCTGATCCAGGACACCGAAAAGCACGAGCTGTCCCAGATGCCTGGCCTTGGCGACATCCCGATCCTGGGCGCTCTCTTCCGGTCGCGTGACTACATCCACGACCAGACCGAACTGGTGATCATGGTCACCCCCGTGATGGCCCAACTCGGCGAGCCTGATCTGCCAACTGACAATTACGAGATAGCCGGCGACGCCGAAGCGGTCTTCCTCGGCCATCTTGAGAAGCAATATGGCGTCGGCAATGACGGCATGCGCGGCGGATATAAGGGTTCCATCGGATTTGTCCTCGACTAAGCACGCATCGGTAACCGTTGCGATGGAGAGTTAGACCATGAGTTTCTTGACGCCGAACAAGGACAGCACGCAGGCCGTCTCCGACGAGTCCGCTGGCGATGTCGCCACCGGCGCCCGGCTGTTGCCGCGTATCACCATACAGGCGTTCTGTGAGCATTCGCAGACCGCTGAACTGGTCGAGTCTGCCGTGCACGACCGGCGTATGTCCAAGGTCGCGCTCACCACGCACAATGGTGGGCTTGAAGGCGCGGTCGAAAGCTACAAGTCCAATCCAACGCCGAACCTGATCATCGTCGAAACGTCGCTGCCGACCGAGGAAATTCCGCATGCACTCGATCGGCTGGCGGAGGTTTGCGACGCCTCGACGCGGCTGATTGTACTCGGCCACGTCAATGATGTGCTCCTCTATCGCGAGTTGCTGCGCAACGGCGTCTCTGAATATCTCGTGCTGCCGACCAGCGCGCAGTCGATCGTCAATGCGATCTCGGATCTCTTTGCTGCCGAAGGTGCGGCGCCGATCGGCCGGACCATTGGCTTCATCGGCGCCAAGGGCGGCTCGGGTGCGTCGACAGTGGCGCACAACGTCGCCTGGGCCATCAGCCAGCATCTGCGGCAGGACGTGCTGATTCTCGACATGGACCTCGCCTTTGGCACCGCCGGCTTGAATTTCAACCAGGACCCGCCGCATGGCATCGCCGATGCGCTCGGCGCCTCGGCCAAAGTTGATCCGACCATGCTCGACCGTCTGATGAGCAAGGCCGCCAACCACATCAATCTGCTGACTGCGCCTGCCATGCTCGACAAGACGTTCGACTATGGCGAGCGTGACTTCGAGCAGGTGGTCGAACTTGCACAAAAGACCACGCCAGTCGTAGTGCTCGACATTCCGCATGCCTGGACTGCGTGGGTGCGGCACACGCTCGCGACGATTGACGAGATCGTCATCGTCGCCGAACCCGATCTTGCCAATCTGCGCAACGCCAAGAATCTCGCCGACACCATCAAGGCGCTGCGGCCAAACGAGTCGGAGCCATTACTGGTGATCAACAAACTGGGTGTTCCCAAGCGGCCGGAAATCGCCCCGAAAGAATTCGCGACGTCGGTCGAGTGTCAGTTGCTCGGGCAGATCGCATTCGATCCTGCAACCTTCGGTACCGCGGCGAACAACGGTCAGATGCTGGCCGAGGTCGCCGCCAACAACCGCACCAACGAAATCTTCCGCATGATTGGGATGCGCGTCACCGGCCGCTCTACGCCGCAGGCGGCCACCAGCAAGGGCAACAACCTCAAGTTGCCCTCGTTCCTGAAGCTCAAGAAGGCCTGATATGTTCGGCAAGCGGCAGACTTTCGGCGGCAACACCCCGGGCGTGGCAGAGGCCCCGCGGCCGCAGTCGGGTCAGCTTGCCACGCAGACCTCGATGATGCCGTCCCGCGCCGACGCGCCCAAGCCGGTCGTCGACGCCGCGATCAACCGGCTGCGCAGCGATGACATCGTCGATGTTCGCAGTGCCGAAGCGATCCAGCGCGACAAGGACTATTTCCAGACCAAGTCGGCGATCTTCAATGCGTTGATCGACTCGATCGATCTCAGCCAGCTCGCCACGATGGATCAGGAAGCGGCGCGCGAGGAAATTCGCGATATCGTCGCCGAGATCATCGCCCTCAAATCGATCGTCATGTCGATTTCCGAGCAGGAAGATCTGCTTGAGGATATTTGTAACGACGTTCTTGGGTACGGCCCGCTCGAGCCGCTGCTGGCGCGCGACGACATCGCCGACATCATGGTGAACGGTAGCCAAAAGTGCTACATTGAGGTCGGCGGCAAGGTGAAGCTCACCAATGTCCGCTTCCGCGACGACAGTCATCTGATGAACGTCTGCCAGCGCATCGTGTCACAGGTTGGTCGTCGCGTCGATGAGAGTTCGCCGATCTGCGACGCGCGCCTCCCCGACGGCTCGCGCGTCAATGTCATCGCCCCGCCGCTTTCCATCGATGGCGCCGCGCTTACCATTCGCAAGTTCAAAAAGGACAAGCTGACACTGGCGCAACTGGTCAAGTACAACTCGATCTCGCCCGAGGGAGCCGAGGTGCTGCGCATTCTCGGCCGTGTCCGTGCCAATGTGCTTATCTCCGGCGGCACCGGTTCGGGTAAGACGACGCTGCTTAACTGTCTCACGGCCTTCATTGAGAAGGACGAGCGCATCATTACGTGCGAGGATTCCGCAGAACTGCAATTGCAGCAGCCGCATGTGGTGCGCCTCGAAACCCGCCCGCCCAATCTTGAGGGCGAGGGTGAGATCACCATGCGCGACCTGGTCAAGAACTGCCTGCGTATGCGTCCTGAGCGGATCATCGTCGGCGAGGTCCGTGGCCCCGAAGCATTCGATCTGCTGCAGGCGATGAACACCGGCCACGACGGCTCGATGGGCACGCTACACGCCAACAGCCCGCGCGAAGCCCTCAGTCGCCTCGAGTCGATGATCACCATGGGCGGCTACTCGCTCCCCAGCCGCACGATTCGTGAGATGATCACCTCGTCGATTGACGTCGTCGTGCAGGCAGCGCGCCTGCGAGACGGTTCGCGCCGCATCACCCACATCTCTGAAGTGCTGGGAATGGAAGGCGATGTGATTGTTACCCAGGACATCTTCCTCTACGACATTCTTGGGGAAGATCAGAACGGTGCATTGATGGGCCAACATCGCTCGACCGGCATTACCAAGCCGCAGTTTGCCGAGCGTGCCCGCTACTTCAATGAGGAAGCCAATTTGGTCGAGGCGCTCGAGAAGTCGAACGTCGAGCAGCAGAACATTCTCAAGAGTTGAGTGACCGATGAGTATCCTGGTCTACGTATTGTTGGGCATCGTGAGCGTCGGGGCCATTGCCATTGCGTTCGTACCGCAACTGATGGGATCGAGCCGCGCCGACAAGCGCATGAGGGCGCTACAGGGCGATATCCAGGCCAATCGGCGCGAGGCCGATGTTGTCCGCAACCGCGACGACCGGCGCAAGCAGATCCAGCAGACCCTGCGCCAGCAGACCGACGCCCTGGGCAAGGCCAAACGTCGCGTTCCGCTGCAGGACCAGATCTACCAGGCCGGTATGAAAGTGAAGGCCGCTGTCTTCATCCGCAGCCAGGTGATCGTCGGCGTCATCGTCATGGTCATCTGCTTCTTTGTGCAGGTGCCGATCCTGTTCTGCCCGGTGTTCGGTCTGGCGGCCGGCTATCTGTTGCCCAAGATGTATCTCGGCCGGCGGCGCAAGAAGCATCAGAACGCCTACCTTGAAGAACTGCCCAACGCCGTCGAGGCGATTGTGCGTGGCGTCAAATCCGGTCTCCCGCTCAACGACTCGATGCGGCTCGTCGCCAAGGAAGCCAAGGAACCGATCAAGTCGGAGTTCCAGCGCGTCATTGACCAGCAGGCCCTCGGCAAGTCGACCACTGAGGCTATCCAGATGCTGTTCGATCGGATGCCGCTGCCGGAGGTCAACTTCTTCGTGGTGGTTATCACGGTGCAACAACAGGCCGGCGGCAACCTCAGCGAAGCACTGGGCAACCTCAGTCGCGTGCTGCGCAACCGCAAGAAAATGAAACAAAAGATCAAGGCGATGTCGTCGGAAGCCAAAGCCTCCGCCGGCATCATCGGCTCGCTGCCCTTCATTGTCGGTATTCTCGTGACGCTGACCACGCCCGCTTACATGGTCCCGCTATTCACCACCACGATCGGACAGATCTGGCTCGGCATCGCCGTGCTGATGATGTCGCTTGGCGGCTTCATGATGAACCGCATGATCCAGTTCGACTTCTGAGGGTCGGGACAGCGCGATGGAACACTTTTTAACCCGCGACTTCCTGATTGCAGCACTTGCTGCGATCTCCGCTGCTGCAGTGGTTTTCACCTTCGGCTTTTCGATGCTTGGCCGCGGGGGCGTGTCGATCAAGCAGCGCATCAAGCGGGTCGCACTCGAACGCGAGAAAATGCGCGCCGAGGAAATGGCGCGCTTGCGCGGCGGCAACCAGCAGGACAACGGACGTGGTACGATCCGCCGCGTCGCCGGTCGCGAATACGTCAAGAATGTCGTTGATCGCTTCTCGCTGCAAAAAATGTTCGCCGACGAGAATACGGTCGATAAGCTGGCACGGGCCGGTTATCGCGGGCAGGGGCCGCTCAACACCTATGTGTTCGCGCGCTTCGTCACACCATTTGCATTGTTCGTCGTCTCGTTCGGCTATCTGAGTCTGACGGTCTTTGCCGACAAGCCGATCTATCTCAACGCCATCTACGCCCTGTTCATCGGCCTCATCGGCGTCTATCTGCCGACGCTTCTGCTGAAAAACCGCACGATCAAACGCCAGCAATCGATCAAGCGAGCCTGGCCGGATGCGCTCGACCTGATGCTGCTTTGCGTCGAGGCGGGCATGTCGGTCGAGCATGCGTTCAAGCGCGTCTCCAAAGAGATCGGCATGCAGAGCGCCGAACTCGCCGAAGAGATCACCCTCACAACGGCTGAGCTCAGTTTTCTCGAAGATCGTACCCGCGCCTATGACAATCTCGGCAGGCGCACCGGCCTCGATGTGGTGAAGTCGGTGATGACCGCGTTGATCCAGGCCGACCGCTACGGCACCAGCGTCGGCACCTCGCTGCGTGTCATGGCCGAGGAAGGCCGCGAGACGCGCATGATGGAGGCCGAGAAGAAGGCCGCGTCATTGCCGCCGAAGCTGACCGTGCCGCTGATCATATTCTTCCTGCCGGTGCTGTTTATTGTCATCATCTCGCCGGCGATTATCAAGATCAGCCAGACTGGAGCGTTTGCCGCATTCGGTGGAAGTTAGAAGCACATGCCTGAATAGCTAGTGCGGCAAGAGCTAGTTGGCGCTCTTGATCAGGTCCCAGCGGTTCTGCTGAGTCAGCAGCGCCAGGATATAGGCCATGTTGGCATCGACCTGGTCGGGCGACAGGTCCGCAGCGAACATCCGCTTTGCTTCGTCGAACCGGCCCTGCAGGCCGACGACCAATGCCAGGTTTTGTCGCACCTGACTCGACGCGCCACGCATGCCGATTGCCTTGCGCAGATGTGCTTCCGCCTGCCCCAGATCGTTCGTCATGGCGTACGATAGGCCGAGATTGGCCTCAAGCGAAGGCGAGTTCGGCGACGTTAGCAGGGCTTGCGTGTAGATCGCCCGGGCTTCCTCGTTCCGACCGCTCTGGTCGAGAATCGCGCCCTTGACCAGAAGCGCATTCCAATCTGGTGACGCCGGATCGATTGCGTCTTCAATGACATTGAGCGCTTGATCGAAGCGGCCAGCCGCTGACAGCGCCTTGGCGTAGGCGACCTTGAGGTCGACATCTGACTTATAGAGGGCGAGGCCCGCTTCGATGACGCTAACCGCCTGATCGGGCTGGCCCGCCGCGCGCAGCGCCGCCGCGTAATAGATGATGGTGACCTTGTCGCGCGGGTTGGATTTATAACGCGCCATCAACTGGCCGAGCGCGCTGGCCGATTGCGCCGTGCTCTGGCCGGAAAAATCGGGCTGCGACATGCTCGTATGGTTGGTGGCACAGGCCCCCAGCGCCACGGCAGCGACACCTGCCAGCAGCAGCATACGAAACGATCTCAGGGTTGAAAGACGCGCAAACACGGACAGCACTCGGTCTTGTTGGCGCGATTGCGCCCTACAGAAAGCAATAATTGATTAACCCTAATGGGGGGTTAAAGCGGCGATTGCGACCGGGCTGCAGCGAGCGTAAAGCTGCCGCTCCCGCCTCGCTTTTGCTCCCCGGTGACAACAATGGTCCAGCCCAAAACCTTGCCTCTCATGCTGGTCGAGGAGGGGGCACTTGGTGCTGCCGGACTCGGAAAGCCGGAGGGACAATGGGCAACGGCGAACGGCTTTTCCGGACAGCGCGGCAAGCTGTTGCCGGTGCCCGCACCGGGTGGTGGGCTCGCCGGCTATTTGTTGGGGGTCGGTCCCAAAGCGTCGCGACCGGTTCTCGTCACGGGCATCGCCGCCGCAGCGCTCGAGCCGGGCACTTATCGCCTGGAGGGCGCGCTCGGCGACCCGACCTACGCCGCCCTCGGTTTCAGGCTCGGTAGCTACCGCTTCGATCGCTATAAGGCAGCCAAAGCCGCGCCGCAACTCGTGCTGCCCAGGGACGCCGATGCCACCGAGGTCGAACGGCTTGCGACGAGCGCGTTTCTCGCCCGCGACCTGATCAACACGCCTGCCAACAATCTTGGGCCGGATGCATTCGAAAAAGTGATCCGCGCCTTCGCCACGGCCCACAAGATGAAGGTGAAGTCGGTGGTCGGCGACGAGTTGCTGAAGCAGAATTTTCCGATGATCCACGCCGTCGGTCGCGCCGCGGCCGAGGCGCCTCGGCTCCTCGATCTGAGCTGGGGCCGCGCCAGTGACCCCAAGATCACGTTGGTCGGCAAGGGGGTCACTTTCGACACTGGCGGCCTCGACATCAAACCATCCTCCGGCATGCTGCTGATGAAAAAGGACATGGGCGGCGCTGCCAATGTGCTGGGTCTGGCGCACGCCATCATGGATGCCGGGCTCAAGGTGCGGCTCCGTGTGCTGATCGCGATCGTCGAGAATGCCATCTCGGCCTCGGCGTTCCGCCCGGGCGACGTGCTGCAGTCGCGGTCAGGCCAAACCGTTGAGATCGGCAACACCGACGCGGAAGGCCGGCTGATCCTTGCCGATGCGCTGACGCTCGGCGACGAGGAGAGCCCGGACCTGATGCTCGACATGGCGACATTGACCGGCGCAGCGCGCACCGCACTCGGACCGGATCTGCCGCCGCTCTATTCGACTGACGACCGGCTGGCGCAGGACTTGATGAGGTCCGGCCTCGCGAGCGACGATCCGCTTTGGCAGATGCCGCTTTGGGCGCCCTACGACCAGATGATGAACTCGAAAATCGCCGACATGAACAATGCCGGGTCGACGCCGTTCGCCGGGTCGATCACGGCCGCCATGTTTCTCAAGCGCTTCATCAAGAATGTGCACGCCTGGGTGCATCTGGATATCTATGGTTGGGCGCCGGAGTCTCGTCCCGGCCGCCCGGTTGGCGGCACCGATCAGGGCATCCGCGCAGTCTACGGCGTCCTGAAAAAGCGATACAGTTGAGGACGTGATACTCGCCCTCTAAATTGCGAATCAGTAGCCGCGCGTCCGGTCGACCACATTGGGCAGCGGCTTGCCCGCCTCGTGGTCGAGGATGATCTGCGAGAAGTAGCGCACCCCGGCATCGATGTTGCTGATCGCCGCGATGTGCGGCGTCAAATAGCAATTGTCGAGGTTCCACAGCGGGCTCTGCGGCGAGAGCGGCTCCAACTGAAAGACGTCGAGGCTGGCCGCACCCAGCGTGCCGTCGCCAAGCGCGCGAACAATATCGCTTTCGACCTGATGGCCCCCGCGCGCCGCATTGACGATCACCGGGCCGCCATCGAGCTTGCGCCGAAGCTTGTGGAACAGGTCGTAGTTGAGGATGCCGGTCGTGTCGAAGGTCAGCGGCAGCAGACAGCACAGGATGTCCGTCTCGCTCAGAAAGGCGTCGAGCGCATCGCCCGAGAAGGTCCGAACCCCCGTCATTTCCTTGGGCGTACGGCTCCAGCCAAGCACAGAAAAGCCAAGCGCCACGAGCTTCTCGGCGGCATCCGCGCCGAGCATTCCCAGCCCCAAGATTCCGACATTGGTCTCGCCTGCGGCCGGCGGATAAAGCTGCGTCCAGCGCCGAGCGGCCTGATCCCGCTTGAAGCGGGTGAACAGCCGCTGGTGCATCGTTACCTGCGCCACGACGTAGTCGGTCATCCGTTGCGTCAGATCGCCGTCGACGAAGCGCACAATCGGCGCCTGCGGCAGCTTGGGGTGCTTGAGCAGAGCATCGACGCCTGCGCCGAGTGAGAGCACGGCCCTGAGGTGCGCAAGGCCATCGAACGCTTCGGGTTTGGGCTTCCACACGAACGCATAATCGATCGTTGCGGGATCGAACGGCTCGCTCTGCCGCACAACGGTGATGCCGGGGAGGGCGGCGCGATAGGTGGCGGCCCATTTGGCTTCATCGACGTCGGAGAGATGCAGCAGCAGCGTGGTCATCTTCGGGCTCCAAACGAAAGAACCGCACCCTGCGGCGCGGCTCTGAACTCTATTCTGCTGGTCAGCCTACTGCGCGGCCGAGGAGGATGCCGGAACGGGCGCCTCGCTGCTGGACATCGCGGGTGCCTCGCTCGATGTGGCCGGCGTTTCGCTCGAAGCTGCCGGAGGTTCCGACGACGCCGATGCGGCTGGTGCTGCCGGGGCCGGGAACGGCACGGGCGAGTCGCTCAGCGTCGACAGGAACGCGATGATGTTGGCGCGATCCTTGTCGTCCTTGTCGCCGGCATAGGTCATCTTGGTGCCGGGCGCCCAGGCCTTGGGAGAGATCAGCCATTGATTGAGCTTGTCGTAGTCCCAGGTCTCGCTCGCATGCGCCTTGAGGGCATCGCTGAAGGCAAAGCCCGGCACGTCGGCAATCTTCTCGCCCACGATATTGTAGAGGTTTGGGCCAACCTTGTTGGGGCCGCCCTTGGTGAAATCGTGGCAGGCCTGGCATTTCTTGACCGCGGCCTCGCCGGCCTTGGGATCGGCGGCGGCCAACAGCGTGCCGATATCGGCGACGACGACGGCGGGAGCGGTGGTGGTGTCGGTCGCGTCCTCGGGAGCAGCCGGCAAATCGTAGCCGGGGCCGCTGCCTTGTGCCGGCTCGTAGATCGCTTCGGCCAGGAACCCGATGCCCATCACGAACAGCAGGGTGCCCAGAATGGCGCCGATAATCTTGTTGAGTTCGAACGAATCCATTGCGGTCTCTCAGCCTCTTCCGGCGCGGTATAGACGAGCCGGGACAAGGCTGTAAACGCCGCATCTGTTTGAATTCAGAGCGGGGCCCCCGTCCCGTTGCGACGGCAAGATAGTCCGCCGCGGAATCCGCTGCAACCGCCGATCTGAACCTGCGACAATTGTCCTTTTGGGCACAAACACAGGGCCTTTTGCGCGTGTTGACTGGCTGGGGAGGCAGGTTCATAGAGCCGCCCAGCACTGCGCAGGGGAATTCCATGGCCGCCAAGCTCATTGCCTTCCAGGGCGAACCCGGCGCCTTCAGCCACGCCGCGAGCCACGCGCTGTTCCCCAAGGGCCAGCCGGTGCCGTGCGTGACCTTCGAGGATACCATCCAGGCGGTGAAGACCGGCAAGGCCGACTTTGGCGTCGTGCCGGTCGAAAACTCGCTCTATGGCAGGATCACCGATATCTACCATCTGCTGCCCGAAAGCGGCCTGTTCATCAACGGGGAGCATTTCCTGCGCATCGAGATGAACCTGCTTGGCATTAAGGGAGCGACCCTTAAGGACGTGAAGTCCGTGCAGTCGCTGAACGTTGCGCTCGGCCAGTGCCGAAAGTTCATCCGCAAACACAAGCTGAAGACCATCAGCGGCGGCGACACCGCCGGCAGCGCCCGTGAGATCGCCGAGCGTGGCGACAAGAGTGTCGCCGCCATCGCCTCGCGCTTTGCCGCAGAGGTCTACGGGCTCGACATCCTCGCCGAGAACATCGAGGACGCCGCGCACAACACGACGCGCTTTCTCGTCATCTCGCGGACGCCCGAGACGGCGAAATCCGGCAAGGCCAAGGTCAAGACGACGTTCGTGTTCCGCGTCCGCAACGTGCCCGCCGCGCTCTACAAGGCGATGGGTGGCTTTGCCACCAACAGCGTCAACATGACCAAGCTCGAGAGCTACATGCTCGACGGCTCTTTCACGGCGACGCAGTTTTACGCCGATATCGAAGGCCATCCCGACGACCACAACGTGCAGCTGGCTTTCGAGGAGCTCGGCTTCTTCACCGACTACTTCCACGTGCTCGGCGTCTATCCGGCGGGCAAGCCCTAAAGTGTTGGTTTCGCGCCATGATTTCTCACCAGCGACGCTTGCCATCTCGGTTTTTCGCCACTAGCGTCAAGCCAATATCTGCGATGGCGATCGTGGTGGTCAGTGGGGAACCCGATCGTGACAGAAGATACGAATCTGTTTGCTGCCCGGCGCCTGGGATTTGGGCTGCGCCTGGGCGAGGATCTGCCGGTATCGCCCCGCGACTGGGCCATGGAGCAGATCCGGGCCATTCCAAAACTGGACTTCTATGACGTTGGCGGGCAACCGCTGGCCAGCCTTCCCGCGGACGCCGCTCTCACCGACTACGCTCAGTCCTGTCTCCGCTTCGGCGAGGAGAATTCCGCCGAGGAAGATATCCTGAAGACGCACGGCGACGACGAGGATTTCTGGAAGGTCTTCGCCAAATATTGGGAGATCCCGCATTGGGGCGTGGCGATGGCGGCGACCCTCAGTGCCATCAACGGTCCGGGGCCGGTGTTCGAGCGCTTCTGGCAGTTCTGGTGCAACCACTTCACCGCATCGACGTCCACGGGGCATGGCAAGACGCTGATCGGCGCGCACGTTCAGACCATCCGTGCCGCTATGACCGGCTCGTTCGAGACGATGCTGCAAGACGCTGTGGTCAATCCCGCGACCATCTATTATCTCGATGCAGTCTACTCCGCCGGGCCACATTCCCGGGCGGGCAAGACCTTCTCGCTCAACGAAAATCTCGGCCGCGAACTGCTCGAGCTTTACTCGGTCAGCCCGGCCGCCGGCTACACGCAGGCCGACGTTGTCGAAACGGCGCTGATGCTGACCGGTTGGGCCTTTACGAGCGGTCCCAAACACAAGTCTTCGGCGGTGTATTTCCCGGGCGCGCAACCCGGCCGGGTCTTCTTCAAGGACTATCACGAGCCGGGCAAACGTGTGGTCATGGGCAAGACCTATGCCGCGGACGACAAGAAGGGCGGCCAGATTTTTGCCCTCATCAAGGATCTGGCGTCGCATCCCTCGACGGCGAAATTCATCGCCACCAAACTGGCGATCGCATTCATCGCCGACCAGCCGCCGCAGGAGAGCGTCGATCGCATTGCCGCGGCCTTCACGGCCAGCAATGGCGACCTCGTCACCATACATTCGGCTGTGATCGACGAGGTGTTGAGCGTCGGTCCGAACTTTACAAAGTTCACCAAGCCGTCCGCCTGGCTGCAGCAGGCACATCGAACCCTGGGCACTATGCCCACGATCCAGCCGCCGTCGGCGCAGCATCTCTCAAACGGGCTGTCCGCGCTCTACAAGGATCTCGGCGAGGTCTTCGGTGGACCGCCGCAACCGAATGGCTGGCCGGACACCGAAGCCGACTGGCTGTCGCAGGCAAACCTTGACCGCCGGATGCGCCACGCGAACGCGATCAGTTCGTCGCTGAAGCCAACTGTCGCGGACGACCTCACCAAATATGTGGAACGTCTGGCCGGAGCTGGCTCACCGCTGGCCGTGGCCTGTGCGAACTCCGGTGTGGTCCACGACATCGCGGTCATGATGCTGGTCAGCCCGCAATTCCTGCGGACGTGAGGGGAACGCCATGAGCAGCATTTTCGGATGCGACGAGGAAATCACCCGGCGCACCTTTCTCAAGGCTACCGCGATCCTGTCGTTTGCGGCGCTTCCCGGCCTGAGTCTCGCAGCCCCTCCGCCGGGCGATGGTCGCTTGTTGGTCATTCTGTTGCGCGGCGGCATGGACGGCCTCTATGCCGTGCCGCCCATCGGCGACAAGAATCTCCCCGACCACCGGCGCGACCTGATCGAAAAGGGTCTGTTGTCGCTCGATGGATATTTCGCCCTCAATCCGGCGATGCCCTCGTTGCACAAATTCTACCAGGACGGTCAGGCGCTGATCCTGCACGGCGCCTCTATCCCCTACACGCGGCGCTCGCATTTCGAGGGTCAGAACATGATGGAGGGCGGCACCGACACGCCCTACGAGTCTCGCACCGGCTGGCTTGGACGAGCCCTCGACGCCGCGGGCTTCCCCGCCGTGACCATGTCGCTGCCGATCCCGCTGATACTGCGCGGACAAGGCTTCACCGACAGCAGTTTCCCCAGTGTATTGCGGCGCCCGGACAGCGCGCTGTACCAGAAGTTGCAGCCGGTCTGGATGGCGGACCCGTCGATCGGCCCGGTGGGGCGGGCGCTGCTCGAGGAGCTGAAAAATCCGGTGATGTCGGACATGATGTACGATGATCCCGGCGATCCTCAGGTCGACCAACTCGCGCGGGAAGCCGGCAAGCGCATGGCGGCGCCGGACGGACCGCACATCGCGGTGATTGACGACGTCGGCTATGATACGCACTCGAAGGAAATCAACGGCGCCTCGCGCAAGCTAGGCAAGATCGACGACGCTATTGCGGCCTTTGCTCGAGCGGTCGGACCGGATGTCTGGAAGAAGTCGCTGGTGATGACGATCACCGAATTCGGCCGCACCGTCGCCGAAAACGGCGCCTGGGGCACCGACCACGGTTACGGAACCTGCGTCATCGCGGCGGGCGGGTTGCTCAAAAAGAGCGGCGTTGTCGCCGACTGGCCGGGACTGAAGGCGAAGAACCTGTTTGAGGGGCGCGATCTGCTCGCGACGGTCGATGCCCGTTCGCTCTACGGCGCGGCCCTCACAGCCGTGCTCGGCCTCGACCCCGACCTCGTCCGCTCACAGGTGATCAACGCTCCGCGGACCGACATGTTTGACGCCTATTTGTAGCGGTTGCAGCAAGCAGATCCGACGGACGCTCCGGCAAACCCTGCCCGGTCCTTCATCGTGCGAACGGCGCCGTCCTGCGCTACTAGGTCTCGAACACCTTAGTGGGCGCCATGATCAGACTAGCGCACCCCGGCTGTGGGAAAACATGACGGTTCAAATCCCGGTTCTGTCAAAGCCCGCACGCAAGGAGAAAGGGCGAAAACCCTACGGTTCTCGCCCTTGAGGGAGGTTGGGAAGGTCGAGGCTTACGACTTCTTGACCGGCGTCGTGGTCTTGGTCGTGGTGGTCATCGGCTTGGCGGGCTTTGCGGGCGCCGGCTTGGCCGGGGTCATGTCGGCGACGAGCTTGGTGCCGACTTCCATCTTCTTATAGACGTGCGCGGTGACGGTCACCTTCTCGCCGACCTTGAAGGCCGCAAAGTCGCAGCCCTTGGCGAAATGATAGACAGTCTTGTCGATCTTGACGGTGCAGGCTTTGGCGTCGATCGCCTTCAGCGTGCCGTTGCTGGTGTGGTCGACGGCGGCGAAGGCCATCGAGCTCATCGCCACGACGGCGCCGAGGGCGAGCGGAAGGATCAGTTTGCGCATGGAATTCTCCGGTTGCGGGTTCGACGGTCGCTGTCGAGACCGCGGCCGAAGCATCGCTCGGCATCCGGAGGTCTAAGGGGTGGGCTTTGCGCGCCCCTTTCGCGAACTTTACATCGCTGCAATATTCGCCAGCAAAGCGCGCCAGCGGCTCAGTGCGAAGCGGTGAACACCACGCCGATTTCTTTGACCTTGCGCCAGGCGATGCGGCAGGGCTGCCGGGCGGTGTTGGGGAGCATCAGATCGAAACTGTCGGGGATGCCGATGACCGAAGCGACCTGCAGCTTGGCGCCGTCGCGCGACAGATTGCGGACCGTGCAGTCGATGGTCGAACGGCCGCCGTTGAAGACGATCTTGCCACCCTTGAGGGTCGGGCGCCGCTGATTGGCGCGTTTCTCGGTCTGTGGCTCTGACATCATGATGGTCTCCGCACCGCTCATATTTGGTCGTTAATAGCGGCGGTACAATACCCCGTTTGCCCCGGAATCTCTGGGTTTTTCACCGATTGGGTTAATGTCGGTTCGGCTAGCGGTGCACGTAAAGGTCGACCGCATTTCCATGAATGACGATCCCGGTGACGTCGTCGCCGCGCCAGCCGCGGCGTGCCAGAGCCGCGGCTAAATTCGGGTTGCGAGCGATGGTCTTGCCGAGGCCGGCGGCGTTACCCAGATCCTGAATGTCGATATCCATGCAGAGCGGATGAATGGTCACGCGGGCGTCCGGGCCGATCGCCGCGACTGCCTCCTTGCGCACGATATGCGGTTGGCGCGCCAGAATCCCCTGGCAGATCTGAATGAGATAATCGTCGCGGGAATCCGCCATCGCCGGGGCAACGGGACCTGTGAGGCCGACAATTGCGGCAAGAGCCACAATTCTTGCGGCAAGGGGGAAGGCTTTGAACATCTGATCCTCCGGGTTTCCGGGCTAACGCACATCTTACCCGAAGGTGCCGCCGGGCCGCGTTAAATAGCCGTAACCCTTGCGCTCGCCGTGATCCTGTCCGATATAGCGGCTGAGAGGTTGGCGCGGACGTGTTCCTCGCCAACCGGGTCAGGTCCGGAAGGAAGCAGCCCCAACGAGACCTTCACGGGTCGATGCCAGCCTCTCGCCTTCCCACACAAATTTGGCTTCCGGTTTTGCGATCCGCCGCCGCGGTCGCTATATGTTCCCCATGGCCGATGCCCTGTTTCCCGAAACCGAGATGACCCCGCCCGCAAGCGCGGCGGCTGCGCCCTATCTGGTGCTGGCGCGCAAATACCGGCCGTCGAGCTTTTCGACGCTGATCGGCCAGGACGCGATGGTGCAGACATTGCGCAACGCGTTCAAATCTGGCCGCATCCCGCACGCCTTCATGCTCACCGGCATCCGCGGCGTCGGCAAGACCACCACCGCGCGCATCCTCGCCCGCGCGGTGAATTTCGAAGACGCCAACGGCCGGCACCCAACGCTTGATCTTGATCGCGAGGGCATTCACGACAAGGCCATCATCGAGGGCCGGCACGTCGACGTGATGGAGATGGATGCCGCGTCCAACACCGGCATCAACGACATCCGCGAGATTATCGATTCGGTGAAATACGGCCCGGTGTCGGCGCCGTTCAAAGTCTACATTATCGACGAAGTCCACATGCTCTCGACCGCGGCCTTCAACGGCCTGCTGAAGACACTCGAAGAGCCGCCGCCCTATGTGAAGTTCATCTTTGCCACCACCGAGATCCGCAAGGTGCCGGTGACGATTCTCAGCCGCTGCATGCGCTTTGATCTGCGCCGCGTGCCGCCCGAAACGATGTCGGCGCATCTGGTAGATCTGCTCGATAAGGAGCAGATCAGCTATGAGCCCGAGGCGCTGGCGATGATCGTTCGCGCCGGTGAGGGCAGCGTGCGCGATTGCCAGTCATTGCTCGATCAGGCGATCAGCCACGGCGACGGCAAGGTCACTGCCGCGACCGTCAAGGCGATGCTCGGCCTCGGCGACCGGGCCAAGTCGATCGATCTGTTCGAGGCGCTGATGCGCGGCGATATCGCCAACGCGCTGACGCTGCTGCGCGAACTCTACGATGCCGGCGCTGACCCCGAGACGGTGGTCGGCGATCTCGCCGATTTCACCAATCTCGTGACGCGACTGAAGATCGTCCCGGCGGCGGCCGACGATGTCTCGCTGACGCCCGACGAGCGGGTTCGCGGGCCGGAGATGGCACAGAAACTCGGTATGCGGGCGTTGAGCAGGGCGTGGCAAATCCTGTTCAAGGGCATCGAAGAGATCAAGACTGCCGGCAATGGCTTGCAGGCCGCCGAGATGGTGCTGGTACGGCTGGCCTATGCCAGCGAATTGCCGAGCCCGGATGAGCTGGTCAACAAGCTGCAGAGCACGCCCACGGCCTCGACCGGAACGCGGAGCGTGCCGCATCGCGGACCCATCGGCAGTGGCCCACAGGCGCCGCGTCAGTTCGATCCTGCGCCACGCTTCGAGGGTGGGCAGGCCGCTGCACCCGCGCCCCGCTATGAGGCGGTGCCAGTGGTGCAGCCGCAGAGCTTTGCCGCACCGAAATCCTATCTGGAGCTGGTGGCGCTGGCCGGCGAGAAGCGCGACGTGCTGCTGAAGACTGCGCTCGAGCAGCAGATGCGTCCCGTGGCGTTCCGCGAGAAGTCGATCGAGGTGGCGCTGGTCGAAGGCGCCGATCCGGGCGTCATCCAGACGCTGTCGCGGCGGCTGCGCGAATGGACCGGCCAGATTTGGGGCGTCTCGGTGTCTACCAAGGCGGCCGCCGGGCCGACGATGCGCGACGTGCGCGAGGAGATCAAGGCGCAGGCCAAGACCGAGGCAAGCGACGATCCGCTGGTCAAGGCGATATTAGAGATGTTTCCAGGTGCCGCCGTGACGGTGAAGCTGCGCGAACAACAAGTGCCCGATGCGGCCTATGAGGACGCATTCATGGACGAGCGTGAGGACGAGTGATGGTCGACTTTATGGGCATGATGAAAAAAGCCGAAGAGCTGCAGCGCAAGATGGCGGAGATGCAGGACGAGGCCGGCCGCACGACTGTCGAAGGCAATTCCGGCGGCGGGCTGGTGACCGTCACACTGAGCGGCAAGGGCGAGATGCGGGGTCTGAAGATCGACGGATCGTTGTTCAAGGAAGACGATGTCGAAGTGCTCGAGGATCTGATCGTCACCGCCCACAACGAGGCCAAGGCCAAGGCCGAGCAGATGATGCAGCAGAAGATGGCCGAGATGACGCAGGGCCTGCCGCTGCCGCCCGGCATGAAACTGCCGTTCTAGCGGATGGCCGGCGGACCAGAGATCGAGCAGCTGATTCAGCTTCTGGCGCGCCTGCCTGGGTTAGGACCGCGGTCGGCGCGGCGCGCCGTGCTGCAGCTGATTAAGAAGAAGGATTCGCTGATGATTCCGCTCGCCGCGGCGCTCGATCGTGCGGTGGAGACGGTGAGAATTTGTGAGGTCTGCGGCAACGTCGACACCCGCTCGCCCTGCGGTATCTGCTCCGACCCGCGCCGCAACAGCGGCATTTTGATTGTCGTCGAAGACGTCGCCGATCTGTGGGCGCTGGAGCGGGCCGGCGTCGGCGCGGTGAAATATCACGTGCTGGGCGGCGTGCTGTCGCCGCTCGATGGCATCGGGCCGGACGATCTGTCGATCGATCAATTGCTGATGCGCGCGCCCGATTTCACGGAAATTGTGCTGGCGGTGAACGCCACCGTCGAGGGCCAGACCACCGCGCACTACATCACCGACCGGTTGTCCGAAACCGGTGTGAAAATCACCCGGCTGGCGCATGGGGTGCCGGTGGGCGGCGAACTCGATTATCTCGACGAGGGCACGCTGAGCCAGGCGCTCAAGGCCCGCACGGATATGTAGGGTTATTCGCCGGCCATCCGCTGCCGGTCGGCGACGATCTGCGGCGTTTCCTCGAATTCCATCGAGGCGATGCGCTCACTGCGGCGGGTGACTTTGGCCGACGACGTCAGGATGTCGCCGATGTCGTCGCTGGCTTGGCGGAAATGGTTCTGCAGCTTGCGCACGCGCTCATCGAGCCGGCCGACATCGCCGAGCAGCTCCATCACTTCCTTCTGGATCTTGTGGGCTTCCTCGCGAATGCGCACGTCGCGCAGCAGCGCCTGCACCACCTGGATGGACAGCATCAGCAGCGACGGCGACACAACGACGACGCGAGCGCGGCTGGCGCGCTGCACCACATCCTCGAACCGCTCGTGAATGTCGGCGAAGATCGATTCCGATGGCACGAACAGGAACGCGGTGTCCTGCGTCTCGCCAGCGATGAGGTATTTTTCCGAAATCGCCCGGATATGAACCTGCATGTCCTGCCGGAAGCCAAGCGAGGCGACTTTCTGATCCTCCGGCGATTGCGCCGCCGTCAGCCGCTGCCAGCTCTCGAGCGGGAACTTTGCGTCGATCACCAGCGGCGGCGCGCCATTGGGCATGAAGATCACGCAGTCGGGGCGCGTATTGTTGCTGAGCGTGTGCTGGAACGCGTAGCCGCCGCTCGGCAGCCCGTCGCCGACGATCGCCTCCATGCGGCCCTGCCCAAAGGCACCGCGGGTCTGCTTGTTGGCGAGGATCGATTGCAGCCCGACCACGTCCTTGCTGAGCGAGGTGATGTTGGCCTGCGCCCGGTCGATCACCGCGAGGCGCTCGCCGAGCTTGGTCAGCGATTCCTCGTTTTTCTTCGATGTGGCTTCGATCGCCTGGCCGACCCGCTGGCCCTGATTGTCCAGCCGCTCGCTGACCAGCCTGGCGAAATCCGCCTGCCGCGTCGTGAAAATCTCGGCCATGGTCTGCATCCGGCCGGTCATCTCGTTCTGCACCTGCAGCAGGCTGGCGAGAGTCTTTTCGGCTTCGGCCGTCGTCTTGCGCGCCGCCTCGGCTTCCTCAGTGCGCTGCAGCGCCTCCGCCGCCCGCTGCTTGCCACCCAGGATGGCGACCGCCAGCATTGCGATCAGCAGTGCCGCAACCACAGCGGCTGCGGCGTAAAGCGCGATCTCCGCCGTCACGGGGAAGTCGCCGAGCGAAAACAGAACTTTGTCCATTCGCGCAGCCTAGCCGATTCGCCTTAAGAGTTCTTGTATTGTTCACGGCCGGGTCAACGCAGGTTGACCCTCGCCCGGCAAATACCATATTGAGCCGGAAACCCCCGGAAAGACGACCCTCTCATGGCCAAACGCGAAATCCTTGTGCTGCCGGACGCGCGCCTCCGCGCCGTCGCCGACGAGATCCCGCAGGTGGATGACGCCGTGAAGCAGCTTGCCGCCGATATGCTGGAAACCATGTACGCCGCGCCGGGCATCGGCCTTGCCGCGACGCAGATCGGCGAGATGAAGCGCATCGTCGTGATGGATTTGAGCAAGGAGGGCGAAAAGCCCGACCCGATCGTGATGATCAACCCCGAGATCAAGAAGTACTCGGACGAGACCGTGGCGACCGAGGAGGGCTGCCTGTCGATCCCCGAGATCTACTACGACGTCGAGCGGCCAGCCGAGATCACCGTCGAGTACACCGATCTCGACGACAAGCGCATCACCCGCGACGCCAAGGACCGGCTTGCCATCTGCATCCAGCACGAGCTCGATCACCTCGATGGCGTGCTCTACATCGACTATCTGTCGCGGCTGAAGCGCGACCGCGTCGTCAAGAAATTCCAGAAGGCTGAGAAGCTTAGCAAGAAAGCCAGCTAGCCTTCGCGGTCCTCGGATCTGTCGCCTGGACCTACCCCTCATCCGCCCTTCGGGCACCTTCTCCCGCAAGGGGAGAAGGCCAAGGAACCGAAGCGAGGTGACCGGTTGAAAATCATCTTCATGGGCACGCCGGACTTCGCCGTGCCCACCCTCACCGAGATCGTCTCTGCCGGCCACGACACCGTCGCCGTCTACACTCGCGCGCCAAAACCCGCGGGGCGTGGGCAGGCGGAGCGCAAATCGCCGATCCATCTGGCGGCGGAGGGTTTTGGCGTTCCGGTGCACACGCCCAAGACCCTGCGCAATGAAGACGAACAGGCAGCCTTTGCGGCACTCGACGCCGATGTGGGCATTGTCGTCGCCTATGGGTTGATCCTGCCCAAGCCGATCCTCGATGCGCCGAGACTCGGCTGCCTCAATCTCCACGGCTCGCTGTTGCCGCGCTGGCGCGGCGCGGCCCCGATCCAGCGTGCGGTGTTGGCGGGTGACGCCCGCACCGGTGTCATGGTGATGCAGATGGACGAAGGGCTCGACACAGGGCCGGTGGGACCGGTGGACGAGATGCCGATTGGTCCGGATATGACGACCGGCGAGTTGCACGACAAGATGATGCTGGTGGGCGCCGATCTGATGGGTCGCGCGCTGGCCGCGCTGGAGCGCGGCTCGCTTGGCTTTACGCCGCAGTCCGACGAGGGCGTCACCTACGCCAAAAAGATCGAGAAGGCCGAGGCACGGATCGACTGGAGCAAGCCGGCGCGCGAGGTGCACAATCTCATTCGCGGCATGTCGCCGTTCCCGGGCGCCTGGTTCGAGTTGGAGCTTGGCGGCGCGACGACGCGGGTGAAGGTCTTGCGCTCAAGCTTAGTGGACGGCGGCGGCACACCCGGGACCATCCTGCCCGATTTGACCATCGCCTGCGGCACCGGCACGGTGCGGTTGGTCTCGGTGCAGCGCGAGGGCAAGGCCGCGATGGACGCCGCGACGTTCCTGCGCGGGGCAGGGGCATTGCCCGCGCGGGCCGGCTGATGCCCCGTTACAAGCTCATCCTCGAATATGATGGAACGCCATTCTGCGGCTGGCAGCGGCAGGCTGGCGTGCTCAGCGTGCAGCAGGTGGTCGAGGAGGCCATCGAAAAGATGGCGGGCGAGCGCGTCGTCATTCAGGCTGCGGGCCGCACCGATTCCGGCGTCCATGCGCTGGGTCAGGTGGTGAGTTTCGATCTTACCAAAGACTGGGAGCCGTTCCGCATCCGCGAGGCGCTGAACTTTCACACCAAGCCGCATCCGGTGGCAATCGTCGAGGCCGCCGCCGTACTCGGCGATTTCGAGGCGCGCTTTTCAGCGCTCGGACGGCACTATGAATATCGCATCCTCAACCGTCGCGGCCGCCCGGCGCTCGACGATCTTCGCGTCTGGCACTGCCCAGCAATGCTCGATGCCGAAGCGATGCACGCAGCCGCGCAATTGATCCTCGGCAAGCAGGATTTCACCACGTTCCGCGCTGCCGAGTGTCAGGCGAAATCGCCGGTCAAGACGCTCGACCGGCTCGATGTGTCGCGCGAGGGTGAGATGATCGTGGTGCGCGCCGGTGCCCGCAGCTTCCTTCACTCGCAGGTCCGCTCGATGGTCGGCTCACTGAAGCTGGTGGGTGAGGGCAAATGGAGCCCGCGTGATTTCCGCGAGGCGCTCGACGCCATGGACCGCTCGCGCTGCGGCGCGCTGGCGCCGCCCGATGGGCTTTATCTGGTGAAGGTCGACTACGAGCCCAAGCCTGCGAGCTGAGCCGCCGCGCCCGGAGGCAGCGGGAAAGTGAGGCCGATGATCGCCAACCCGATCGATACGCCGACCAGTTGCGCGATGAGGAACATCGCGATCTGCAGCGGTGACAGCATCACGATCAGCCGTGCGATGTTGACCTCGATGACGATGACCACGATGGCCAGCACGATCAGCACCGGATCGCCATTGATGCCGGCGGCGGCAAGTGCGCCCGAGATCAGCGTCAGAAAGAATGTCGCCCAATTGTCGGCGACCAGATAAGGCACCAGCCCATCCAGCCGCTTGAGTTGGCGCAGCACGATCGCCGAAAAGCCGAGCTGGAAGACAAACAGCATCGCAATCATCAGGATCGAGCGCGCGAGGCCGCCCGATTCCTTGATGCCGAGGACCATCGGCAGAACCGCATTGAGTCCGGTGATCGCCAGGAACGCGATGAAGCTGCCGACCAGTCCGCGCTGTGAGAAGTCGAAATAGGTCCCGGCCTTCCGGTTCCCGATCAGCAGGCCGAAGACACCGCGGCCCGCGGCCATTAGCTCTTCGATGAACGTCGATTGCTGCGCCAAGGGAGGGACTCGTCAGGCGGAGGGTAGGAGGAGAAGCAGCATGTAGAGGGCGTAAGGCACAACGACAAGGACTATGACGCAAACTGTTGCAAAGGCGACGGAAAGCCCTGGTTTCATGGCGGCCGCGACGCGCACCAGGCGGTAGATCAGTACGCCCAGACCCAGCATCGCGATCAGCGCCGCATTCGGCCCGATCAGCGTCAGCGGGATGGCCAGCACGAACACATAGGCGAGGGCGTAGAGCGTCGGGATCAACAGCGCGTTGAGATCGATCTTGATCTGCAGGAACCGCAGCATCTGCCGCATGGCGAGGCCGAGCAGCGCGACCGTGATCGCTTGCGCCAATAGCCCGAAGATCAATTGGCTGGCGCTGGGCAGCCCGGCGGCGGCCGACTGCATCGCAACCGACAGCAGGATGGCGATGGCGAGCGTCGCCGCCGCAACCGCAAAGCCGCTTGAGCTGATACGGAAATTGTCGAGCGCAGTGGGTTTGCCAGCGATGATCTCGGCCCAGCCACGGAACGAGTTCGTCAGATCGGCGAGCGGGGTCACGTCGCCGTGCCGAGATAGCGCGTGAGGAACGCCGCATAGAGTGCAGTGAGGTCGACGAGGTCGCTGAGCTTCACGTGCTCGTCGATCTTGTGCATGGTCGGGCCGGGCAGGCCGCATTCGACCACCGGGCAATATTGCGCGACGAAGCGCGCGTCCGACGTACCCCCACCGGTCGCCAGCTCCGGCTTGGCGCCGGTCATTGCTTCGATCACCGACGCCAGCATCTCGACAGCGCCCGACGGCGGCGACAGGAACGAGCGCGATGGGGTGCCGACGATCTCGAGCGAGATATTCGTGCCCTCGTCGTCCTGGCTCTCGATGCCCTCGCGGATTGACTCTTCGAGGCTCTCGGGCGTCCAGCGATCATTGTACCGCACGTTGAAGCGCAGCGTGGCGGCGGCTGGAATGATGTTCGTCACATTGTTGCCGACATCGATGGACGTGAATTCAAGGTTGGACGCCGGGAAATGCTCCGAGCCATCGTCGAGCGTGCCGCTCAACGCGCCGACCAGTGCGGCAGTGACCGGCAGCGGGTTCAGCGCTTTCTGCGGATAGGCGACGTGACCCTGAATTCCAGCGACGACGATCCTGCCGTTGAGCGAGCCGCGGCGGCCGATCTTGATCGAGTCTCCGACCCGGGCGGTAGCGCTCGGCTCGCCCACGATGGCGAAGTCGAACTGATGGCCTTGCGCGGCAGCCCACTCCAGGATGCGAGCGGTGCCGTTGATGCCGTCGGCCTCCTCGTCATTGGTGATCGCGAGTGAGATACGGCCCGTCGCCGGCGCTGATGCGAGTGCGGCGATGAACGCCGCAATGGCCGACTTCATGTCGACCGCGCCGCGGCCGTAGAGCAGCCCATCGACAATCTCGCCGCCGAACGGCTCATGCGCCCACAGCGCCCGGTCGCCCGGCGGCACGACATCGGTGTGGCCGTTGAACAGCAGATGCGGGCCGGACGTCCCGCGTGTCGCAAACAGATTGTCGACCGGATAGGAACCGCCGCCCTCGAAGCGGAGCCGCGTCACAGTGAAGCCGAGCGGCGTCAGCGCCTGCTCCAGGACATCAAAAGCACCGGCCTCGGTGGGTGTCACCGAGGCGCAGCGGATCAGTTCTTGCAGAAGGCGGACGGGATCGGCCGCCGGTATTGTGGTTGCCATATCCCGTCCTTAGCGCATGCGCTCTGGCCCGTCAGCCCTGCAGCGGGTCGGGGCCGTAATTGTTGGGGCCGGCGGTTCCTTTGAGGAAGCCGAGGACGACCAGCAGGTAGATGCCGAAGATGCCCACGATGGTACCAAGTCCGATCACGATCGGGCCGGGAACCGGGATGGGGGTGCCGCCCACATCCATCGTCGACATGCCGATACCGAGCGCCGAGACCAATTGCGTGATCACCACAAGACCGAAATAGATCCAGACATCGAGCCCGTTATTGTTGCGATCGTGCCGGCGTTTGATCGAGATCGCCGCCGACGGGTAGACGAAGACCAGGAACAGCACGAGGCTGACCCAGCCGGATTTGGCACGCGCCGAATTGACGATGCCGGCAATGTCTGCGGCGGTGGTGTTGGCGTCGATCGTCGGCATCGCCGGCATCAGCCCGAGCCCAATGATCGGCAGGATGATAAGCGAGATCACGATGCTGACCACCGCCAGGATGATGGCGCTGATCCAGAACGGTTGCCGGTTGAGCCGCCCGTTGAAGCCTTGGAAGTTTGCGATGATATTGTTCATGCCATTCCCCTCTGACCCTTAGCCGGCGCGCCCTCGCACGCAATCAGCTGCAGCGAGAGCTTAGGAGAGTCGCATTCGGTCGGCCAGAGCGGCATTCCGATGTTCAACTGGCACTGGGAGATTCTCCACTGGATTCAAGCGTTTGCACCGTGGCTGAGAGTAACTCAGCGGTAGCCGTAGTCGTTCGCGCCCTCGTCGCCCCCAAGGAACCCTTGCTCGATCAACGCCCATAGGCCGCCGATGAATGGGACCAGCACGATCAGCGCCCACCAGCCGGATTTGCCGCGGTCGTGCCAACGCTTGGTGCTGATGGCGTAGCTCGGGTAGAGAAAGAGGACCGTTATGATCAGGATCGGCAGGCCGACATGCATCATCAGGTCGCGCGCCAATGCGTCGGGCAGCGTGTGGGTGCCATGGGCGAGCGTCGCAAACTGCTCAAGCGTACCGCCCGAAAGCTTCAGCAGCACCAGGATGACCGCGAGTTGCAGGATGCCGAGCGCGAAATAGCTCAGCCAATAGGCGGTTCGGCCAATGCGGCCCGAGTAACTCAAGAACAGAAAGTCCAGATAACCGAACATCGTCGAGCCTCACTGCCGAAGTGACGACGAGAGTTAATCACATGGGAATAAAGGAAGCTTCGCGCCGATCGTAATATTCGTCGGTGCGTTGTTGAGAGAATTGTAAGAAATCGCTCAGTCCGGGCGCGGAACCGGACCATAGCGGTTGGGGGTCTTGTTTCCCGGCAGAATGGTCAGCATCACGATCAGATAGAGCCCAGCGAGCCCACCAACGCCCGCCGCGACCATCGTGGCGATCCCCGTCGTGAGGCCGAACAATTCCACCATCCCGACGGCCTCGAGCAGCAGCAAAGCCACCACGCAGTCGATCCCGCTGCGGCCGCGATCATGGCGGCGGCGCATGGCGAGATCGAGCAGGGCGCCGAGGAGAAGCAGGCTGACAAACACCGCCGCAGTGAGATTGACCGTCGCGTCGAGCGCTGGCTTGGGCGGATCGGCCTGAAGTAGGAGGCGCGCCGCGAGCGCCCGCACGCCGAACAGGATCAGTCCGAGGATGAGGATCACGCCGACAGCGTGGCCGATGAAACGCGAGCGCCCGATCCTAGCGGCGTTTGCTTCGTCCTTGAGCGACCGCCTGGGCGGCGCCTTCCCTTCCAGTGCGTCCGTCATAGCCCCTCCGAGGGCTATGGTTGCGCAGCCGGTCTAGTCGCGCAAGAGGTCGTTGATCGAGGTTTTGCTGCGGGTCTGCTCGTCGACGCGTTTGACGATGACCGCGCAATAAAGCGATGGGCCGGGCTGGCCATTGGGCAGCGGCTTGCCCGGCAGCGAACCCGAGACGACCACGGAATAGGGCGGTACTTTGCCCATGAAGATCTCGCCGGTGGCGCGGTCGACGATCTTGGTCGAGGCGCCGATAAACACGCCCATTGAAAGCACCGACCCCCGGCCCACGATCACGCCCTCGACGATCTCCGAGCGCGCCCCGATGAAGCAATCGTCCTCGATGATAGTCGGATTGGCCTGCATGGGCTCCAGCACCCCGCCGATCCCCACGCCGCCGCTGAGGTGCACGTTCTTTCCGATCTGCGCGCAGCTGCCGACGCCCACCCAAGTGTCAACCATCGTGCCCTCGTCGACATAGGCGCCCAGATTCACGAAGCTCGGCATCAGGATCACGTTCTTGGCGATATAGGCCGAGTGCCGCACGATCGAGCCGGGGACTTGCCGGAATCCGGCCTCGCGGAAACGATTGTCGCCCCAGTCCCTGGTTTTGAGCGGCACCTTGTCCCAGAAATTTGCGCCCGCCGGCCCGTTCAGCAGCGCATTGTCGTTCAGCCGGAAGCTCAGCAGCACCGCCTTCTTGAGCCATTGATTGACCGTCCAATTGCCGTCGGCGGCGCGCTCGGCGACGCGAGCCTTGCCGCTGTCGAGCAGGTCGAGGACAGTCTCTACCGCGTCGCGCACGGCGCCTTTGGTGCCGGTGTTGATCTCGGCGCGGGCGTCCCATGCGTCATTTATGGTCTTTTCGAGCGCTGCGTCAGCCATGGCCATTCCCAATTGGATCGAAAGCGTCATGGCAAGCCGGGGCGATCAAGTCAACGCGAGGCGACGGCGAGCCGCTTGCATCGATCCTTAACCGCGCGCCGATACGCTTTATCGCCTATCCGGAGTCTCCCATGGCCTCTCGCCGCCGCGCGCATACCCCCCTCAGAACCGCCAAGCAGGACATCGCGACAAGCAAACGCGCGCCGCAGACGCCGCAGACTGCGGCGGCTGCCTACCGTCTGGCCTACACGGACGAGGAGTTCATCACATCGGATGACACTCGCGGCGTTCGGTTCCAACTCGAATATCTGAAGCCCGAGTTCCGGCTGCGCGAGCGCGGCATCAATTCGACGGTTGTGCTGTTTGGCGGCGCCCGCATCCCCGAGCCCGGCAAAGCGCCTTGGGCGGCGCGCAACGACACCCAGAAGAAGAATCTCGAGATCGCCAGCAAATACTACGAGGAGGCCCGGCGTTTTGCGCAGTATGCCTCGCTGACCTCCGAGGCGCTCGACTACAAGGATTATGTGGTGGTGACCGGCGGCGTGCCGGGCGTCATGGAGGCCGGCAACCGCGGTGCTGCCGATGTCGGCGCGCCGTCGATCGGCTTTAACATCGTCCTGCCGCACGAGCAGGCGCCCAACGTCTACGTCACCCCTGAGCTCTGCTTCAACTTCCACTATTTCGCGACACGCAAGATCCATTTCCTGCTGCGCGCCCGCGCCGTCGCCATCTTTCCTGGGGGCTTCGGTACGCTTGACGAGTTCTTCGAGACGCTGACGCTGATCCAGACCGGCCGCATGGACCGCATTCCGCTTTTGCTGTTTGGAATGGAGTTCTGGAATAAAGTCATCAATTTCGAGGCGCTGGCCGAGGCCGGAACGATTTCGCCTGACGACCCGTCATTGTTCACCGTCGTCGACAGCGCCGAGGAGGGTTGGGCAGTGGTCCGCAAAGCCTACAATCTGCCGGACGTCGAGCTGCGCTAGACCACTTCGCGGAGGAATGCCGCCAGATCGTCCGTCACATGGTGGACGTGGGGCCCGGTGCCGCGGCCGAGTTCCCACGATTCCACCTGGTCGTGCTCGAAGTCTTCGGCCGCCACGACGTGCACCGTGTTCATCCCGACCTCGTGCGGCACCAGCAGGTTCTTTTCGAGATCGTCGAACATCGCGGCGCGCGAGGCATCGACGCTGTGCGCCGCAAAGAACGCCTCATAGGCTTCGGGCAGCGGCTTGGGTTTGAAGCTCATCGATCGGATGTCGAAGATGCCGGCGAATAAGCCATCGGCGCCGACGCGTTCGAGCACCGCAGCGGCATGGCCGACATCGCCATTGGTAAGGATGAACTTGCGGCCCGGCAGCGCCTTGAGCGCGGCCGTGAGGCCCGGATGTGTCGCGACGCCCGAATAGTCGATGGCGTGCACGGTCTTGAGGAAATGATCGGGGTCGACGTCGTGATGCAGCATCAGGCCGTGCAGCGTCGTGCCGTGATCGCGATAGTAGCTCTTCTGCAGCGCCCTAGCGTCGGCATAAGGCAGGCCGGTGATATCCACCATGTAGTTCGAGATCAGCGAGTCGATCTGTTCGAACAGATTGCACTCACGCGGATAGAGCGTGTTGTCGAGATCGAACACCCAGTCGGTGATGTGGGCGAAGTCGGGACGCACGGAGTTGAGACGGTTCATGGGCCGGTTATGCCAGACCACGCCGAATTTTTCATCCATCAGTTTGAGCAACATTCCGGCACCTCGTTTGAGCCGGGCGTCTAGAGTCGCAGAGCTGAACGGTCTCTTGTGAGACTCGCTAGGGGGTTCGCCAGCGCTGGGCCTCGTGAATGTTTTTTCCATCGATTGGTTTCACGGCCCGAGGCAAAACATAGTGGCATCAAAACGCGCAACTCCTGGTGAGCGGAGGTGTTTCCCAACCGAAGGCGAAGTCTCGCCAAGGAGAGAAACAATGAAATCCACATCATCCATGATCGCGCTTGTCGCGGCCCTCTGTCTCGTCGCCCCGGCGTTTGCGGCTGGGGTTACTGTGAACGCGGGAACCAGCACCGAAGTCAGCGCCGGCGCCGGCGGAGTGAGCGTCGATGCCAACGCGCAGACTGATACCAGCGCCAGTGCGGATGCGATGGCCGGCGATGCCTCCAGTTCGATGGCAATGGATGCGATGAGCTCTAGCCAGGCGCCGGGCTCGCAGGATTGCGCCAACACGCAGATTGGCACAGCTGCGCTCGATACCGCGGCGCTGGCGACTGTGACGGATGTCACGGTATTCAAGCTCACGGATTGCGCGAGTGTCCCGACCGTCGGGGCCATCGATGGCAGCGCCACCGCGGCGCTGCAGGCCAACGCCGCCGTCCAGGCCGCGATCACTGCGTCGGGTGAAACCGGTGCCCAGATCGTGGGTTACATGATGGATGGCGCTTCCCTGACGGTTTACGTCACCCACTGACCTGTCGCGGCAGAACTGAAAAAGCCCCTGCGCCGATCCGGCAGCGGGGGCTTTCTCGCTACAAGCCATGCATGGCGCGCATCCCGGCCCTCTCTCAATCAAGTGATTGATTGGTCGATTTTCGGGGTGTATAGACCCGGCCCCATGAACGAAATTTCCGCCCCGAATCGCCGTTTTGCCACTGATGACCGCCGCATCGCGATCTCCGCAGCCGCGCGCGCTCTGATTGTCGAAAAGGGCGTCGAGGGCCTGCGCACCCGCGATATCGCGGAGCGCGTCGGCATCAATGTTGCGACGCTGCATTATCATGTGCCCTCCAAGGAGGCGCTGGTCGAGCTGGTGGCGGAATCACTGCGCGATGCTTTCATCCAGCAGTCGATCGACCGACCCCGAGCGCATCTGAGCGCTGGCGAGCGCATGGACCTCGAATTCGTCGATTTCCGCGAAATGGCCTTCGACCGCCCCGAAATCATGCTGGTTTTTTCGGAGCTGATGGAGCGCGGGCGTCGCGACGAGCGCATCGCCGCTTCGATCCTGCCGATGAAAAACCGTTGGCGCCAGATCCTCGCCGACCTGCTGACAGAAGGTGTCACTGCCGGGATTTATCGTCCCGACCTAGACCCAGAAGCGTTCGCCACCGTCATGATCGCTTCAATGATCGGCTTCTGCCGCAACCCGCACAAGGACGCCGAAAGGTTCGACCGCCTCGTCGCCGAACTCAAGCGCGCCATCCGCAACCCCGCCCTCGTGGCGGACACCGATTTGTCGAATTCAGCCGTCGCTTCGCGTCATCGCAGCGCCCGGCCACTGAAGGAGTAGTCCGATGACATCGCAATTCCACCCCCCGGCCAATAAGGCCGAAGCCGATCCGCGCCGCTGGTTGGCGCTCGCCGTCCTGTTGATCGCGAGCTTCATGAACCTGATCGACGTGACCATCGTCAACGTCGCCATCCCGTCGATGCAGCAGAATCTGGGCGCCGATCCGAGCCAGATCGAATGGGTGATCGCCGCCTATGTGCTGGCCTTCGCACTCGGCTTGCTGCCCTTCGGCCGGCTCGGCGACATCGTCGGACGGACTCGTATGTTTCTGATCGGCGTGACCGCGTTCACCGTGGCATCGGCTGCATGCGGCCTCGCGCCATCGATTGAGTGGCTGATTGCCGCCCGCGTGCTGCAGGGCCTTGCTGGTGCGATCATGACGCCGCAGGTGCTGGCGATCGCGACCGTGACCTTTCCGCCGGAAGAGCGCGGTCAGTCTTTCTCACTGTTCGGTCTCAGCGCCGGCCTAGCCGCCGTTGCCGGACCGATCGTCGGCGGGTTGCTGATCCAGGCCAATCTCGGTGGCCTCGACTGGCGTCCAATTTTCCTCGTCAACGTGCCGGTCGGCATTCTCGCGGTGGTTCTCGGCTGGTTCATCATTCCGCGCCCGCCGGGTCATCCGGGGCTCAAGAATGATTTTGTCGGCATCGGGCTGTTCGGCGCCAGCATGGTGGCGCTCGTCTATCCGCTGATCGAGGGCCGCACTTATGGTTGGCCGGCGTGGACCTGGGGCATGATCGCCGCTTCTGCGGTCGGCATCGCGTTGTTCGTCCTGTGGGAGCGCCGCCAGGCGCGCCTCGACCGGCCGCAATTGCTCAACTTCAGCCTGATCAGCAACAGCAATTTCCTGCTCGGCGCGCTGATCACCACGATCTTTGCGTCAGGAATCCCGGGCTTCTTCATGGTGATCTCGATCATGCTGCAGGTCGGCTTCGGTTTCACACCAATTGAATCGGGATTGATCAACACACCGTTCTCGGTTGGCGTGCTGCTGATCTCGCTGATCGCTGGCCGCTTCGGCTCGGCGTATCTCAGGACGCGCGTCGCCATCAGCGGTGGGCTTCTGATCACCGGTATCCTGTGGCTGCACTTCATTATCGCGGGCCTCGGCGACACCGTCGACCACTGGTCCTTCCTGGCGCCGATGCTGATCGCTGGCCTCGGCCTTGGTCTGGGCTTCTCGGCGCTGTTCCAGACCGTGCTCGCCGGCATCCCGCCGCGCGACGCCGGCTCGGGGTCGGGGGCATTGCAGGCCTTCCAGCAGGTCGGTGGCGCGGTCGGCGTGGCCCTGGTGGGCGAGATCTTCTTCTCGAACCTCGGGAACATCGGCGATCTGTTCAAGGCCGGCCCCGCGGCGGTCCACGCCGCCTTCGCCAACTCGGCTGCGACCGCGACCTGGTTCCAGATCGCCAGCTTCGGCCTGGTGATCCTGCTGGTCTTCCTGCTCAAGGCTCGCGGCCCCGCACAGAGTCACGGTGGTGCTCCCGCACACGCCACGCCGATACCGGCGGAAGCGTAACATATGAAAGGGCGCCCGCGGGCGCCCTTTTCATATCCAGACGCGGTTGGCTTACCGCACGATCAGCGTGCCGGCGCCGTGTTCGGTGAACAGCTCGACCAGCACCACGTGCGGTGTCTTGCCGTTGAGGATGACGACGCCCTCGACGCCATTCTCGAGCGCCTCGAGGCAGGTCTCGACCTTGGGGATCATGCCGCCCGAAATCGTGCCTTCGGCGATCAGCGTCCGGGCGTCACGCACGGTGAGTTCGGGGATGAGCTTCTTGTTGGCATCGAGCACGCCGTCGACATCGGTCAGGAACAGCAGGCGCTTGGCGCCGAGTGAACCCGCGATCGCGCCGGCGAACGTATCGGCGTTGATATTGTAGGTGGCGCCGTCGCGGCCAGGCGCAACCGGCGCGATCACCGGGATCATCTCGGACCGGGCAAGCAGGTCGAGCAGCGTGCGGTCGACTTCGACCGGCTCGCCGACAAAGCCGAGATCGAGCACGCGCTCGATGTTGGAGCCGGGGTCCTTGACGGTCTTGTTAGCCTTTCTGGCAAACACCATGTTGCCGTCCTTGCCGCAAAGTCCGATCGCCCATTCGCCCTCAGCGTTGATCAGTGCCACGATCTCTTTGTTGATCGAGCCGGCAAGCACCATCTCGACCACATCCATGGTGCGCTGGTCCGTGACACGCAGTCCGCCCTCGAACTTCGACTCGATCCCGAGGCTTTTCAGCATCTGGGCGATCTGCGGGCCGCCGCCGTGAACGACAATCGGGTTGACCTTGGATTGCTTTAGAAGCGCGATATCGCGGGCAAAGCCTTTGCCCAGCGACAACTCGCCCATGGCGTGTCCACCATATTTCACCACCACGGTCTTTCCCTCGTAGCGCTGCATATAGGGCAGGGCCTGCGAGAGAATCGCCGCATCGCGGGAAAACGACTCGATATCTGGCATCTTGCGTTTCGTGCTCATCTTGGGGCGAAGCGTATAAGGCATCTGGCCGGACGTAAAAGCGTAATTTCCATCCGGCGGTTCGGTAGCCACCGGGGATAGGCAGAAAAGCCCTGCCGGGTTAAGTTGTCCGCATGGGGACTGACACCGCCGACATAGCCAACCTGATCTCGCGCTGCGCGCTCCGCGACCAGCAGGCATTTCGTGATCTCTACGGCCGAACCAGCGCGAAACTGTTCGGAGTGACCCTGCGTATCTTGAGAGACCGCTCAGAAGCCGAGGAGGCGCTGCAGGAGGTATACGTCAAGATCTGGCAACGCGCCGACAGGTATGTTCCCGGCGGCTATAGCCCGATCTCGTGGCTGGTCGCGGTCGCCCGCAACCACTCGCTAGACGTCCTGCGCGCTCGCAAGCCCCAGAGCGACGACATAGATATGGCCCTCGACGTGGCCGATGCCAGCCCCGACCCCGAACAGTCGGAAGCCGCTCGCGGCGAACGCTCGCGCATCGACAATTGCCTGGGCCAACTCGATGCCGAAAAGGCCGACGCCGTCCGCGGCGCCTATCTCGACGGCTTCAGCTACGAAGAGTTGTCGACGCGCCACAGCGTGCCGCTCAACACAATGCGAACCTGGCTGCGCCGCAGCCTGTTGAAACTGAGAGAGTGCCTTTCCGCATGAGCGACCTGAGCGACATTGCCGGACATGACGAGGACGAGTTCCTCGCAGCCGAGTATGCGCTCGGGCTGTTGACCCCGGCCGAATACGCCGCGGTCGGCGCCCGCCTGCGCACCGAGCCAGCTTTGCAGTCCGATCTACGTTTCTGGCGCAACCGGCTGTCGAGCCTCGATACTGAATTCGCCGAAACCACCGCCCCGGCCGCCGTCTGGTCGCGACTCGAGCAGCGGCTGTTTGCCGATACGCGCGGCAGATCGGGCTTCTGGAATTCTCTGGCGCTCTGGCGCAGCCTCAGCGCCGCCGCGGCCCTCGTCGCCGTCATCGCAATTGGCGTCAACGTCGTAACGCCCCGGCCGGACCCCAACGCTTTCGCGGGCCAGCTTGTGGCCGCGCTCAGCGCGCAGGGCAGCAATGTCAGCGTCGTGGCGCTCTATAACGCCACCAGCGGGCAGGTCCGCCTGACGACCGTGTCCGGCGACGCGGTGCCCGACAAAGACTACGAGCTCTGGGCGATTGAGGGCAGCAATGCCCCCAAATCGATGGGTGTAATCCCGATCAACCAGCGCTTCGACGTCAAGGTCGCGCCTGATATCCTCGTCGGCTTTGGCGAAGGCACGACACTTGCCATCACGCTCGAACCCAAGGGCGGCTCGCCAACCGACGGCCCCACCGGGCCGGTCGTTGCCGCTGGTAAAGCACTGCCCATCTGACAAGCGCAGATTCTTTTGACGGCGCGCCCAAGGCAACCACCTTGCGGCGCGTCTCACTGTTGTGTCCGAACGACACGCATTGCGCCCAGGGGACCGGCGGGGAGTGGGGCTCGGCGATCATTGCCGATCGATCTCTGCCGGCCCCGACGCATTCCTTCGGAACCAACCGAAACGCACTAAACGTGCTGAAGTTTCGCTCTGGACCACCGTTCGCGATAAATTTTTCCTGAACGACTTTTACGAAACCGGATGCTGTTTCCTTCCGTAACTCACATGTCTCAACCGAAACATATCGGTCCCCCAGAGGAAGGAAGTCATACCATGAAGAACAATACACTCCGCGCCATCGCCCTCGGCGCCATGCTCTCCGTTGCTGCGTTCTCGACCGCGAGCTTCGCCGAAAATCCGATGGTTGGCGGCGCGCCGATGCTCGAAAGCAAGAACATCATCGAAAACGCCGTGAACTCCGCCGACCACACGACGCTCGTCGCCGCGGTCAAGGCCGCCGGCCTTGTCGAGACGCTGTCGGGCCCTGGTCCGTTCACCGTGTTCGCCCCGACCAACGAAGCCTTCGCGGCCCTGCCGGCCGGCACCGTCGATAACCTGCTGAAGCCTGAGAACAAGGCGACGCTAGTCAAGATCCTGACCTGCCATGTCGTTGCGGCCAAGGCGCTGTCGACCGATGTCGTGGCGATGGCCAAGGCCGATGGCGGCATGCATGAAGTGACCACCGTTGGTGGCTGCAAGCTCGAGCTGTCGGTCGTCGACGGCAAGGTTATGATCAAGGACGAGTCCGGCGGCACCGCCACCGTGACGATCGCCGACGTCATCCAGTCGAACGGCGTCATCCACGTCATCGACCACGTGCTTCTGCCGAAGATGTGATCCGTCGTGTTTGCGGGTCTGTCCGCAGACACACGCAATTGAGGTGCGCGTGTCCTATCTCATGGTAGGATGCGCGCACTCACTTTTGAGGGGATGGAAATGGCCAAACTAAATCGACGTTCGCTACTGCTCGGCGGCACCGCTTTGGCAGGCCTCGCCGCACTGCCCTACATCACGACGTTCCTCGGCAACGCAGTTGCCGGCGAGGGCGATGCGGTGCCGGGCACCTTCGAGGTCACCCACACCGACGACGAGTGGCGCAAGATCCTCGGCGACGACGCTTTCAACATCATGCGCCGCCAGGGCACCGAATATCCCGGTACCTCCCCGCTGCTCAACGAGCACCGCGTCGGCACCTTCAGCTGCGCCGGCTGCGAGCTCGCGCTGTTCGACTCGACCACCAAATTCGAGAGCGGCACCGGCTGGCCCAGCTTCTGGAAGCCACTCGACAACGCTGTGGTGTCCATGAACGACACCTCGCTCGGCATGGACCGCAACGAAGTGCATTGTCGCCGCTGCGGTGGCCACCTCGGCCACGTCTTCGACGACGGCCCGCAGCCGACGGGCCTGCGCTATTGCATGGACGGGCTGGCGCTGAAATTCACGCCCAAGGCCGCCTGACCTCTCTGCATAGGCGATTTGGCGAGAACCGGCTTGCGCGACGCCATCGCGCAAGCCATTTTTATGCCCATGAAACTGACTCTGATTCAGCCGACCGAAGTGCCGGAGGCGCTTCGTGCTCGCTTCGGCCCCTACGCCAACATGTTCCACCGGATGTTTGCCCCGGCGGGGTTCGAGTTCGAGACGATCAGATTGACCGACGGCGAGCCGCTTCCCGACCCGGCCAAACTCGATGCAGTGCTGGTCACCGGCTCGTCGGCCGGCGTTTACGACAATCACCTGACCTGGATGGAGCCACTCCGCGCCTTCATCCGCACGGCCTATTCGGCCAAAACCCCGATGGTCGGCATCTGTTTTGGCCACCAGATCATGGCCGACGCCCTCGGCGGCGATGTCCGCAAATCCGACAGGGGCTGGGGCCTCGGCCGGCACGTCTATGACGTTACGGCGCGGCCGGCCGCGATCGGCGGCAGCACATTGCCGGAATTCGCCATTGCCTGCTCGCATCAGGACCAGGTTATCGTGCCGCCCGGCGAGGCTGAGGTGTTCCTTGCGTCTGAGTTCACCCCGAACGCGGGTCTCGTCTATCGCAATGGCGCGGCGATGAGCTTGCAGCCGCATCCTGAGTTCGAGGACGACTACACGGTTGCCTTGGCCGAGATGCGTCGCGGCAAGGCCTCGGACGACGTCATCGAGACGGCGGTAAAGTCGGTCACGCGACCGTCCGACAGCCGGGAGATGGCGGGCTACCTCGGTGCGTTCCTGAAGCGCCGCTAGCTGCGGACGATCAATTCGATCTCGGCCCGCAGCATGTCCATGCCAAATTTGGTCTCGGACGAGGTGATGATCAAATCCGGATGGGCCGCGGGTCGCTTGAGGATAGCAGCCTTGGTGGCAGCGACGACCGCCTCGAGTTCGGCGACCGAGGGCTTGTCCATCTTGGTCAGCACTACCTGGTAGCTGACGGCGGATTTGTCGAGTTCGTTCATCACCGTAAGGTCGTTGGCCTTGGGCCCGTGCCGCCCATCGACCAGCACATAGACGCGGCGCAGATTTGGCCGGCCGGTAAGATATTGGTGGATCAGCTTGGTCCACGCCGCGACCTTGTCGCGCGGCGCCTGGGCGAAGCCGTAGCCCGGCATGTCGACAATCCTCAGCGGCGAATCCTTGGACTCGAAGATGTTGAGTTCCTGCGTACGGCCCGGCGTGTTCGATGTGCGCGCCAGATCCTTGGTGCCCGTCAGCGCATTGATCAGCGACGACTTGCCGACATTGGAGCGGCCGGCAAAGGCGATCTCGGCCCGATCGGCCGGCGGCAGATCGGCAATGCGCACACAGCCCTTCACGAAGGCGAAGGGGCGGGCGAACAGCAGGCGGCCAGCCTCGATGTTGATTTCGTCGGTCATGGGCTTCCTTTAGGGGGTCCGCGTCGACCGGTCTAGAGCGGGTAGCCGAACGCCCGCTTCTCGATGCCCATCTCGATTAGCGCCCGGCTGACCTCCGGCCAGTTCTTGACCTTGAGCGCCACGGCCTTTTCGCGGTCCTGCTGTTTGAGCCCACCGAAGGGCAGGGCAGGCGGCACCCTGAGCGTAATGCCCACCTGCGCGGCCGTGGCGGCGAAACGGCGGAGCACGGATTCGGCGGGCACGCTCAGATGGGTCTCGTAGCGCAGGATCGGCAGCGGCAGGGCGCGTTTTTCGAGCCAGGCCTTCCAGTGCGCGTACCAGCTTTCCTGCTCGGTGAGCCAGCTGGCGAAGCGGGAAGCGTCGAGCTTTACCTTCACCGGCGTCAAATCGGTGTCGCGCCAGGCATCGAGCGCTGTCGCCTTGGCCAGCGAGACATAGGTGTCGATCTGCCGGCGGACGAGTAAGATCGTCTGCATGCCCGGGCGGCTCAGCAGGTCGCGTTCGACGATGTCGCGCGGAATTGCAGAGGTCGCCTTGAGCACCAGCAGCGATTTGCCGGCGCTCCGCGCTTCGAGTTCGGCGAGATCGATCCGCCCGCTGGCGTCCTGGTAGCCTTCGGCAAAAAGGCCGTCGCTGGGAGCGACGGCCTCGAAATTGCGCAGTAATGCGAACAGGTGCCCGGCGCCGGTCCGCGGACCGGTGATGATCGTTACGCCGTCCACGCCCGCTTAGGTCGTGGCTTTCGGCACCTTGCGCAGCCCGAGCGACGTCAGGATGTTGCCGAACAAGTCGACCTTGGCGCCATGCCGCGACATGATGAAATACTGCTGGCAGATCGACAGGAAGTTGTTCCAGCTCCAGTAGATCACCAGACCCGCCGGGAACGTGCCGAGCGTGAAGGTGAAGATCACCGGCATCCAGTTGAAGATCATCTGCTGCGTCGGATCCGGCGGCGGCGGATTGAGCCGCATCTGGACCCACATCGTGCAGCCCATGATGATCGGCCAGATGCCCAGATGCGCCAGCCCGCCGACAAACGGCAATTGCGTCGGATCCCATGGGATCAGGCCGAACAGCGTGAAGATATTGGTCGGGTCCTGCGCCGCAAGATCCTGAATCCACCCAATAAAGGGCGCATGCCGCATCTCGAGGCTGATGAAGATCACGGTGTAGAGCGAAAAGAACACCGGGATCTGGATGAGGACTGGCCAGCACCCCGACAGCGGATTGATCTTTTCGCGCTTGTAGAGCTCCATCGTCGCCTGCTGCTGCGCAGAACGGTCTTCCTTGAAGCGCTCCTGGATCGCTTTCATCTCCGGCCCGACGCGACGCATCGCCGCCATCGAGGCATAGGAGCGGTTGGCGAGCGGGAAGAACAGCAGCTTCACGATGACCGTCACGGCCAGCATGGCGAGGCCGAAATTGCCGAGGAACCCATAGAGGAACCGCAGCAAATAGAACATCGGTTTGGTGAGGAAGAAGAACCAGCCCCAATCGATCAGCAGCTCAAGCCGGTCGATCTTGTAATCACTCTCATAAGAGGCAATCACGGCCTCTTCCTTGGCGCCCGCGAACACGTAGCCCTTGTTGCTGACGGTTGCGCCGGCCGCGATGGTGAGTGGCGCCGAGGTCACGAAGCTCGTCTGGTACTCGTCCTGCCCGTTCGGCTTGAGATAGGTGAACTGTGCATTCACCTGCTCGCTGGGCTCTGCGATGACCGTGGTGGCCCAATATTTGTCGGTGAAGCCGATCCAGCCCGTGGTGTTGTCCCAGCGGATCTGCTTGTCGCCCTGCAGGTCGGAGTATTTCTTGCTGACCTGGTTGTTGGAGCCGAGGACACCGATCGGGCCTTCGTGCTGCACAAAGAAGTTTTGCACCTTCGGCGTGCCCTCGCGGACGGCGCGGGCATAGGGGAACAGCTGCACGTCGGCGCTGCTCTTGTTGTCGATGCTCTGTGTGACGGTGAACAAATAATGCTCATCGACCGCGAAGGTGCGGTGGAAGATCAGGCCCGCACCATTGTCCCAGTTCAGCGTAACAGGTGTTGTAGCGGTGAGCTTGCTGTCGCTGGTCGTCCACACGGTTTTCGCATCGGGGGTCTTCGCGGTGCTACCGGCCGGCGGGGCCCAGCCCTGCTCGATGTAGTAGGCATAGGGCACGCCCTGCGCCGTCACCACGCCCGAGGGCGAGAGCAATGTAATGATTGGTGATTTCGGGTCGACCGTCTCGCGGTAATTCTTGAGCTCGAGGTCGTCGAGCCGGCCGCCGGTGAGGTTGATCGAGCCCTTGAGTGCCGTGGTGTCTATGCCGACACGCGTGGTGGCGGCGATCGCCTGCGCGCGGTCGGTGAAGATCTGGGCGCCGGCGGGCGTCGTGGTCGCGCCTGCGGCCGGAGCGGCAGTGGAATTGCCCGTGATCGTCGTTGTGGTCGCAAGGCCAGGATTGGCCGCGGCGGCCTGTTGAGCGGCGAGCTCGGCCTGGTGCTGCGCCTTCTGCATCTGCGGACCGGCGATAAAGAACTGCCACCCGAACAGCACCACCACGCTGAGCACGATGGCGATAATCATGTTGCGGTTGGTTTCGTTCATGGTCTGTCAGGTCCTGGCGGCGCGCGGCGATGCATGCACTTTGGCTATGGCGGAAGAAAGGTCCGAAACGACCTTCAAAAACGGCAAACTCAGGGCCTCGCGGCGGCCGACGAGCACGTAGTCATGTTGAGGCTGGAACTCAGTGTCGCAAGCCCTGGCGGCTGCGCGCAAACGTCGTTTGATACGGTTGCGCTCGGGCGAATTGCCGGTCTTCTTTGTGACCGTCAGTCCGAGACCCGGCTCGGCCGTCTCGACCTCGATGGCCTGCAGCGAAAACCCCGGTCGTCCGGCGCGTTGGCCTTTTGCCGCGTTGAGGAACTGTGCCCGCTTTGTCAGGCGCCTCAGTCCGCTGCGCTGCAGCGTGGCCGTCATGCGGCCAGGTCCTTAGGCCGAGAGCTTCTTGCGGCCCATAGCGCGGCGCAGATTGAGAATCTTCCGGCCATTCTTGGTGGCCATGCGGGCACGGAAGCCGTGGCGGCGGGTACGGACGAGAACGCTCGGTTGAAATGTACGCTTCATAGTTTCACACCACGCCGGGCGCGGTCCTCTTAGGTCGTCGTTTGCGCTGGATCGCTGCGCACCGCAAAAGGCCAGCAAACGCCGATCCGTCGCGCGGCTGAGATTGGTCCGGGGCTATAAAGAAAGGACCCCGCTAAGTCAACGCATCCGCCGAATTGCCCCTGCGCACGCTGTCGCAGTCAAATCTGGCGCAAATTCGGGGGTTTGGCGACATTTCGGCGGCTCGGGCTGCTGGCGTTTTGGCGCTTCCGCCGCTAGAAGCGGGGCGGTCCTTCCAAAGCGGCGGTAAAGGTCCGGATTGGCTAGTGTTTTGACTCCTTATCTCTGCGTCATCGGCGCGGGTGCGTCCGGCATTGCGGTGGCCGAGGCCGCACGTCGGCTCGGCGCTAGCGTCGCGATCGTTGAAAAGGGCGTTCCGGGTGGCTCAAGCCTGCGTTCCGGCGCCCTGGCGCTGCGTGCGCTCGCCGCCGCCGCCCAGCGCTCGGCGCTGGCCATTTCGAGCCCGGGTTTCGGCGTACTGCCCGAGGAAGTCCCAAAAGTCAGCTTCCGCCGGGTCCGCAACCACATTGCCGAGGTGATCGAGCAGGGCGCCGCGCAAAGTGGCATGACCCGTCTCGCGGCGCTCGGCATCGAGGTCATCAAGGGCACCGGCAGCTTTACCGATCCGAGGACGGTCAAGGTCGGCGACACCGAGATCCGGGCCCGCCGTTTTGTTATCGCCACCGGGGCGCACACCGCTTTGCCGGAAATCCCCGGTCTTTATGCCGTGCCGCATTTCACCCCCGAGACGATCTTCGACAACACCCGCAAGCTCAGCCATCTGGTGATCATCGGCGTCGGCCCGATGGGGCTCGAACTGGCGCTGAGCTACAACCGGCTCGGTTGCGAGGTGAGTGTCGTTGATCCCGGCCGAGCCCTGGCGCAAGCCGACCCCGAGCTCGCCGAAATCGCCCTGCGCCGCCTGCGCGACGAGGGCGTCAAGCTCTATGAGGAATCGGCGATCGTGGCGGTCCATGCCCGGGCCCAGGGCATCGGCGTCGTTGTGCGCGCAAAGGATGAGCCGCTGCAACTCGACGCCTCGCACATCCTCGTCACCACCAGCCGCGCGGCCAATATCGAGGAACTGAACCTCGACGCAGCCAAGATCCGACGCTCCAAGTCGGACCCCGGTGCGCTCTCGCTCAACCAATCGCTGCGCACCACCAACCCGAGGGTCTTCGCGGTCGGCGAAGCTGCGGGTCACGCACCGCTGCCACACCTCAATATGCTTGAGGCTGATCTCGTGGTCCGGGCGGCGCTGCTCGGCGAGCAATCGCGCTATGATCCGGCCGCGGTGCCGCGGCTGGCGCTGACCGATCCACCGATCGCCGAAGTCGGACTCAGCGAGCCGATGACTCGCTCGCGGTTCAAGACCGGCTTTCGCGTTCTGCGGGCGAGCTACGCTGAAAACGACGCGGCGCGGGCCGACCGCAACGGCATGGGCGTCGTCAAACTGATCATCGGCCGCTCGGGCAAGATCCTCGGGGCGGGTATTGCCGGCGCCGGGGCAGGGGAACTCGCGGCGCTCTTTGCCCTCGCAATGGCCGAAAAAATCGCTGCGGCGCGGCTTGCCGCCCTCAGCGCGCCGCATCCCAGCTACGCCGATTTGATCCGCGTTCTGGGCGAACAGGCCGCCGCCGGCGGGGCGCAGAACCGCTGGCTGGCCCGTCGCATCGCCCTCAACCGCTTGTTGCCTTAGGGCATCTTCGCTAAGTAGGGGGCAAGATGACAAGCGAGCCCCGCGCCATGCCCGGGCCGTTCTCCGGGCTCTCCGTTAAGCTCATCGCCACGATCACGCTGGTCATTCTCGTGGTCGAAGTGGTGATCTATCTGCCCTCAGCGGGCAATTATCGCGAAGCCTGGCTCAACGACCGGCTCCGTATCGGCATCGTTGCGGCCCGCGTTCTCGATGCCGTACCCGACGCCATGGACCTGCCGGCCATGCTGACCAACAATCTGCTGCATTCGGCGGGGGCCATTGCCATCGTCTATCGCCGCAACGGCCAGAGCCAACTCGTCGAACTCGACGAAAAGCCGATGCCGCGCGAGGCCGTGACCGTCGACATGCGCCAGACCGACTACCCGACCCTGATCATGGGCGCGTTCGATACCCTCATTCACAATGGCGATCGGACCCTGCGTATCGTCGGCAACTCCGATGGCGGGGACGAGCAGTCCGAGGTCGAAGTGATCATGGACGAAGCGCCACTCCATGCCGATCTGCTCAGCTATTCGTGGAACATCGCTCTGATTTCGCTGCTGGTCGCAGTACTGACCGCGGGCGTCCTGTATCTGCTGGTCAGCCGGCTGTTGATCGTGCCGATCCGACGGCTGACCGAAAACCTGGTCGCGTACCGCATGGCGCCCGAAAACGCGTCGCTGATCATCGCCCCGACCCGGCGCAGGGACGAGATCGGCATCGTCGAAAATGAACTCGCCGCGATGGAGACGGACATCTTCTCGATGCTGCGGCAACGCCGGCACCTCGCCGATCTCGGGCTTGCCGTCGCCAAGATCAATCACGATCTGCGCAACACGCTGACCTCCGCGCAATTGCTGTCTGATCAGGTGGTGGCGCTCGATGATCCCAAAATCCAGCGGCTGGCCCCCCGGCTGGTGCAATCGATCGACAGGGCCGTCGATTTCGCCCAGTCGGTGCTCGACTATGGCCGCCAGTCGGGCACGTTGCCCAAGCCCGTGCCAGTCGACCTGCGGGCGTTGGTCGATGAATCGGCGATCGACGCCGGCGCCCTGCGCCACCCCGATATCGCCTTCTCCAACGAGGTGCCCGATGGCGTCTCGGTCAAGGTCGATCCCGACCAATTGGCGCGGGTGCTGGTCAATCTGCTCAAGAACGCTCGTGAGGCGATCGAGGGCGCGACCGAAAAGCCGGCGCAGCCTTGCATCACCGCGCGCTTCACCGAAACGGGCGCCGGCCTAGACCTGTCGATTGTCGACAACGGCCCTGGCCTGCCACCGCGCGCCCGGGAGAATTTGTTCGTTGCGTTCGAGGGCTCTGCCAAGGCCGGCGGCACCGGCCTCGGCCTTGCGATCGCTCGCGAACTGGTGGCGGCCCATGGCGGCACATTGAGCTACACGCCGCTTGACCCCGGCACCCGTTTCGACATCGTCCTGCCCACCGCCATCCGGCTCGGCTGAGCACGCTGGACAAGGCGGATTGCCTTAGGTATGGGTGGCGCCGCTTCCGGCCCCAAGCCGTCCGAAGCCCGCGCGCCCTTAGCTCAGCTGGATAGAGCACCAGACTACGAATCTGGGGGTCAGGAGTTCGAATCTCTTAGGGCGCGCCAATAATCCACTAGCTAAATCAACGACTTAGGCTTATGCCACGGTGCTACTTCCAGGCAGATCACCTGCCATGTGCCGTCAGACCGGCTCACGAAGTCGGCTTTAGACCTCACCAGACCTCACTTTTTGTAGAATTCCGTAGAACGGGATCGACGTTCTACGGCTCGCAGAATGCGCGCGGAGAGGTATTTTCCCCTTGTGCTGTTCTGTTGTGTCAGAAATAATGACAATGTAAGCAACACAACACAGACATGAACCCGACCATGTTCACCAAAGACGGCAGATGGGACGACAAGGACCCCGCGCGACGGAAGCTTCCGGTCGACGCGGCGCTCATCCTTGAGGAGCCCCGCCAGCTTGGCGATTTCGTCGGCGACGGAACGACCCGGGCCACCACCACCGCCAGGAGGTGGCGTTGGGGTATTAACACGATTCAGGATGAAGTCGGCGGCCCGGCGGAA
>JBDTLB010000062.1:0-11265 GCA_039934955.1 Devosia sp.
TGCTCACCGACATGGTGACGTTCCTGACGCAGTTCGGGGCTTTCCCGAGCGGCGTGCCCAAGCCGGTCTACACGCCGGCGGCGCCCGAAGGGCAGACCGACATCGCCGCGACCATCACCAAGCTCGATTCAATCCTGTCGCCGATCGATGATGCAAAGCGGCGCAGCGAATAAGGCCGGCGATCAGGCGCTGATCTGGTTCGACGAGGCGGCGACAGCGTTGCTGAAACGGGTGACCTCGTTGCCGACGACGTCGTCCAGCGCAAATGTGATCACAGTCGTGAGGCTGCGATAAGCCGGTGATTTGAGGAAGATCACGAGCCTATCGACTTCGCTGTCGGTGAGGTTGCGATAAGTGTAGGCGCTGAAGGCGCGCTGGTCGGTGGTGAGCGATTGCACGGTGCGCGGCATTTCCTGATCGACCAATTGTTCGACACGCAGCCAGGGGACGTCGACCTTGCCCCGGCCATTCTGCGCCAGAATCGCAGCGACGATATCGACGCGGATCGTCTGCCGGGCGAGAGCTTCGAGCGTCGGCAGGCCGGCGCGAAATATCTCGTCATATTGTCGTATTGTCGCAACCGGTGGTCAGACAAGCCGGCCGAAATATTGCGGCCGCGCGCCGTGGCCGCGTTGCCTCCCTCCGGCGTCAGCAACGAGGCGGCGGTCTCGGTCGCAGTCACACGCCGGCCAAGATCGGAGCTGTAGAATTGCCTGAGCGAGGTCTTGTCGGTTATGCTGAGCGGCTGGCGCGCAACCTCCGCGGCTAGCGTCTTATTCATGGAATCGGTACCGAACATGCGAGCAGCGATCGCGGTCCAGTTGGCGATAAAGGCTTCGTCGGTGACGCCGCTTGCCGCAGCGCCGCCGGTAACCGTGTCGCGAAGCGGCACCAGCACTTGGTCGAGGCCGGTTTCGGCCATGATCTGCGCGACCGGAAATGGATCGACAAGCATCGCGGCTTTGACGCCCGCCATCGGCAGGGCCATCACCAGCACCAGAGCGATCCATCGCAACAAGGTTTTTTCTCTCATCGGCCGAGCCTAGCGCGCGGTTCGGGACCGCAGCAAGGCCGCAATATTTGATCGCACTCGACGAAAAGGATCACACTATGCAGTACGCTCGGCTTGGCCGAACCGGCCTCGAGGTCTCCCGCATTTGCCTCGGCTGCATGTCGTTCGGCGATGCCAAGCTCGGCCGTGAATGGGTGCTCGATCTTGAGCACAGCCGGCCCATCATCCGGGCCGCGTGGGAGGCAGGGATCAATTTCTACGACACGGCCAATGTCTATTCGGGCGGCACCAGCGAGGAAATCACCGGCACGGTGCTCAAGGAACTGGCGCCACGCGACCAGATCGTGCTCGCCACCAAGGTCAATGGCGAGATGCGGCCCGGTCCGAACGGCCGCGGGCAGTCGCGCAAGGCGATCTTCACCGAGATCGACAATTCGTTGCGGCGGCTGAAGACCGACTATGTCGACCTCTACCAGATCCACCGTTTCGACTACGCGACGCCGATCGAGGAGACACTCGAGGCGCTGCATGATGTGGTGAAGGCCGGCAAGGCCCGCTACATCGGCGCGTCGTCGATGTGGGCCTGGCAGTTCATGAAAATGCTGAAGACGCAGGAGGCCAATGGCTGGACACGGTTCGTCAGCATGCAGAACCATCTCAACCTGATCTATCGCGAGGAAGAGCGCGAGATGTTGCCGCTCTGTGTCGATCAAGGGATCGGGGTCATTCCGTGGTCGCCGCTGGCGCGCGGCCGCTTGGCGCGGCCATGGGGCGAGGTGACCAAGCGGCTCGAGACCGATCCCTTCGGCAACCAGATTTACGATGCGAACGCCAAGAACGACGAGACGATCAACCGGGCCGTCGAGGCGATTGCCAAGGCGAAGGGCAAGACGATGGCGCAGATCGCGCTCGCCTGGGTGATGCAAAAGCAGCCGGTGGCCGCGCCAATCGTCGGCGTCACCAAGGTGGAGCATCTGACGGATGCGGTTGGCGCCGTGGACATCGCGCTCGGTGCCAACGACATCAAGGCGCTCGAGGCCGCGTACAAGCCGCGCCCGTCGGTCGGCTTCCAGTGACAGAGCTTCCCCAGTTCGGTCGCGCTCGATAGGATCGACACCGGAGGAGCGGGGAAATGCTGAAACGCATCGTGACGGCTGGACTGGCAGCGATATTGCTCGCGTCGCCGGCGCTCGCTGTTCCCAAGGTGGTGACGCTCGGCAGCGATGCGACCAAGGATTCCGATCCAGTAGCGGCCTGCGGCGCACTTGCGGCCTCGCCCGATGAAGAGGGTTGGCAGGATCGCGGACTTTCGGACATGCAGATCTATCTCGATGGCGCGCTCCCCGCCTGTGAGGCTGCGCTCAAGGCGGTGCCCGACTCGATCGATGTCATGACCTGGCTTGGCCGTGTCTATGTTCTCGTCGGCAGGGCAAGCGAGGCCGCGCCGTTGCTCAATGAGGCGGCGACGGGCGGCGACATGTTTGCGGCCTATCTACTGAGCGGTCTGCTTGGCGGCACCGTCATCAATGGCGTCGAGAGCGACGCTGATCGTGCACTGGCGTTGCTGACGCAGGCGGCCAACGCCGGTTTCGTGCCGGCGGCAAACGAACTGGCGGAGCGCTACGAGCTCGGTACCGGCATGGATGCCGATCCGTCCGAGGCGCTGCGGCTCTATCAGCTGGCGGCGGACAACGGCGATGCGCACGCCCTCTACAAGCTCGGCTCATTCTATCAGAGCGGCACTGGCGTTACGCAGGACTACCCGAAAGCAATGACGCTGTTTGCGCAGGCGGCCGATGGTGGCGAACCGCTCGGCCATGATGGTGTCGGTCAACTCTATCAATACGCGCAGGGCGTCGAGATGGACTATCTAGAGGCCGCAGAGGCCTACCAGAAAGGCGCCGATCTAGGCGAGCCACGTTCGGAGACCGATCTGGCTTATCTCTACGAGCAGGGGCTCGGTGTCGCGCAGGACTACGACAAATCCTTCGCGCTGTTGAGCGATGCCGCCGACCAGGGGTATGGCTTCGCCCAGGCGGCGCTGTCGCTGCATTATCTCTTCGGTGAGGGCACGGGGATAGATGCCACAAAGGCCCTTGATCTCGCTTTTGCAGCGGTGGGCAAGCAGGTCAACTACGCGCAGGGCATCGTCGGCTACATGTATTCGGAGGGGCTGGGCACGGGTCGCGATTTGAGCGCAGCGCTCCCCTATTTTCAGGCGGGCTCCGACGGGGGCGATCAGTATTCGACGGACCGGATCGCCGTTACCAATCTCGAGATCGCCTGCCAGGATGCGGCCGGATCGCAATATGAGCCGGGCGGCCTTGGGCATGGGCTCGATTTCTCGGCGATCAATGCCAAGGCGGCGATTGCGGCCTGCAAGGCGGCGGTCGAGGCCAATCCCAGCTCGATCGGCGACAAGGTCTGGCTGGCGCGCGGCTACGCCAAGGCCAAGCGGTTCAAGGATGCTCTGCCGCTGCTGCAGGCGGGCACTGATGTGGGCAATGTGCTGGCGCAGGTGAGCTACGCCGACATGCTGATGGGCGGCACCGGCGTCACCAAGGATCCGGCTGGGGCGGTGGCCCTCTATGGCCTCGCGGCGGGGAAGGACTTCGCGCTGGCGCAATATGCGCTCGGTATCGTCTATGCGAGCGGCACGGGCGTCGAGGCGGACCCGTTGGCGGCGCGCAAATTGTTCCAGGCGGCGCTCGACAGCGGTATCGACGATGCCCAGCAGCAGCTCGATCTGCTCGATTCCAGCGGTGACCCGCAAACTACCGCGGTCGATCTCACGGGCTTCGGTCGCGAGGGCCCGGCCTACTAGCGCGCCGAGGGTTTGCCCCGACAAGCTTGCGTGGCATAAGCGCCCGACCGGACGAAGGGGCAGTGGGTGAACGGCACATCGATCAAATTGGGACGCGTGCCGCTGCGCGTCGTGCAAGTCGTGGTGCTGGCGCTGGTCGTGCTCAAATTCGCCCAGTTGAGCCTCGCCGGTGTGTTCCAGGACGAAGCCTATTACTGGATGTGGGGGCAGCATCCGGCGCTGTCCTATTTCGACCATCCGCCGCTCAACGCGTGGTTTCTCGGGTTGAGCTCGACGCTATTCGGCTGGAGCCGGTGGGCGCTTCGGCTGCCGGTTGCGCTGTCGTTCCTCGCCGACCTCTATGCGATCTATCTGATCTCGCGGCGGCTTGCTGGCGCACAGTGGCATACCCATTTCTGGGTGACGTCGCTGCTGTTTGTGGTCACCCCGATGTTCTGGCTGGTCAGCGGGCTCGCATTGCCGGACCATCTGTTGCTGACGATGTGCCTGTTCGCGCTGTGCTTCTGCATCGGCTTTTTCACCGATAGGGCGAGGGGCGAGCGTGGCGCCGACCTCGACCTCTATCTTGCGGCGCTTTTCCTGGGCCTCGCCGGTCTCGCCAAATACAATGCAGCATTCCTTGCGGTTGGCGTTGCGCTCTACGTCCTCGTAGCTCATCGGCCGCTGCTGCGCGAGGCGCGCCTCTGGCTGGCTGTGGCGTTGACATTGGTGCTGCAGGTGCCGGTGATCATCTGGAATGCGACCGAAGGTTTTGCGTCGTGGGAGTTCATCCTGCATGGCCGGCATGCCGGGCTGCGCGCCTCCTATGACGGCTTTGTCGGGTTGGCCTTCGGTATTGTCATCCTGATCTCGCCATTCCTGTTCTGGCCGATCATCAAATTCGCCGCCGGGAAGAACCATATTCCAGGCACCGGCTTCGCCCGGTTGACTTTCGGCATTTCGTCGGTCGCGATCCTGATCGTCAGTTTTTCCACGCTGGTGCTGTTCCACTGGAATCTCGTGGCCTACGCGGCGATGCTGCCGTTCCTGGCTTTCGTGTTCCGGCCGCGCTGGCTGCTGGTGGGGCAGGGGCTGTGGGGAATCGCTTTCGCAGTGCTGGCCTTCGTCAACTACGCCGTGATGCCGCTGACCGATGTGCGCGGCTGGCGCGATGAGGCAACCGGCTGGAGCTATGGCTGGGAACCGACAGCGGCGGCGGTCGAGGCGGCCCGGGCCGCGCACAAAATCGGCTTTATCGCGGCGCCTGACTACACCACAGCATCGTTGCTGGGCTTCGCGCTCAAGGACCGCGACGTCACCAGCCTGTCGCCCAACCGCGACGAGTTCGACTATTGGTTCGATCCCGCAGCGCATGCCGGCGAGGACGCCATCCTGTTCGACGACGATTGGCGGCCGATGAGCGGCAGCGTCACCGGCCAGTTTGCGAGCGTGACGCCAATCGCAACACTGCCGGTGATCGTCTTTGGCAGACAGGTCGACACGCACCGGATCTATCTTGCCACGGGCTATCGACCTGATGGCTGAAATGCCGGGGTTCGACTGGCGGGTGTTGCGGGCTATCGCTGTAGTGCTGCTGGCGATCAAGCTGGTGCTGCTCATCGTGGCGCACCCGTTCATGGACGAGACCTACTACTTCATGTGGGGGCACCACCCGCAACTGAGCTATTTCGATCATCCCTCGATGATCGGCTGGACCCAGGGCGTCGCCGGCGCTTTGTTCGGTTGGAATATCGTCGGGTTGCGCATCGTGGTGCTGCTGACGCTGCTCGGTGATCTGGCGCTGCTCTATCTGATGGCGCGCCGCATCGATGCCGACGATTGGCGCTGGAGTTTCTGGACCAGCGCGACGCTGTTCCTTGCGACCCCGATCCTTTTCGGCCTCTCGAGCGTGGCGTTCCCCGATCATCTGCTGGTGTTCTTCGCGCTGGCGACGATCTACGCGGTCGAGCGGCTGCGCAATGACATCGGCAGGCCGCGCTGGCTTTACCTTGCGGCGCTGGCGATCGGTTGCGCGACGCTCAGCAAATACACCGGCGCGTTGCTCGGCGTAGCGGCGGTAATCTACGCCGTCGCCACGCCGTCGTTGCGGCCACTGTTCCGCAGCCCACACCTCTACTTCGCGGGGTTGCTCGTCCTTGCACTGCAGGCCCCGGTGCTGATCTGGAATGTGCAGCACGAGTTTGCCTCGTTCGGCTTCATCACGGGCGGTCGTGCCGGGTTGCGTGGGGCGCTCAATTTCGACGGCGTCACCGGGTTTCTGCTGGGCGCGCTGGCCGTGTTGTCGCCGTTTCTCATCGTGCCCATTGTCCGCCTTCTTCTCGGGAGAAGCGACGGGCGCGGCTACGCCCGAATCCTGTTCTGGCTGTCGACGCTTGGGTTCCTGGGCGCGTCGCTCTTCACCAATATTCTCATCCACTGGAACGTGCTCGCTTATGTGGCGGTGCTGCCGTTTCTCGCCGTCTTCTTTCGGTCGCGCCTGCTGCTCGTCGCGCAGGTGACCTATGGCGCGCTGGCGATCGGCGTTGCTGCGGTGAACTACGCGGTGATTCCGATCACCGCCTTGACCAGTCATCCCGATCAGACCTCAAGCTGGTCGTACGGGTGGGACGAAATTGCGACCGCGGTGAGCGACCTGCGACAGGCGCATCCGGTCGGTTTCGTCGCCGCGACTGACTATGCCCTTGCCTCGCCGCTTGGCTTTGCGCTGCAGGATGCCGATGTGACCAGCCTGTCGCCCCGGCGCGATGCTTACGACGATTGGTTCGACGGCGCGGCGCATGCCGGGCAGGATGCGCTGATCATTGCCGATCAGTGGCGACCGTTAGATGCCGGGCTGCAGGCAAGGTTTGGGACCATCGAGACCCTGCAATCGCTCGACATCATCCGCTACGGGCGCAAGCTCGACAGTTACACGATCTATCTGGGTCGTGGCTTCACGCCCGAGCAGTGACGGCTTTCTTGCGAGGCCACGGGCCACGCTCTATGCTCTGGGAGGAGGGTGATATGAGACGGTTTCGCACCAGTGCATCGATCGGCATCGGGTTGGCCTTGGTGGTCGCGGGTCCGAGCTTTGCCAGCGACCTGTTCGACGCCTGTGCCCTGGTGGCGGCCAGCAAGTACGAGCCCGGCTATGTGGGCACCGGAGCTGTCGATGTCGCCAATGCCAACAGCTACGATGCGATCGAGGCTTGTGAGCCGGCGTTGGACGAGGACCCTTCGTCGATCCAGATCAGCGCGTGGCTCGGGACCGCCTATGCGACCGACGAGCAGGTGAAAAAAGCTGTCCCGCTGCTGGAGATGGCTGCGGCTGCGAACAATGTTGTGGCACTCCGTGCGCTGGGCGATTTGCTGATCCTAGGTAAAGGCATCGAGCAGGATCTGCCGCGCGCCACCACAATGCTGCAGCAGGCCGCCGATGCAGGGTTTGCGCCAGCGCAGTTGAGCCTCGCTTATTCCTACGATTTCGGCGACGGCGTTGCCGCCGATCCGGCGATGGCCTTCAAATACTACCTGGCGGCTGCCGACGCTGGCGTGGCGAAGGCGCAGGTCGTTGTTGCTGACCGCTATCAAAAGGGAATTGGCGTTGCGCCGAGCGAAGGCGAGGCCTTCACCTGGCTCGAGCGTGCGGCCGATGGCAACGATCCTCAGGGGCAATACAGGCTTGGCATTGCTTACCTCGAAGGCCGTGGCGTGCCTAAGAATGCCGACAAAGCTTTGGCGGCGTTCCGCGCGTCCTCAGATGCGCTCTACGGACCGGGCGTGAATGCGCTCGGCTATTTGACGGAACTTGGCATCGGCCTGCCGGCCGACGCTGCGGCGGCATCCGATTTGTTCAGCAGTGCCCGCGGCCGGAATGTCCCGCTCGGCAGCTACAATCTGGCGCGGCTCGAGGAAGACGGCACCGGCGTCGAGCAGGATGCCATCTCTGCGCGCCAGCACTATCGCGATGCTGCGAACGCTGGCGAGATGCGTGCCGCTGTCAATTTTGCGCTGATGGAGCTAGGCGGCGCCGGCGGGCCGCTCGATGTGGCCGATGCGGCGAAATGGCTGCAGCGCGCGGCGGATGCCGGGAATGCTGTAGCGGCGAACAATCTGGGCCGGCTTTACGAGCTCGGTCGCGGCGTCGAGGCCGACCTCGGCAAAGCCCGCGAGCTGTACGGCAAGGCCGCGGGTCAGGGCTACACGCTTGCCGCCGACAATCTGGCGCGCCTGGGCAAATAGGACGCCGCTATGGCGTGCCCTTTTCGCGGCGGCTGGCAATCACGGCGACTGATGCGGCCAACCGATGTGCCGAAGAGAAGAACTCGCGATGGACAATGAAGCCGGTGGTGATCAGCGTCACCGCGATCGAGAGCCAGGGCGATACGAACCAGGCGACGGCGGGCACAGCGAAGTAGTAAGCGCGGATGCCGTTGTTGAAATTCTTGGCCGCGAATGAGTTGAGCATCGCGATGGCATCGATCTCTTCCTCGGTCGCCGGGACGTCGTGTGAAATGGCCCCCACCATGATGCAGAAATGGTTGAATTGGCGCAGCGAGAGCGTGAAGGCGAAGAAGCTCGACACGAAGATCACCAGCAGCACGAGCAGGTGAATCTGCATGTCGGCAATGGTGTAGTCGTTACCGACGCTGAGTGTCTGGAGCGTGCGCATCAAGGCCGGCAATTGCCCGAAGGCTGCAAAGATCGCCAGCGCCAGCAGCACCGAGGTCGAGGCGAGAAAGCTCACCGACTGCATCAGATTCCCCGACAGGATCGCATCCATGGGGGATTCGCGCTTGGTCGCATTGGCCACCCAGCGGCGGCGCTGCATGCCCATGATCACCGACAGCGACGGGCGGCGTGCTTCGACAAACGGGACTGCTAAGGAGTAGGCCAGCCAGCAAATGATTGGAAATACCGAGGCAAACAGCGTCATTTCGGGTTCCTCGAGCGGGGCCCAGTGCTTATAGCCCGGTTGCCGACGAAGACGACCGTCCCGGTCAGGTTTTCGCCGTCAAAAAACTGTCGCAGGGGCGGCTTTTCGCCTTGAGGTCGGAGGGGGGACGCCTTATATACCGCTTGCGCCGCGGTCGATGGGCCGCAGCAAAGGCGCGATGCACCACATTGGCGCGGGATGGAGCAGCCCGGTAGCTCGTCAGGCTCATAACCTGAAGGTCGTAGGTTCAAATCCTACTCCCGCAACCAACTCAAAAGCCCGCCGCAAGGCGGGTTTTTTGTTGGCTATTCCGACTGTTCCGACGGCTGCGAAATTGTCCGTGCTAGCACATTACTAGCAGCAATTCGGCCTACCGAAGTCCTCAAGCACATGCAGCGCGGCCGCGACTAGGGGGCCGCTATGCGCCAACAGTGGACTTCCAGCGCCATAACCGCGCTGTCGCAAATCCGACCGCCCCAACCGCCATTCGCGGCGATAGCGGCCGTTCGGCTAGAAGCGGCCGTTGGAAGAGCCACGCCCGCAAAACCAGCGAGCGTTGAGCCTTAACCGCCGCCCTGCGCTCGCCTATACTGGGTAATGGCTCAATTCCTTCAACAAGCCTTGGCCTGGGTAGGTGGCGCAGCTCTCGGTGGCGTCAGTTTAGTCGCGGTCGCCTATTGGATCTTCCAAACGTGGGGAGAGAAGTGGCTCCAGTCCCGGTTCGACCGACAGCTCGAAGACCTGCGTCATCAGCAGGCGCAGGAGATGGAGGGCCTTCGATATCGGATCGGCCAACTTCTCGATCGTTCGACGAAGCTCTCCGAAAAGGAATTCGAGGTCGTCCCCGAGGCGTGGCAGCGTTGATCGATGCGTACCACACCACCTTGGCGCACGTCTCCAGCGCCAAGCAGCGTCCCGGCGTCGAGCGGATGAACGACGTCCAGCTCGAGGAATTCCTCGCGGGCTCGGAACTGCATGAATCGCAGAAGCAGGAGATCCGGGACGCAAACCGAGTGGACCGCGGCCGCGCCTACCAGAAGGTGATCTACTGGCATGAGAAGGCGCGCGTTGAGCAAACCGCACGGGCACTCAGCAGCTACCTTGCCAAGTTCGGCATCTTCATCTCCAACAAGGCCGCGTTCGCCAAGCTCGAGGACATGATCTGGAACGCCTTGACCGAATACTCGATGTCCTTCGAGGACGAAATCCACGAGCGGGAAGACGTCCGTCGTCTCGAAAAGGACGGCGCGAACCTCAAGGATCAGCTTGAGGCCGAGATTCACGGCCGGCTATGGAACACCGCACTGATACCTGCGACGACCGCAGAGAAGCCGAAGGACTGAGCTATGAAGATGAGCAAGCGGCAAGCTGTCGAGCAGCTGATCGATGGCGCAATTCGCGCCCACGAATCCGAGGAGCACGCGGTGGCAATTACCCTCGCGGGGGCCGCGGAGGACGCGATGCCGGATGTCGACCAGAAGCACATCTTCACCGTTACCCGCGATGCCTTTATCGGCCACGCCGATCCGGGTGGCGAGCCTAAGAGCGAGAAACAAGTCGTCAGGATGCTGAATGCCGAGCGGGACTGGTTAAAGCACAACAATCGCAATCAGCCGGACGAGATGGATCTCGGCGGGTCGATCACCTGGATCTTGAGGGCGATATCGAAATTCCAGGCTATGTACGGTCGCGACGCCGAGACCGCGACGATGCAAGATTTCTTCGCTTTGGCGAGAGCATTCGATCCGCGCGACGGTTGACCTATGGAGATGTGAATGGTCATGCACACCCGCGAATCTCTCGACCGCGCCTACAACCGTGAGGTGATCGTCCCGGAACACTGGCTACCACCCCGCTTCAGTCGAGCGGACTGGATGTGGATCAAGAATATCGCCCAGGCTGGACCTAACGAGGATCGCCCGGTGACTGACGTCCAAGTCGGCGCGATGAAGAGGCTGACGTGCATGCACCGCACTCAGCCTCGCAGGAACTTCTCGGTCTTCTATCGCCGCGTGGAGACGAACCGGATCATGCTTCTGGGGGTAGGCCAGCATAACGCAAACAACAGGCAGTACACGATGGAGTGGGCAGACGGGACCCGAAACCGGATCTCACTGGCCACCCGCCGGCGAACCGGCGACTACTTCATGCTAAATCCGATCGGCAGCGAGTTCGACTTCGAGACGCTCGACCCGCTCCTCAGTCAATTCTGCAGTGCCCAGGTAGCGACGGCCTAAGCTGCAACCACTGACTGACTCTTGGCACCATGCTATCCACGGGCATGGAAAATCCCTTCCCGCCGCACGTTCAGTTCCTCGGTCGTTTCCACGACGCGGCGATCAAGTACCAACATGCCCAAAAGCATTTCGCGACGTTGGTCGACCTTTTCAACGGCCTCCAGCGAGAGTCTTGGTGGAAGCCGGAGAAGGTCGACGGTGGCCCTGAGGCCAACGTGCGCGTCCGGATATTTCGTCAGCCCACAACTGAGTGGAGCCTCGTCCTAGGAGACGTCGT
>JBDTLB010000063.1:0-5708 GCA_039934955.1 Devosia sp.
GCAACTTGTCGTCGCCCCGCGCACCCAAAACGAGGTCAAGACCATCCTCGCGGCCGCCTACAAACACGGTGTCCCGGTGACGCCGCGGGGCGCGGGCACGGGCAATTACGGACAGGCAATGCCGCTCTCGGGCGGTGTCATTCTTGATCTGACAGGTCTCGACCGCGTTATCGCCGTCAGCAAAGACAGGGTCCGCGCCGAGTCCGGCATCATCCTCGAAAAACTCGACGAACATACCAAGACCGCTGTCGGCGGCGAGATGCGGTTCCATCCTTCGACCTATCGCATGGCGACGCTGGGCGGCTTCATCGCTGGTGGCTCGGGGGGGGTGGGCTCGATCCGCTGGGGCGGGCTCCGGAATTTCGGTAACATTCTTGGGCTCAAAGTCATCACCTGCGAGGCCGAGCCGCGCGTGCTCGATCTGGTCGGGCCAGACATCCTCAAGGTCGCGCACGCGTACGGAACCAATGGCATCATCGTAGAGGCCGAGGTGCCGCTGACAGCTGCGTATGATTGGGTCGATGTGCTCGTGGGCTTCGACTCGATCGTTACTGCGTGCGCCTTCGGCGAGCAGGCGGCGCGACAGGACGGGTTGCTACTCAAGGAGATCTCTCCCGTCGCGGCGCCGGTCGCGTACGACTGGTTCAACCGCCACCGGCCCTACATCAAGCACCGCGATCAATCGGTCGTGCTATTGATGGCGGCGCCCGCCGCGATGCTGGCGCTGATCGATTTCGTCGCTTTCCACAAAGGCGATTTGTTGATGCGTGCCGATACGCTAGCGGAAGAAGAAAAGCGCAAGCTCCCGCCGATCTACGAACTCGCCTGGAACCACACAACGCTGCGCGGCCTCAAGCTCGATCCGACAATTACCTATTTGCAGACGCAATACCCCGATTTCGAGCATGTCAAATGGGCTATCGATCTGTTCGGCGACGAGATGCCAATGCATATTGAGATGACGCGGTTCGACGGCAAGATCGTGTTCTCGGGCCTGCCGATCGTGCGCTACACCGGCGAGGCGCGGCTTGAAGAGATCATCCGGCTGCATGAGGCCAATGGCTGCCTGGTCTTCAATCCGCACCGCTACACGCTTGAAGAGGGCGGCATGAAGAAGACCGATCGTGGCCAGCTCGAATTCAAGAAACAGGCTGATCCTAAGGGCATTCTTAATCCCGGCAAGATGATTGCCTGGGATGATCCCAACTTCGATTTCGACAGCGGCCGCGCCTGGCTGTTCGACGGACTGAAGACGCTGGGAGCCGCGTGATGCGGGTGATGGTACTGCACGCCCATCCAGTGGCGGAGAGTTTCAACCACGCCCTCTACAACGCCGTTCTTGATACCCTTAGGAACAAAGGCCACCAGGTCGATCCCGTCGATCTCTATGCGGAAGGCTTCAATCCGGTGATGAGCCGCGAGGGTCGCCTCGGCTATCACGACGTTCCCGAAAACGTCACGGCGGAACTGAAGCCGTATGTCGACCGACTGATGACCGCCGAGGCGCTGGTCATCGTCCACCCGGTCTGGAACTACGGTTTCCCGGCGATCCTCAAGGGCTATTTCGATCGCGTCTTCATGCCCGGCGTGTCGTTCGTACTTGAAGGCGGCGACGATCCGGACAAGGGCAAACTCGTGCCCAATCTCAAGCATATTAGAAAAGTGATCTTCGTCACCTCCTACGGCGGGGACCGCTGGCGCACCTGGATCATGGGCGATCCGCCGCGCCGTATGGCGAAGCGCTGGGGTTGGGTCACCTTCGGCGGCTGGCTGCCGCCAACCTATCTCGCCCTCTACGACATGAACAATGTCAGCCCCGACGGGCTGCGCGCCTTCATGGATAAGGTGAAGCGCGTCGTCGGGCGGATCTAGACGACCTTCGCTCGCTGCTTGAACTCCGGTCGATCCCATTCGCGCGAGGCCATGACTTCGGCCAATATTTCCGACGCGCGGAATGCATCAGCGAAACCGAGATAGAGCGGCGTCAGGCCGAACCGCATGATGTCGGGTTGGCGGAAGTCGCCAATGACGCCGCGAGCGATCAGGGCCTGCATCACCGCATAGGCCTCAGGATGGCGCAGCGACACTTGCGTGCCGCGGCGTGCCGGATCAGTTGGCGTAAGCAGTTCAAACTCAGGACAACGCGCCGCCACCTCGGCTGTGAACAGATCGAAGAGTGCGTCGGCTTTCCTCTTCACGGCGTTGAGGTCCACCCCTGAGAACATTTCGAGGGCAGCATCGAGGGCCGACATCGAGAGGACCGGCGGCGTGCCGACACGCAAGGCGTCGATGCCATCGGCCGGCCGATAGTCTGCGGCGAAGTCGAAGGGAGCCGCATGGCCGAGCCAACCGCTGAGCGGCTGTCTAAGGCCCATCAGGTGCGGTGGCGCCACATAGGCGAAGGCCGGCGCGCCGGGCCCACCATTGAGATATTTGTAACCACAGCCGATCGCGAAGTCGGCCCCTGCACCGGCGAGGTCGACCGGCAGCGCTCCGGCGCTGTGCGCCAGGTCCCAGATGATCAAAGCGCCGGCGGTATGCACCTTGTCGGTCAGCGTTTTCATGTCGAGGCGGGCGCCGGTGCGGTAGTTCACCTCCGTCACCAGGACCACCGCGACGTCGCCGTGCAGCGCATCGGCGAGGCCATCTGCCGGCACGGCGCGGACCGCATGACCCTGCCGCAGCAGACCGGCAATACCCTTGGCCATATAGACGTCGGTGGGAAAATTGCCCTCCTCGGTCAGAATAACCCTGCGGGACTGGCGCCGCCCCAGCGCCACCGCCAACAGCTTGAAGATGTTGATCGAAGTGGAGTCGGCGGCGATCACCGTCCCCGGCGCAGCTCCGATCAGCGGCGCGATCCGGTCGCCCACGCGCCGCGGCAGATCGATCCAGTCGTGCTTGTTCCAACTTGTGATGAGGTCGCGGCCCCATTCCTCACTCACGACCCGGGCCGTCCGCTCAATCACGGCCTTGGGCAATGCGCCGAGCGAATTGCCGTCGAGGTAGATTATTCCGTCGGGGAGTGAAAACGCCGTACGACGGTGGGCAAGAGAGTCAGCGCGGTCGAGCGCCAAGGCATCTGACAAGTTCATCTGCGCATCTTGGCCATACAGCCGGATTTGTCGATAGACAGCCGCTCGGCCGCGCAATACACCGCACCCGCCATCGGGATCCTCACCAAATGCCCCAATCTCTTCTCGACCTGATGCTTGACGCCGCACGGGCGGCGTCGGCGGCGATCATGGAGGTCTATCTCGACGATTTCGTCTATGAGCAGAAGCCGGACGGCTCGCCGGTAACCGTTGCGGACCAGCGAGCGGAAGCGATCATCCTTAGGTTCCTCGCGCCGACGGGCATTCCGGTCCTCGCGGAGGAAAGCGCCGCTGCCGGCGTGGTGCCGACACTGGGCGAACGGTTTTTCGTCGTCGATCCGCTCGACGGCACCAAGGAATTCCTCAAGCGGAACGGCGAGTTCACCGTGAATATCGCGCTTTGTGAGCATGGAAAACCCGCGCTGGGCGTGGTTTTGGCCCCGGCGACCGGCGCCACCTTTCTTGGTGGCCCGGACGGCGCGTACGAGATCACCACTCGCAATGAGCGCGTTGCGCTTCACACCAGACCGGACGGCCCGATGAAGGTGGTCGCCTCGCGTTCGCACGGGCATGGGGCTCTTGAAGGGTTTTGCGAGATATTTCAGGTTGTTGACGACGTTTCGGTGGGGTCATCGCTGAAATTTTGCCTCGTCGCTCGCGGCGATGCCCAGCTCTATCCGCGTTTTACCCCGACCTCTGAATGGGACACCGCCGCTGGTCAGGCAGTGCTCGAGGCGGCAGGCGGCGCAGTGTTAGCAGTCGATGGCTCGCCCCTTCACTACGGCAAGGGTGGCGATAACCTCAATCCGTACTTTATTGCTGCCGCCAGCGCTGATCTGGCCACAAGAGGCGCCGCCGAAATGCGCGCTTTACTTGCGAAGACCTGATCCAGCGGCCGAAATGCCCCGTTAACTCAGCATGCCTTACATGCGCTGGCCGCGATTGCGGCAAAATTTGTGTGCGTATATACGGCCGTCATATTCTGGTCCAGCATATGCCATACGAGCATACTCGATGAACGTTCGCACCATTTGTCTGGCGATCCTCTACGACGCCGACGCGACTGGATACGAAATCCGGAAGCTGTCGACGGAAGGTGAGTATTGCTACTTCGTCGACGCCAGCTACGGCGCGATCTACCCTGCATTGGCCAAGTTGGAAGCCGATAAGCTGGTGACCTCCAGGGTCGAGCAGCAGGACGGCAAACCGTCCAAGAAGATTCATTCGATTACCGAGATGGGGCGCCGCGAATTCATCAATTCGCTGTTCGAGCACCTCGGCGACGACGAGTATCGCAGCGAGTTTTTGTTGTTCGCTCGCTTTGCGTCTGAACTTCCAAAGTCCCTCGTTCAAGTGCGGTTAAGGGAGCGAATCGCTTCGCTCGACGCCGCAATCGCAGAGATGGACCGTCTTCAGACCAACTATTCGCAACCTGCGGATCGCTGGATAATCGACTATGGCCGATCTTGCATGGCCTTTGCGCGTGACTACATCGACACCCACATGGGCGAACTGATTGCGCTGGCGCGGCCCGATGCCGCCCAAGCTGTTGAATTAGAGGGCTGTTTCTGAAATGCGTGCGATTTACTCCTACGGCGTCGCGCTGGTCATCGTACTTGTCCTTGCGGTCTGGCTTGCAACCGGGACGTTGGTCACCGGCGGCAAAGGTCCCGGCAATGGCGAGCGTCCAGTCGTCTCGCTCATCGAAAAGAATGGCGGCCCGCTGACCGATGCGGTCGACAAATCGGGCATTGATGCCAAAGCATCGGGCGAGATCGATCCGGCGCTGACCATCGCCGAGCGCAACGCCGAGCAGGGCAACGGCACCAGCTCCACGCCGCGTTCGGTGCGCATCGCAACGATCACCGCCCAGTTGATGCCGATCGAAGTGCCCCTGCGGGGTCGCACCAAGGCGAAGGCCTCGGTCAGCATCGTGGCGCAGACCTCCGGTGTCATCCAGACTGTCAGCGTCACCAAGGGCCAGTCGGTCAAAGCCGGCGACACCCTGTGCACGCTGGACCAGGGCGCGCGAAAGCTGGCCGTCGCCCAAGCGCAGGCCGGTCTAGATCAGGCGCAGACGGCGTTTGACGCCAATGCGGCGCTGGTCGCCAAGGGCCTTGTGGCGCAGAACACAGCGCTCGGCGTCCAGTCCCAGCTCGCGGCCGCCACGACGGCGCTCGAGAATGCGCAACTCGAACTGGGCCGGACCGAAATCAAGACCGATATAGCCGGTGTGGTAAGCGACCCGCTCGCCAATGTCGGGGCCATGCTGGCCGCGGGACAGCCCTGCGCCACCGTGGTGCAGCTGGATCCGATGCTGTTCGTCGCGTCGGTGCCAGAAGCCAAGATCGCTTACGCCAAGCTCGGCTTGCCGGCCGCTATCACGACGGTTACCGGCGACAAGACCGAGGGCAAGGTCACCTACATTGCGCCGACGGCCGACGATGCGACCCGCTCGTTCCCGGTCGAGATCGAGGTGCCGAACCCCGACGGCAAGCTGCGCGATGGCATCACTGCCGACGCCGTCGTCAAGGTCGGAACGGCACCGGTGATTGTGCTGCCGCAGTCGGTGCTGACGCTCGACGACAACGGGGTGCTGGGCATCCGTACGGT
>JBDTLB010000064.1:0-15824 GCA_039934955.1 Devosia sp.
CGTTTGCGTCGGCGGTTGCCATTGTAGCAGCGGACCTGATCCCGGACCTTGCCCCCCAGCAGCTTGTAGGCAGGAACATTGGCGGCCTTGCCGGCGATGTCCCACAGCGCGTGCTCAATGGCGCTCACCGCCGCGCCATAGGGCTTGAAGCTGCCGCGCTGGCGGATCTTCAGCATGACGCGTTCGACGTCGGTTGGATCTTCGCCGATCAGTGCATCACGGAAATGCATCACCCAGGGCTTTAGGTAGGTCTTGGTGAATTCCACCTCGCCCAGACCGTGAATGTTCTCGTCGGTGACGATCCGGACAATGGGGTGCTTACCGATAACGGCGCAGCGCAGATCAACAATCTTCATGGATGGAACTCTGTGCGAATGGAGTGCCTGGACAGCGCTCGATCGCGCCGTCCAGTTTGCTGGACCGTCAGCCCAGTTCGACCTCGTGCTCCTCAAGATAGGCGCGATTCATCTCGACACCGAGGCCCGGCGCTTTCGGCAGCTTCAGGCTGCCGTTGGAATTGTCCAGCGGCGTCTTGATGAGGTCGTTGTATTTGTTGAGGTTCCACTCGGACGTTTCGAGCTTGTAGAAATTGGGCACCGTCATCATCACCTGTGCTCCAGCGACGACATTGATCGGGCCCGCCGCGTCGTGCGGCGACACCGGAATGTAGTATGCCTCGCAGAGTGCAGAGATCTTCTTGAGCTCGGTGATGCCGCCGGTCCAGGTCACGTCGGGCATGATGTAGTCGGCGAGCTTGTTTTCGAGGATTGGAACAAAGTCCCATTTGGTGTGGCCGCGCTCGCCCCACGAGATCGGCGCATTGACCTTGTCGCGGACCTGCTTGAGAGCGTTGACGCTCTCAGGCGGGCAGGGCTCCTCGAACCAGTCAATCTTGCCGGCCTCTTCCAGCGAGAGGCAGAGGCGAATGGCGGTCGGCACGTCGAAGCGTCCATGCGCGTCGATTAGGATCTCGATATCGGGCCCCGTGGTCTCGCGGATAAGGGCGGTGAGTTCGGCGGCCTCCCGCTCGTCCTTGCGGGTCATGCTGCCGTCGAGATAGCCGTCGCGCTGTTCGCGTGCGAAGCCGCCTTCGACCAGGCCCTGATAGGCGTACGGGTCAAACTTCAGCGCGGTGTGTCCCGACTTTACGATGTCCTGGATTTCGCGGACGACGGCCTCTTTGCTGGTGAACTTGGCTTGATTTGGGTGAGTGTAGAGCGCGATTTCATCACGCACCGGCCCGCCGAGAAGTTCGTAGATCGGCTTGTCGAGCACCTTGCCGCGGATATCCCACAGCGCGATATCGATCGCGCTCACGCATTCGACTGCGGCGCCGCGGCTTCCCATGTAGGTGAAGCTGCGGAATGTCTTGTGCCAGAGCCGCTCGATATGCGCGGGGTCTTCGCCGGCCAGGGTTGCGCCGATCTGCTGCAGCAATGCGCAGAGGGCCCGGTTGGCGATCTTTGTGGTGGTGGTGATCTCGCCCCAGCCGCTCACGCCTTCGTCGGTTGTCACCTCGACGAACAGAAATTCTCCCCAGTACGACGCGCCCGATTTGACGAGCCAAGGCCTCACGCCGGTGATCTTCATTGCGAATTGTCCCTCTTCATTGTGTCCTGGCCGTCTTCGACGACGATCTTCCTAGCCGGCGCGGGCCGCGTTGAGCGCCCGCATTTGCTCGAGCAGATGTCGGCCCGAACCTTCGACATGGCGGGTCACTACGGCCGCCGCCTTGTCGGCCTCGCCCGCTTTGACGAATTCGATCATCTCGCGGTGCTCGCGGATCACCTGGCTGCGGCGGGCCAGCGTGTAGTTGAAGCGTTGATTGACCGCCCGCAGCACCTCGCGATGCTTCCACCAGATTTCGGCGGCGTGGCGGTTGTAGTGACGCTGGTAGACGACGGTGTGGAACTGGACGTCGAGCCCGCTGTGCAGCACCGGGTCCACGAAATTGTTCTCTTCGATGAGGCGCTGGATACGCTCAAGTTCGTTGATGTCCGCCTCGGTCGCCATGCCGACAAACCAGTGCGTCAGGGCGGGCTCGATGAGCGCGCTGATCTCATAGATGTTGCGGACGAAGTCGTGATCGATGGGGCGCACGCGGGCGCCGCGATTAACCGAAAAGACCACGAACCCTTCGCCGCGCAGCAGTTGCAGCGCCTCGCGCACCGGATTCGTGGACGTCCCCAATCGCTCGGCGAGATCGGCGACCACCAATCGTTCGTTGGGCTTCAGCCGACCCGAGATGATGTCGTCGCGGATGATCTCGTAAAGCGAGACCGCTCGCTGGCTTGAGACATCGATGTCCTCAAGACCGACCGGCCGCTCAACCCTGAACTCTCTGGTCGTCGACAAGCGCGCCCCCAGCCCGAAATTCCTCACACGCTATCATACATAGCTCACTTCGAACAATGTACGATCCTTTCGCGTTGACACGCAATCCGTGATCTGAAAGCGTACGGTCTTGCTGAGGGGATAAGAGAGCGAAAAGCCCGCCCCACGGTTGAAGACGAGACCGGTCATGCCTCTCGCATGGACGGAATGGGAGAATCTGGAGGATTCCAATGACGAGTTCGAAACTCGGCGCCGTGGCCGTTCGCGGTGCGGTCGTCTCTGCCCTCATCGCGTCGCTGATGTCTGCGACTGCGCTGGGCGCCCCCCCGGTCGATCTAAGTAAATGGTCGCCGGACTACGTACGCTCGGTTGCCGGTACGAAGGATTTCGACACCGCGGCCGACTGCTCGAAGGTCACGCCGCTCGACTACAAGGGCCACGTTACGCTTTGGTACCAGGGCGTGTTCGAGGGCGATCCCGACATCCTGCGTCAGAATTACAAAGAGTTCTTCGCCGCGTTCCGGGCGACCTACCCCAACATCGATCTCGAAGATCAAGGCCTCACCTACAACGACCTGCTCGACAAGTTCCGCACGGCGTTGCTCGGCAATGCCGCGCCAATGGTGGCTCGCCTGCAGATCCTCGGCGGCACCGAATTCGCCGCCAAGGGATATCTGCAGCCGCTGAAGCCTGAGGACGTCGGTTATTCGACCGACGATTTCTGGCCAGGCGCCATGAAGGCCGTCACTTGGGAAGGTGTGAGCTACGGCATCCCGACCAACAACGAGACGATGGCGCTCATCTGGAACGCCGACATCTTCAAGCGCGCCGGGCTCGATCCGGACAAGGCGCCGGCCACCTGGGCCGAGGTGATCACGGACTCCAAGCAGATCCATGACAAGCTCGGGATCTCCGGCTACGGCATGGTTGCCCGCAAGAATGCCGGCAATACGCCCTACCGCTTCATGCCCCAGTTGTGGGCCTATGGTGGTGGTGTCTTCGACGAGGCCGGGGCAAGCCCGACCTATAAGACCATCGAACTGGACAGCCCTGCGAGCAAGGCCGCGCTGCAGGCGTCGTACGATATGTATGTCCGCGACAAGTCGGTTCCGGTCTCCGCGCTCACCAACCAGCAGGCTGACAACCAGCCGTTGTTCGTGGCCGGCCAGTTGGGCATGATGATCTCGCATCCGTCCGACTATAACGTCATGCTCGACCTGCAGAAGAAGGCGACGGGCACCGACAAGGACAAGGCGCAGACGGTTATCGACAATATGCGCTACGGCCTGATCCCCGCCGGTCCGGACGGCAAGCGGGCCGCCGTGTTCGGTGGCTCCAACATCCACATCCTCAAGCCGGAATATGTCGAGGGTGGCAAGGTGGACGAGGCAGCGGCCAAGGCGCTGATCTGCTTCTGGACGAGCCCCGAATGGTCGCTGAAGCTCGCCTGGGTCGGTTCCAACCCCGGCAATCTCAACGGCTTCCTGACCAAAGGCGAGAAGACGCGGCTCGAGACCACGAAGTTCCTCGACGTCACGACCTCGATGCTGCCCTACGGCATCCCGTTCCCGGCCCTGCCGCAGTCGCCTGAGATCATGAACATCATCATCCCGGACATGCTGCAGAACGCTCTCACCGGGGCAATGACTGTCGATCAGGCAGCCGACGACGCGGCCAAGAAGGTCAAGGACCTCATGGGCGGTGGCGGGCTCTAGTCCGACCCATCGATCATCGACCGGCGGCGCATCTGTCGCCGGTCTCTTTCCCCGGATAGAGGGCGCGCCACGATGACTATGGTGACCGGCCAGGCCGACGTTCCTCGCCGAACGCCCGCAGTTCGTTCCAGCATTTTCCGGCAGGTCTGGGTCAACCGGACAGACTACCTCTACGTGCTGCCGGCCATTGTGGTGATGCTCATCGTCATCGCCTATCCCATCTACTACACGATCGACCTGTCGTTCTTTAAAACCCCCCCGGGCCTGCAGCTGCGCGACAAGATCTTTGTCGGCTTCGACAATTACGGCGCCATCCTCACCAGCGACGTGTTCTGGCGCGTCACGCTCAACACGGTGATCTGGACGCTGGCCTCCACCGTCTTCTCATTCATCCTCGGCTTCGGATGTGCGCTGGCGTTGCACCGCGACTTCATCGGCCGGGGCGTGCTCCGCGCCATTCTCATCATCCCGTGGGTGATCAGCGCCGTCGCCGCCTCCTACATCTGGAAATGGATTTATCACTCCGATTTCGGGGTGATCGGCGCAGTGCTCGTCGCCCTTGGAATTACCGACCGGCCACCAAACTTCATCGACAACGTCAATACCGTTCTGCCCTCGCTGATCGTGGTCAATATCTGGCGTGAATTTCCCTTCGCCATGATCATGCTGATGGCCGGCCTGCAGACTGTCCCCGACCAGCTCCTGCGCGCCGCACGGGTGGATGGTGCAAACGCCTGGCAGCGCTTCTGGAACGTCACCTTTCCGCACCTCAGCAGCGTCTCGACGGTGACGATCCTCCTGGTCGCCGTCGCCAACTTCAACTCGTTCATCATCCCGTGGATCATGACCGGCGGCGGCCCCTCCAATGCGTCGCACATCTGGATCACGCATATCTACGAACTCGCCTTCGGGCGGCAGCGCTGGGGTGTGGCGGCAGCCTATTCGGTGCTGCTGTTCATCATCCTGATGACGCTCGGCTATTTCTATGTTCGCGCCCTCAGTCGTGGCGAACGAAAGGACAGCGCATGACCTCCCTGTCCAACATCCCAACTCGCGCCGCGCCCCGCCGCAAGCCGATCGATGGCTGGCGCTGGGCTGGCCGGATATTCCTCGTCATCATGCTGCTCTACACCGCCCTTCCGATGTTCTGGATGCTGCTGACCTCGATCAAGTCCGGCTTCGCAGCCATGCAGTTTCCGCCGCAATGGTGGCCGGCGGAACCAACGCTGGAGAGCTATCGGAAACTGCTCGATCCGCAGAACAGCGTCGGCCAGGACTTCCTGCACTTCTTCTGGAACAGCCTTTTCGTGTCGACCCTGACGACGATCCTCGCGGTCGTGGTTGCGGTGCCGGCCGCCTACGCCTTCTCCCGTTTTAGTTTTCCCGGGCGCCGGTTCCTGTTCTTTTCGGTGCTGCTGCGCAACATGTTCCCGGCGGTGATCTTCCTCGTGCCGCTGTTCATCCTGATGCGCTGGCTGGGGCTGGTGAACACGCACGGTTCGCTGATCCTCACCTATTTGACCTTCGGGCTGCCGCTCGCCATCTGGCTGCTCAAGGGATTCTACGACAACATCCCAATCCAGCTCGAACAGGCCGCCCGCATCGACGGGGCGACACGTTTCCAGGCATTCATGGTCATCGTCATGCCGCTGTCTGTGCCCGGCATTATCGCCACCGCGATTTACTCCTTCATCGGTGCCTGGAACGAATACATCTACGCCTACACTTTTCTCACCAAGAACGACCAACTGACCCTTCCGGCCGGTATCCAGCGTTTCTTCTCGGAGAATACCACCGACTTCCCGGGTCTGATGGCGGCAAGCTTCATCATGAGCGTTCCCGTCGTCGTTCTCTTCCTCGCGCTGCAGCGTTACTTCGTGCGTGCCCTCACTGAAGGCGCCGTCAAACACTAGAAGGTTGATCCATGGCCCAGGTGGTGCTTCGCGATCTCGTCAAGACTTACGGTCCCGTTTATGCCGTGCACGATGTCTCGCTCACAGTGAACGACGGCGAGTTCGTGGCATTGGTCGGCCCGTCCGGCTGCGGCAAGACGACGACGCTGAACCTCGTCGCCGGCCTCATCCCGATTACCTCGGGCGACATCGTCATCGGCGACCGGGTGGTCAACGATCTCGATCCCAAGGATCGGGACATCGCGATGGTGTTCCAGAACTACGCGCTCTACCCGCAGAAATCGGTCTTTGAAAATCTCGCCTTCCCGCTGAAGATGCGGAAGCTGCCGCGCGAGGAGATCGACACCAAGGTCCGTGCCGCAGCCCAGGTGCTGGACATCACCCATCTGCTCGAGCGCAAGCCTCGCGAATTGTCGGGCGGGCAGCAGCAGCGCGTTGCGCTCGGCCGAGCGCTGGTGCGCGATCCGGCGGTGTTCTTGATGGACGAGCCGCTCTCCAATCTCGATGCCAAGCTCCGCGTGCAGATGCGCTCGGAGATCAAACGCTTCCATCAGGACCTCAAGGCCACCATCGTCTATGTGACGCACGACCAGCTCGAGGCTGTCACCATGGCCGACAAGATGGCGGTAATGAACGGCGGCTACCTCCAACAATACGACACGCCCGGGCAGATCTTCGCGAACCCGATCAACATGTTCGTGGCGAGCTTCATCGGCAGCCCGGCGATGAGCCTCGTGCCAATGGAAGCAACGACGATCGATGGCAAGACCGCGCTCAGCAGCGCCGAGGGGTGGACCTTGCCGCTTTCCGACCGAAATGCCCGCAAGGCGCAGGCGGCGAGCTCGAAGAAGGTCGTGCTCGGCGCCCGGCATTCGACCATCAGGTTGCACAAGACCGAAGTGGTCGGCGCGGTTCCGGCCAAGGTCTATACGGTGGAGCCGACCGGCGACGTGACCTTCGTCCAGGCTCTTCTGTCCGGCGCCATCGTCAATATCAGTCTCGCGCCGACTGTCAGCGTGGCGCCCGACGAGAAGATCTGGCTCGAGTTCGACCAGGAGCGCATGCATCTGTTCGACGGTGAGACAGAAATGGCGCTGCACGCCGAATAGCACTCGATGGAGTACTCAGGATCGAGTACGGCGGGCGTCATACCAGCGTCGGTCGAAACAGGAAAACATGATGGTCAGTAACGGAGCGGAAGACGCACTCGGTCGCGTCAATACCAACTCGAAGCCCTCCGAGCTTCGCATCACCGACATGCGGGTAGCCGAGATCGTCGGCGCTCCGTTCACGTCGGCGCTGCTCAAGATCTATACGAACCAGGGCATCGTCGGTCTCGGCGAAGTTCGCGATGGCGCCAGCGCCACCTATGCCCTGATGCTGAAAAGCCGGCTGCTCGGCGAAAACCCCTGCGACATCGACCGCCTGTTCCGCCGCATCAAGCAGTTCGGCGGGCATGGCCGGCAAGGCGGCGGCGTCTCCGCGGTCGAAATCGCGTTGTGGGACCTCGCCGGCAAGGCCTATGGCGTGCCGATCTACCAGATGCTCGGCGGCAAGTTCCGCGACAAGGTGCGGATCTATGCCGACACCGACGCGGACAAGCCCAGCGGGACCGAGACCGGCAAGCGTCTCAAGGAACGCATGGCGCTCGGCTACACCTTCCTCAAGATGGATCTGGGGATCATGCAGATCGCGGACATCCCCGGCGCCGTCGTCGCCCCGGCCGGTTCGCTCGAGGGCTACCGCGTCCACCCGCAACGCGGCTCGGTCAAGACCGCCGAACAGCGTCGCGCCCGCAACGCGGTGTACGACGTGCACAATATTGCGCATCCCTTTACCGGCCTGCATTTCTCCGACAAAGGTCTGGACCTGCTGGAGCAGTATATTGCCGAGGTGCGCGAGGTCATCGGCATGGAGATCCCGCTCGCCATCGACCATGTCGGCCATATCTCGCTGCAGAACGGCATTCGCCTCGCGCGACGGATCGAGAAATACGTGCCGGCGTGGCTCGAAGACGTGATCCCCTGGCAATACACCGAGCAGTACCGGCAGTTGCAGGACGCCACGACCGTGCCGATCTGCACCGGCGAGGACATCTATCTCAAGGAGGGCTTTGAGCCCTTGCTCAGGAGCGGCGGGCTGTCGGTCATTCACCCCGATCTGCTCACTACCGGCGGCATCCTCGAGACCAAGAAGATCGGTGATATGGCGCAGGCAAACGGCGTCGCCATGGCCATCCACATGGCCGAAAGCCCCATCGCGGCAATGGCCGCGGCGCACGTCGCAGTCGCCACAGAGAACTTCATGGCGCTCGAATATCACTCGGTCGACGTGCCGTGGTGGGACGACATCGTCACGGGCCTTCCCAAGCCACTCGTCAAGGACGGCTTCATCACCGTTACCGACAAACCGGGCCTCGGCATCGACGAAATCGTCGACGAGGTGATCTCGCAGCATCTGCAGCCTGGGGTCAGCGGGATCTGGCAGCCTACGGATCAATGGGACGACGAATATTCCTGGGACCGGACCTGGAGCTGAAATTGAAGATCACCGCAATCAAGCCCTATCCAGTGTGGATCGGCACGCGCAACCAACTCATCGTCAAGGTCGAGACCGACGAAGGCGTCTATGGCTGGGGCGAGAGTGGCCTGAGCGGGCGCGAAATGGCGGTCGTCGGCGCGCTGCAGCATTATTCCCGCTTCCTGATCGGCAAGGACGCGTTTGATATCGGCGCGATCTGGCAGGAAACCTATCGCAGCCAGTATTTTGAAGGCGGCCGGGTGCTGCAGGCGGCGATTTCGGCCGTCGATATCGCGCTCTACGACATCAAGGGCAAGGCGCTGGGAGTCCCGGTCTATCAGCTGCTCGGCGGCAAACAGCGCGACGTGATCCCGACCTTCGCCTCTACGGGCGACGAGGCCGAGGGCGAGGTCGCCATCGAGCGCGCCAAGGAACTTCAAGCCCTGGGATGGAGCGCCATCCGGTTCTTTCCGGTTGGGCAGAAGAGCAAGGACATCTTCGAGCCGCGGGAGTCGATCGCCCCGACCGCCAGGATGTTGAACCAGGCCCGCAAGGAACTTGGAGATGAGGTCGTCATCGGCATCGACTATCATCACCGCCTCTCGGTCGCCGAAGCTGCGAGCTTTTGCAACAAGCTCGACAAGGGTGTTCTCGACTTCCTCGAGGAGCCTATCCGTGACGAGACGCCGGAAGCCTATGAATCGCTTCGGACGATGACTGAGATTCCGTTCGCAATCGGCGAGGAATTCGCCAGCAAGTGGCAGTTCATTCCCTATATCGAGCGCGGCATCCACCAGTTCAACCGGCTCGACGTGTGCAATGTCGGCGGGCTGACCGAGGCAATGAAGATTGCCGGCTGGAGCGAGGCGCACTATGTCGATCTCATGCCACACAATCCACTCGGACCGATCTGTACCGCGGCGACGATCCATTTCGGCGCGGCCGTATCGAACTTCGCCTGGCTTGAGACGAGGGCCCCCGAGGCCAAGCTGGGGTTCGACAATTCCGACTTCTTTCCGACGCAGCCGCGCCTCGACGGGGCCAGCTATCCGGTCAGTTCGGCGCCGGGGCTCGGCGTCGAGGTCAACGAGAAACTCGTTATGGAGCAGAGTTTCAAGTTCTGGGAGGCGCCGCACCTGAAGCGGCGTGATGGCTCTGTCACCAACTGGTAAGCTTCGACCACATTTGAGGGTATTGTCATGATTGAAACGCCGGCGATCAAACGTCCAGCCAAGCACCTGATCGAGGGCTTGCGCGGATTGGGAAGCGCGACGATCGCGGGCTCGCTCGGCCACGCCGGGTTTCGCAACCCGCATATGACCGGCATCCTGCCGCAGACCAAGGGCAAGACCATCGTCGGTCCGGCGCTGACCCTGCAATGTCTGCCGCAGCGCCCCGATCTGTTCAGTGAAGGCGAATACGCCGACCCTGAAACGCAGCTCCATCGCCACGTGCTCTATCACCTGCAGGAGGGTGACGTTGTGGTGGTCGATGCGCGCGGCGACATGCGCTCGGGCATCTTCGGCGACATGATGTCGACCTATTTCAAAGGCCGCGGCGGCGCCGGCATCGTCATCGATGGATGCATGCGCGATCGTCCCAATGTCGAGCAGCTCGATCTCTCATTGTGGCTCAAGGGCTGGACCCCGAACTATCATGTGCAGAACGACATCTTTCCCAATGCTGTAAACGTCACCATCGCCTGCGCCGGCGTCACGGTCGTGCCGGGCGACATTATCGTCGCTGACGATGACGGCGCGATCGTCGTGCCGGTCTCGATGGCAGAGGCGATCATCGAGGACGGCAAGAAGCACGCGGATTGGGAAGAATTCTCGCGCATGAAGCTGATGGAAGGCGAGTCGCTGCAGCGATACTACCCGTTGCACCCCGATGCCCAGGGCGAGTACGAGGCCTGGCGCAAGCTCAACCCAAGAATGAGCTGAGCGCGCGCCTGGGCGGCGGGTTCGAGCCATGCTGAGATAAGGCGCTGCCCGGGACGCCTTTGGGGTGGCGTCAGTCCCTATCGGACCGGGCCGAGCTTGCGCGTCTGACTCTGCCGAGATTGGCGATCGCATCGACGAAACTCGTCTCAATCAAATTGCGCATTTCGGTTTGAGCGCCGGCCGCATCTTGTGTCTTGATCTTCTTAAAAACCCGCGCGTGGTCTGCCACCGTGTCATGAACCAGTTGCAGGGTAGGGAGCATCATCTGCAGTTTTGCCGTCCAGCGCAGGGTCGCATTGATCGCCGGCCACAGCCCGGGTAGGGCGGCGTTCTTGCTGGCCGTGAGGATGCCCCGGTGATAGTCGACCGTGGCATCGAGCCAATCCATACTGTCGGGCGGGCTGTCGGCGAGTCGCGCCAGAGCTTTGGACAACGCCGCCAGATCCGTCGCGTCCCGGCGATCGGCAGCCATCGACGCCGCCGAGGGCTCGATCGATTTGCGGAGCTCGAACAGATCGCGCACGAACTGCTCACTCGGCGCCGCCTCGAAGCTCCATGCGAGCACATCTCCATCAAGGATGCTCCATTGCTCACGCGGCGCGATCCGCGTGCCGACTTTGGGCGATGACGTGACGAGCCCCTTGGCTGACAGTGTGCGTAGCGCCTCGCGGTAGGCGCTACGCGAAATCCCCATGCTGGCGCTGGCCGCTTCCTCTGTCGGAAGGGTTTGCCGCGGCTGAAGTGTTCCCCCTAGAATATCGATCGCGAGCCTGTGGGTCACCGATCCATGCAGCCGGGTACGGCTTGATTCGAACAGCGCGTCGACGTCGCGCAGGACCTCGACGGACGCGATGCCGTCATCGAGCGTTGCGGGCTGGATTGGGGCCTCAGCGGCGCGAGACGGGAGCCCGTGCGAGTCAATGAATTGCACGATCGAGCGCGCCGCATTGGTGACGCTGTCGACCACGCCGACATAGTGCAGGCACCCGTGGGGCAATCCGGGCCAGAGGGACAGCGAGACATCCACGCGGGCCTCCGCCAGCCTGCTGTAAAGCGCCAAGGTGTCGTCGAGCAGCACGTCGCACTCGGCTCCGACACATAGCGCGGGGGGAAAGTCGGCGGGGATGCTTCCAAGAGGCGTGAGCTGGTCGCGCGCCTGCGGAAAGAACTGTGGTGCGTAGAGGGTCCAGCACCAGCGCATGCGCGGCTCGCTTAGTCCGAAACGACCGTCTCCGTAGAGACGATGCGACGACAGGTCCATCTCGGGAGAATAGGCCCCATAGATCGATACGAAGCCGCTGATCCGGCCGCGCTGTATCGACGACAACCGAAGGATTGCCATCGCGGCAATATTCGCCCCCGAGGAATCACCCATGACAAACAACCGGCGACCGGCTTCCGTGTCGCGCTCGATAGCCGCTATGGCCGCCGCCACTTCAATGACGGCTTGCGGGAATGGATGTTCCGGAGCGAGGCTGTAGCCGACCGACACTAATATGGCGTCGGTTTGGCTCGCAAACCAACGCGCCATGCCATCGTGCGTGTCGATGCTCCCCGCGATCCAGCCGCCGCCGTGGACGAACACGATGGCCGGACCGGTTCCCTGGGGATTGTAGGTGCGCACCTCGATCTCACCATTGGGGGAGAGAAGTTGCGTCGTGACGGTCGCCATCGGTGGTAGTCGCAGATCGCGCGATGCCAACTCGGCCCGGACGCGAATGTTCCGGCGTGACCGTGCCAGATCAAACACCGCGTCTTCGGTCGGCGACGTTCCCATTTCGCGTTGGACAAGATCCATCGCCTCGAGCAGATCGGTAGAGATTTTGCCGCCCTGTCCGTCGGGGCGAGAGTCTATGAGCAGTGCCATATCGCGTTCAATAGTCCGACAACAGTGCTGGGATCAACCCAAAGGCACAAGATTTCTCGTCGCGCTTTGCGGCCTGAGTTTGACTTAGCATGAGTATTGCCCTAATTCTCACGCGCATCTGAGAATTACTCAGACAATAAGAAATGACCGTTTTGAGCTGGGATGGTCGTTCAACAAGAGGGCCGGCTCCAATGGGAGGATAAGAATGAAGAATAGGGTTCTGGGCGCGCTTGCGCTCGTTCTGATGGCGACAACGGCGCCTTCGCTGGCCGGCGACACGACCGTGCGCATGCTCTACATCGGCGACACCAAAGCCTATAACGACATTCTGCAGGGTGCCGCTGATGCGTTCAGCGCTGCGCACCCTGGCGTGAAGATCGTTCTCGAGCCGATGGAAAACGAGGCGCTCAAGGCCAAGTTGCCGACGATGCTGCAGTCGAACACCCCGCCGGACATTTTTACCAGCTGGGGCGGCGGCGTGATGCTGGCACACGAAGAGGCCGGCTATCTCGCCGACGTCACCTCAGAGCAGGCCAATTTTGGCAAGACCGTGGTCCCCTCGGCCATCTCGGCGTTCCAGGTCGACGGCAAGCAGGTCGGCGTCGCCACCGATCTCAGCCTGGTTTCGATCTACGTCAACAAGCCGCTCATCGCCAAGGCAGGCGTCACGGTCGATGACCTCAAGACGTGGGACGGGTTCAAGGGCGCGATCACCAAACTCAAGGCTGCTGGCACTACGCCGCTGCTGACGAGCGGCAAAGATGAGTGGCCCGTGCAGTTCTACCTCGGCTACCTGCTGCTGCGCGAAGGCGGCGGTGGCGCGATCGACGAGGTAAAGAAGCACGGCTTCAACAGTCCGGCGTTCCTGGCGGCGGCCAAGGAGTTGGTGGATCTGGGCAAGATGCAACCGTTCCAGGACGGCTGGCTGAGCAAGACCTGGCCGGACTCCGCCGGACAGTTCGGCGATGGCCAGGGCGCGATGTATCTGATGGGCAATTGGATCATCGCCCAGCAGGGGCAGGACGCCAAGGATGGCAAAGGCATAGCGCCGGCCGACCTCGCCATCGTGCCGTTCCCGGCCGGTGTGCCCGGCGGCAAAGGTTTGGGGACCGAAACTCTCGGCGGCATCGCGGGCTACGAGATTTCGGCCAAGGCGCCGCCGGAAGCGACGCAGTTCCTTGAGTACTTCGCCTCGCGTGATGTGCAGAAGAAGATCGCCGAAGGCGGTCTCGGCATCCCGTCTGCGATTGGATCGGCCGAAGACTTGAAGGATCCGATGCTTCAGCTCGTCGCTCAGCAGATTGCTGCGTCGTCCAAGCACCAGAACTTCCTTGATCAGGACCTCGGTCCCGACGTCGGCCGCGTCTTCAACGATGTCGCCACCGCGTTGGCCGCCGGGACCATGAGTCCCGAGGAAGCCGCGGCGGCGCTGCAGGAAGCAATGGACAATAGCAAGTAATCCATTGGATCCTCCGCCCCGGCAGCTCCCACTGCCGGGGCCTCTCCTTCAGTCGAATTAAAATTGACCCAAATGTCTACCGCCGCCCAGCGACTGCCATTCTCTGTATCCCTACGCGGTCAGCGCGGCTGGAAGACGGCCTTGATTTTCGTCGCGCCGGCGATTCTGCTGTTCACACTGTTCATCGTCCTGCCGATCATCGAGGCCGGTGGAGCATCGCTCTATAACTGGAACGGGTTGCGCGCGCCGAGCCCGGACAAATTCATCGGGCTGGGCAATTTTCAGCAGCTGCTCGGCAACAAGACCTTTCAGCGTGCCCTTGGCAATACGGGCCTGCTGATCGCCGCGTCTCTGCTTATTCAATTGCCCATGGCGCTCGGCATGGCGGCACTTCTCGGCGGGCGTCGCTGGGGCAGTGTGACGTTCCGGATGATTTTTTTCCTGCCGTTCATCCTGGCAGAAGTGGCTGCGGGCCTCATCTTCCATTACATTTTCGACGGCGACGTTGGCCTCATTTCGGTCGTCGGTCAGTTGTTCGGCACGGGTCCGATCGCGCTCCTTGCAGATCCCAACCTTGCCATCATCGGCATCCTGGTTGCCGCGACCTGGAAGTATTTCGGCTTCCACATGATGCTCTACATCGCCGGGATGCAGGCCATCGACAAAAGCCTCTACGAGGCTGCCGAGATAGATGGCGCAAACGCCCTGCAGCGGTTCATTCACATCACTGTGCCCGGAATTGCAACGACGATCCGGCTGTCGATCTTTTTCGCCATCCTGGGATGCCTGCAGTTCTTCGACCTGGTCGTTCCGCTGACCGGCGGAGGGCCGCTGAACGGCTCGCATACAATCGTGTCGTTTCTCTACTATTTCGGTATTGGCCGCATGCGGGTCGGGTTCGGTGACGCAGTCGGGGTCACCCTGTTTGTGTTCTGCGTGGTGATTGCGATCGCCTACCGGTGGCTGGTGATGCGCGATGACTGACGGCGCCCTCCCAGCGATTGGTCGCATCGAGACGACGATCCGCTTTCGCAACCCGCTTTGGGCGCTGGCGCGGTTGTTGGTCTTGTTCACAGTCGCAGGGTTTGTCCTGATCCCAATTGTTTCCACGGTGCTGGGCGCCCTCAAGACCAAGGGGGAGTTGCGGACCGATCCCTTCGGCCTGCCGGAGCATTGGCTCTGGAGCAACTATGTCGACGTTCTGACGACGCCGCATGTTTGGGAAATGATGGGCAATTCGCTCACCGTCGGCGTGTTCACGGTGCTGATCACGCTGGCTGTGAGTGCGCCCGCAGCCTTTGCCTTTGCGCACCTCAAGTTTTTCGGCGAGCAAATGCTGTTCAACTACCTCATTCTCGGGCTGACGTTTCCCTTTGCCACGGCGATCCTGCCGCTTTTCCTCAAGATCCGCGACCTCGGCCTTCTCGACACCCATTGGGGCATCATCCTACCGCAGGTCGCCTTTGGCCTCGCCAGCAGTGTGCTTCTGATGCGAAATGCGTTCAGGCATATTCCTGATGAACTGGTGGAGGCCGCACTCATCGATGGTGCGTCCTACGCGCGGATATTCCGGTCGATCATCCTGCCGCTGTCGCTGCCGATCATATCGACTGTCGCCATCATCACCTTCGTAACGAGCTGGAACAACTATCTGCTGCCGCTCGTGGTGCTTGATAGCCCGCCCAAATACACATGGCCGCTGGGGCTGATGCAGTTCCAGGGCCTGTACGCAACCGACTGGCCAAAAATCCTGACCTACATCACGGTTACGATCGCACCGGCCATCACGGTGTTCCTGCTCGCGCAGCGATACATCGTGGCCGGCCTGACGGCGGCGGCCGTCAAAGGCTGAGCGCAATTCGCGAGAGTGTCAGCTCGAGCAAGCGTTTAAGTAGAGGCGCTTGGCCTCAACCGACGGCTCTCTTCACCAACTCGGCGATGGCTTTCTCGTCTGCCGCGGTCAGCTTCGTCAACGCGTAGGCGACGGGCCAGAAATTGCCGTCGTCGAGCTTGGACGCGTCGTTGAAGCCGAGCGTCGAGTAGCGTGCCTTGAACTTACCGGCATTCTGGAAA